>CAYOUY010000234.1:0-28626 GCA_964407245.1 uncultured Acidobacteriaceae bacterium
GCTCGCCGGGAAAACAGCTCACCGACTTCAAGTTGGAACGCATTCGCGATTTCGACTACTCGCCTGACGGTAAGCAACTCGCCATCATTCGCGGCCACAGCGAGTCTGACGTGGTGCTCATCCGTGATGCAGGGAAGTAAACCCTCCATCGCCTTTTGCCCTCACATGCTTTGACATCGGTTGCGACGACCTGTGGACTGTGGCAAAGACGGCGTTAGCGCGAGCAATGTAGGGGCGGACGCATTCGTCCGCCCCGCCGAGCGCAGCGAGGCGTGACGGTCGCCTGGTTGGCCGACAACGCTCTCACCGACGGGCCACCGGTATCAGCCTCGCCTATAATGAAAAACCCGCCTCCGCGGGGCAAAAATGCTGCAGCCCGATTTCAAAGAATTCTCCCGCCTGGCTCGCAACGCCACGCTCGTGCCCGTAGTGAAGTCGGTGAGCGCCGATCTGCTGACGCCGGTTTCCGCATTTCTGGCGATTGCGGACAAAGAGTCTCATGCGTTTCTGTTGGAGTCCGTCGAGCGCGGCGAGCAGATTGGGCGCTACACGTTTCTCGGCGCACGGCCCTACATGCGGCTGAAAGCGCAGAACGGCAGAGTGGAGATTGAGCATGGCGGCCGACGGGAAATCCTGCAGGAGAATGTGTTCGATGTAGTGAAGCGGTTGCTGCGCGAGCATCGTCCGGCGAGCGGGCCGGGGCTTCCGCCGTTTACCGCGGGTGCGGTGGGATATTTCGCGTATGACGTGGTACGGCAACTGGAAAAAATCGGCAATCGCGCAAAAGACGACTTGCATCTGCCTGATGCCCAGCTGATGTTCTTCGACCGCCTGTTGGCCTTCGATCACCTGCGGCATCAGATTCACATTGTGGCCGCCGCTGACGTTTCCCGCGAGAGCCCGCGCCGGGCCTACGATCGCGCCCTGCGCGACATTGCCGCGATTGAGCGCAAACTGGCGCGCGGATTGAGTCCGGCGGTGTGGCGCAAGTCGGCGAAGGGGAAGACTGGAGCTTTGAAGATTCAGGCCCGTACGAAACGCTCGGATTTTATGCGCAGCGTTGAGCGCTGCAAGGAGTACATCGCCGCCGGAGACATTTTTCAGGTCGTGCTTTCACAGCGGCTCGACTTTATTCCGGGCGTCGCGCCGTTCGATCTGTATCGGGCGCTGCGGCAGGTGAATCCTTCGCCCTATCTGTATTTCTTGCACATGGGAGGCACGCACGTTCTCGGCTCGTCGCCGGAGATGCTGGTGCGGGTAACGGGACGCAAGCTGGAATATCGGCCGATCGCGGGCACGCACCCCCGCGGGCGCAACGAAGCGGAGGACACGCGCCTGGAACAGCAAATGCGCAATGACGAAAAAGAGCGCGCCGAGCACGTCATGCTGGTCGATCTCGGACGCAACGATCTGGGGCGCGTCAGCGAGTACGGCTCGGTCAAGGTGAAAGACCTGATGTACGTGGAGCGCTACTCGCACGTGATGCATCTGGTTTCGGCGCTGGAAGGCACGCTGCGCAAGGATCTCGATGCACTTGACGCGTTTGCTGCCTGCTTCCCCGCGGGAACTCTCAGTGGCGCCCCGAAGGTGCGGGCCATGCAGATTATCGAAGAACTGGAACCGACGCGGCGGGGCATCTACGGCGGGTCGGTGCTCTATGCCGACTTCGCGGGGAATCTGGATTCCTGCATCGGTATCCGCACCATGCTGATGCAGGGCAAGAAAGCCTATCTGCAGGCCGGTGCCGGAATTGTGGCAGACTCCGATCCCGCGCGCGAATTTCAGGAATGCATCAATAAAGCGCAGGCGCTGCTAAGGGCGGTGGAAATGGCGAGAGGCAGGGAATAGGGATCACTGCTTCAAGAAGTTCTCGATTAATTTCTTCCCCGCATCTGTCAACACGCTCTCGGGATGGAACTGCACGCCTTCGACCGCGTACTGCCTGTGGCGCAGGCCCATGATGGTGCGGGTGCCGTCTTTCTCGGTGGCCCAGGCGCTGACTTCCAGTTCCGCTGGCAGGTCTTTTTCTTCGACGATCAGCGAGTGATAGCGCGTCGCCGTCATGGGCATGGGGAGGCCTTGAAAAATCGTCTTGTTGTCGTGAACGACCGCGCTGGTCTTGCCGTGCATCAGATGCGGGGCACGCACCACGCGTCCGCCAAAAGCCTCGCCGATGGCCTGATGCCCCAGGCAAACACCCAGCACCGGCACTCTCCCGGCGAACTGGCGGATCAGTTCGATGCTGATGCCGGCTTCGTGCGGTGTGCAGGGTCCTGGCGAGATGACGATTCGCTCCGGTTGCAGCGCTTCAACTTCTTCCGCCGTGACCTGATCGTTGCGGCGGACGACGACCTCCGCTCCCAGTTCGCCAATGTACTGAACCAGGTTGTAGGTAAAGGAATCGTAGTTGTCGAGGACGAAGATCATTTGTGTGCCGTCCGCTGCACCTCTGAGCTTACACGAGTGGTCATTGATCAGTTGTCAGTGGTCAGTAAAAACGCGGAGGGTGCAGGCTCTACTGACCGTTGGCCCCTGGCCACTAACCACTGCTTCCCCCTTCCCCCCCTTCCCCACACTAACTTCCGACTCTGCCGCCAAAACGGGCTACGCTCTGACCCAACCGTGGTATTGACCCGAGCGACGGGCAAAGGGCATCCTCATTGGTAGTTTGTTGTTTGAGCGCCACTACACGCCACTTCGGAGGAACCATGCCTGAGCCCCAGGCGGAGAAGCGAGCTTCAAGAAGGTTCGCCCTGCATGTGCCCGTTAAGGTTGAAAGCGGAGAGAATAGCAGCACTCACAGCGAAGTAGCCCAGATTCGCGACGTGAGCGCGCGTGGTATCTGTTTCTATCTGGAATCGGCCGTGGCGCAAGGATCGCAGATCGGCTTCACCCTCACGCTGCCGCCCGAGATTACCCTCACCGAAGCCATCCGCGTGCAGTGCAAGGGACACGTCGTGCGGGTCGAGGAAGGCCGCGCCGACGGCAAACTTGCAGTCGCCGCTGTGATTGAAGAATACGAGTTCCTGCCGGAAGCGTGAAGAAGCTAAGTTTCAAAGTAGCGGGGTTTCAAGGCAGCTCGATAACACCAGCGCTATGCGGCTCCATGATAGTGCGACTTTGAGACCTTGAAACTTTGAAACCTTGGCACATTGTCACCTCGCCACATCCGCCCGTATCACCCCTAGCCTCTGACCCCCGACCCCTGATATGTTTCCAATCAAGAACTGAAAAGGGGATGCCTTGCGGCGGCGTGCAATCAATTCTGTCTGCCTGATTCTGATCGCGGCCGTGCTCCCAGCCGTTGCCCAGACCTTTGGGCCTCCGCCTCGCATCACGGGGATTCGCCTCGTCCATGAGCACGGCGTTCCCGCTGTGGAAATTATTTCTAAGGGCGGGCCAGTGATTCCGGAAGTGCAGGTCCTCAATTCACCGCCACGGCTGGTCGTTGATCTGCCTAACTCACGCCTGGGCCTCACCCTGAAGCGGATCGAGATCCAGAAGGAAAATATCGTCGCCATTCGCGTGGATCAGTATCAGCAGAACCCTCCAGTCACGCGTGTGGTGCTCGATCTGCTCGCGCCCTACAGCTACAGCTGGGACGGCGCCGGCAATCGCCTGATGGTTCGGCTGAAGCCACCCGAAGACACGAATGCCAGCAAAACCCCGCCCGCGGAGCCTCCGACGGCGGAGGGCGGTGCGTTCGGTGTCACCCCGGCAGTTGTGCCCGTGACCAGCGGTGCGGGAACCACAGTTTTCGCCGGCACGCGGTTGGGCGCCAACTCGGCTATAACCGCGGGTTCCGATACGGAGGTTTTGCATTTAACTCGCGGCGGAGAAATCCGGGTGTGCCCTGGCACGAGCGTCACCGTAACGCAGTCGCGCAACCGCCGCGACCTGATGCTGGGGATCAGCACGGGCGGGCTGGAAACGCATTATTCGCTCCGGTCGTCCGCCGACTCGGTGCTCACTCCCGATTTCCGCATCATGTTCGCCGGGCCGGGACATTTCCACTATGCCATCAGCGTCAATTCGCAGGGCGATACGTGCGTGCGCGCGATGACCGGCAACACTTCCTCGGCCATCGTCTCGGAACTCCTGGGCGATCGCATTTACCAGGTAAAGCCGAACGAGCAGGCGGTGTTCCATTCGGGACGAATCGATAAAGTCGACTCCGACATTCCTCTCGATTGCGGATGTCCGCCGCCTCCGGCCGTTCTGCGCACCGAGACGCCTTCCACGCCCTTGCCGGCCTCGGCCATGCCCGCGAATGCGCGGCTGGGAGGGAGTTCGACGGCTGGATCATCCCCGGCAGGAGCGCCGGCGGCCGACGCAACGGGGACAACTGCAACAGGGGGAACTACGCTGTCAAACGGGCCGGAGACGGCGCCTTTGCCGCCGTCCGGGCCGAACGACATTCATGTCAAAGTCGAAACGCCCTTCGTGTTTAATGCCAGCGAAATGGCCGCAAACCGCGTGCCGCCTCCGCCGGTCATCACCGGGGACGTGCCCTTAGAGGATTCGCCGCAGCGGCAGGTTCACCTGGATGCGACCATTCAATTACCGCCCCCGAAGAAGGAAGCCGAGCATCACGGCTTCTTTCACCGCATCTTGTCGATATTTCGCTGAGCGGGTGGCTGCTCAGCAGTGTCGCCGCTGCCATGCCGGAAGCTAGCCGCGATTGATGGCGCGGCGCAGCGGCTCGACTTTGTCACGAGCGGTGTCGCGAAGCTCTTCCCCGAGATCGGAGGCCATCTCGACGCCGCGGCTGGCCGCGTCGCGCACGCTTTCGCCGGCCTCGCGGACACGGTCCTTTACCTTTTCAGCGGCTTCGTCGGCCCAGCCACCGAGTTTGTCGCGGGCGTCTTCGTAGCCATGCTGCAGATCGCGGCGCAGCGCTTTGCCGCTCTTGGGCGCCAACAGCAGCCCGACCAGAGCTCCTGCACCCAGACCGATCAGCAGAAATGTGACGGCCGTGCCGACGCTGCCGCCTTCGGATGATTCATACTTGCCGATACGCATGATGAACTCCTCGTCTCCCGCGCTGTCATTGTCCGGCATCAAGATTCACCGGAGCGCGGGCCCAGAAGAGAATTGTAGCCCCACCGCAGTGATCTCGTGCATCGAGAATTGGCCTCGACGGCGTGAGCCCGTTTCCTTCTCTGCGCATGGCAGTGTAAAATAACGCTTTAACCGTCGCCGCAGAGTAAGCGGGCGCCGGAATCTGTGGCTTGCCCGCCCTTCGGCTCGCTTCACTCGCTCAGGGCAGGCTCTTCCGCCGGCTCCGCCAACTGCCCTCGCACAGGAGAGTCATTCACGCATGTCAATTCCAGCCACACAGCTTCGCCCCGGCATGATCATCAAGCACAACAATGATCTGCACAGCGTTTTTTCCGTCGAACATCGTACACCCGGCAACCTGCGCGCGTTTATTCAGGCCAAGTTGCGCAACCTGCGCACCGGCGCCATGTTCGAGCACCGCTTCCGCTCGCCCGACCCCATCGAGAAGATCAATGTCGACGAAGTCGAGATGGAGTATCTCTACAATGACGGCGACAGCTACTACTTCATGGATACGTCGAACTACGAGCAGACGCACCTGACCAAGGACACTCTGGGCGATGCCGTCGACTACCTGATCCCTAACCTCCAGATCAAGGTAGAATTCTTTGACGGCAAGGCGGTCGGGATCGAACTGCCGCAGACGGTCGAACTCACGGTGGTCGAGACCGAGCCGGGGTTGAAGAGTGCAACGGCTTCGAGCGTGACCAAGCCGGCAAAGACTGAGACAGGGCTCGTGGTGCAGGTCCCGCCGTTCATCAACGAGGGCGAGAAGATCAAGGTCGATACGTCGGAAGGGGCGTATCTGTCGCGGGCGTAGAGCTCGTGTCATCCTGAGCGTAGCCAAAACGCCGCAAAAGCGGCGTTGGCGGAGTCGAAGGATCCCTACCCCGTGTACAATCGGCAGCGGCAATCCAAGGCCTTCTCTTATCGATTCGTGGTAGAAGCTCCTATTGAGTTCCCTGGCAGTTTCGAAAGTGAAAGGGATCCTTCGACTGCAAATCAGCTTCGCTCTGCGAAGCTGATTCTCCGCTCAGGATGACAAAGTACATTGAGCATGACTTCCACCGAAAAGGCCGTTGAAGCCAAGCGATACGTGGTTCGTGGTCGTGTCCAGGGCGTCGGCTTCCGGTGGTTCGTCGAGCGCGAGGCGCACATTCTGGGCATTGCCGGATGGGTGCGCAACAATCACGACGGCAGCGTCGAAGTTCTGGCCCAGGGCACGCGCGACCAGCTTTTGGGCTTGCATTCCCGGTTGCGGGAAGGCCCGCGCGCTGCTCGCGTGGATGCGGTCGAGGTTTCCGAAGCCAGTCCGCTTGCCGGACTCAGTTCATTTTGCATTGAAGGAGCGTGGTGATGGGCCCAAGCTCGTCGTGCCCAGATTCATCGCACCCAGGTTCGTCGCACCCAGGTTCGTCGTCCCCGGTTTCGGCTGCCGAAGCCGATTACCTAAAGAAACTCATTCGCGAAGTTCCAGATTTCCCGAAGAAGGGAATTCTGTTCTATGACATCACCACCCTGCTGAAGGACAAAACAGGGCTGGCAATGCTGATTGACAAGCTCTCCGAGCACTACATCGCGCAGAAGGTGGACCTGGTCCTGGGCATGGAAGCTCGCGGATTCATCTTCGCGCCGGCGCTGGCGTATCGGCTGAACGCAGGATTTGTTCCTGTGCGCAAGCCGGGAAAACTGCCGGCCGAGACCGTGAAATACGACTACGCGCTGGAATACGGCAAGAACACGCTCGAGGTCCACAAGGATGCCATTCGCAAAGGTGACCGCGTGCTGATTGTCGACGACTTGCTCGCAACTGGAGGCACGGCGGAAGCGACGGCTAAGCTGGCCGAGTCGCTCGGGGGGAAGGTCGCGGGCCTAGGATTCGTGGTGGAACTGGATTTCCTGAAAGGGCGGGAGAAGCTGAAGAGCTACGACGTGATGTCGCTGCTGCACTACGACAAATAGCAGAGATTAAGTGAAAAGAAATGAGAACGGGGCTGCGCTGGTTTGCGTACAGCCCCGCTTTTGCTTACCGGCTATTTCCAAAATCGCGCGACCAGCCATGCTGCGCTGGCCCAGAATCCCACACTCATCCCGATGACGAGCAGGATCCCGAAAATCAGGTTCCAGTCAGTGCCCGCGCGCGGGCTAGTCTTGCTCACCTCCGAATCGTATGCAAACGAGCCGTATTCCGACGAATCATATTCAAACCAGGAGCGCAAAAACTGCGTATTTTGAAAATTTTCAGGCAGAGTGCTCCCCGGACCTTGCACTGCCAATCGCAGGTTCGTGCTGGTCTGGGAAGAACTCATCAATCGCCTCCGTTGTATGAATCCTTTAAGCAACTCACTCACCAATTCGCCTGCTCATGCAATCCCTTGAAAAGTAAGATGCCCCGGCTTGGGGTGAAGTTGCGGCGTCGGGAAAACACGCACTCCCACCCGCGAAAATGCCGAATCCCACTTCTATTGTGGATAGTGTGAGACGGCTATCGGATCTCCGCCAGTACCAACTTCGACTCGTTGTCCGAGCCGTGGGCCAGGTATCCCTTGCGGCGAAACCAGTCTTCCATCGCGTCGCGGAGCTGGTCGAGGGGCACATTGGACCCAATCTCCATCAGGCCGTCAGAAACCGGCAATGTGTCGTCAAACACCGTGGCGTTGGTAAAGTTGCGCATGGAGAAGCTGTCGAGCCACTTGAGCGGGCACGGATGCCGCCGGCCGTCTTGCTCGTACTCGACGCGAACCTTGCGGGCGAACATGAAATGGACTCTGCCGGTGATTTAACCAAGAGCGCGGCAGGGTTTCAAGGTGGCAAAGTTTCAAGGTGGCAAGGTGCCAAGGTGACAAGGTGACCACTGGGCTCGGGTCTTTGGGTCTTTGAACCTTGCCACCTTGCCACCTTGAAACCTTTGGGCATCCTAGGTGTCCATGCCGGTGGTCTCATCGGTACCATCATCGTCGCCATTATCGGCGCTGTAGTGCTGATCTGGCTGAGCCGCATGATCAAGAAGGCGTGAGAACTTCACTTGCACCGTAGGCGGAAGGCGATGGAGCCCCCGGACGCCCCGTCAGGGGATCTTTGAAGTGGCCTGAGGTGAACACATGTCTCGGCGGACGAGGGGCGTCCGCCGCTCCACACGCTAGCGCTGTGCCTTCGGTCCCGCCGCTCTGACTTGGGTGGGAGCATCGAAATTCTCGAAGTTCTTGGCGAAGCGGTTACGCAGGTCTTCAGCGGCTTTGTCGTAAGCGGCCTTGTCGGCCCAGGCGTTGCGCGGGTTGAACACCTCCGGGGGAACACCGTGGCAGCGCTTCGGAATGGCGAAGCCGAACGTGGGTTCGATTTCGAATTCCCCCTTGATCAGTTCACTTTCCACGGCCGCATCGACCATGGCGCGGGTGAAAGGAATCGCCATGCGCTTGCCGACGCCATAGGCCCCACCCTGCCAGCCCGTGTTCACCAGCCAGCATTGCGCGTTGTGCTCCCGCAGACGGCGGCCGAGCATCTCGGCGTAAACCTTCGGCGGCAGGGGCAGAAAAGGCGATCCAAAACAGGTTGAAAATGTGGCTGTCGGCTCTTTCAGGCCGGCTTCGGTTCCGGCAACTTTCGCAGTGTAGCCCGACAGGAAGTGATACATGGCCTGCTCGGGCGTGAGCCGCGAAATCGGCGGCAGGACGCCGAACGCGTCGGCAGTGAGGAACACCACGTTCTTGGGATGTCCGGCAACGGCGGGGATGACGGCGTTGTCGATGAAATCGACGGGATACGCGGCACGAGAATTCTCAGTCTTCGAGTCGTCGTTGTAGTCGGGGACGTGGGTCTGAGGATCGAGGATGACATTTTCGAGCACGCAGCCGAAACGGATCGCATTCCAGATTTGCGGCTCATTCTTCTTCGACAGCTTGATGCACTTGGCGTAGCATCCGCCCTCGAAATTGAAGATACCGTCGGCGCTCCAGCCATGCTCGTCGTCGCCGATGAGATTGCGCGAGGGATCGGCCGACAGAGTCGTCTTGCCTGTGCCGGAAAGCCCAAAGAACAGCGCGCTGACGCCATTGCGTCCTACGTTGGCCGAGCAGTGCATGGGGAAGACATTGCGTGGCGGCAGCAGGAAGTTCATCACGCTGAAGATGGACTTTTTCATCTCGCCCGCATACTCCGAGCCTCCGACCAGCACCGTGCGCCGCGTGAAGTTCAGCACGACGAACACTTCGGAATTCACACCGTCGCGCTTGGGATCGGCCCTGAACCCGGGCGCGCCGATCACGGTGAATTCGGGGCGATGCGTCTTGAGTTCTTGAACAGTGGGCCGGATAAACAGTTGGTGCACGAACAGGTTGTGCCATGCGTACTCATTGACGATGCGAACAGGGAGTCGATAGGCGGGATCGGCGCCACAGAATAGGTCCTGCACAAAAAGCTCACGGCCGCGGAGATACTCCATGACGCGCGCATAGAGCGCATCGAATTTTTCCGGTGCGAAGGGTGCGTTCACTGAACCCCAGTTCACGAGGTCGGCCGTGGTCTCGTCTTTCACTACGAATTTATCTTTCGGGGAGCGGCCGGTGCGATTGGTAAACGCGTTGATGGCGCCGTTGGAAGCCATCGTGGCTTCATTGCGCCGGATGGCGCGCTCCACCAGCGGCGCAGGGGAAAGATTGAAATGAGTCCTGCCTTCGGTCAGCAACTCGGCGACATCGCTGACGTGCATGGTTGTAGCCATAAGGTCTCCCAGACAACAATTACCAGCATAAAACAAAGGCGTACATTCTGCCTCAAAAGCGGGGATGTTGCAAGGAAGCACGTCACAGCCGATTCGTCAATTGGAGAAAGCCTGAGCGGGGCAATTGCAGCGCTAGGAGTTGCAAGTTTCAAAAACGGAAAGGTTTGAGGGCTGGAGTAAGGCTGATCTCACTAAGTTACCGGGAGAGGATGCGGGTGACTTTGAAACCTTGAAACCTGCGCGACAGCTTTCAGCTAATCGGAAGTCTTATAGTCGCAGGCTTCGCGGCACGGAGCACAATACATGAGCCCGTCGGCGCAGATGCGAATGTCAATGACCGACTGGCAGAGGCAGCAGTACTTTTCGCATTCGCACTCGTTTTCCGTCTTCTCGCATTGTGCGCAGCGATACTTGGCAGGCCCAGTTCCGGTGCTCATGAATTCAATCTAGCCTGTCCGCTGGGTTGACGGAACGTAACGGAGGTAATCACCAGTGGCAAGGGGATCAGTGGTTAGTCGTTATTCTCCAGTAATGACGACGGCCTTTGCCCGCGGTCTCCAGTAAGGAAATTCCGATGACCACCACTGGAACTGACTGCTAGCCACTTGTACGAGCCACTAACCGCTAACCACTGCTTCTTTGTGCCCTATAATTTTGAGCAATGACCTTCCAACATCTGCTGGATGGCGCGGAGGTTCTTGCTATAAGCGGGAACCCGGACGTCAGTGGTGTGGAATATGACT
Source organism: uncultured Acidobacteriaceae bacterium (assembly GCA_964407245.1). Classification (GTDB taxonomy): domain Bacteria; phylum Acidobacteriota; class Terriglobia; order Terriglobales; family Acidobacteriaceae; genus Sulfotelmatobacter. Next base: position 10,525 of record CAYOUY010000234.1, read on the forward strand.
CGCGCCGGGTGAAGCCGGGCAGCCTGTTCGTGGCGATGCGCGGAGAAAGCTCGGACGGCAATCGCTTCATCGACGCGGCAATCCGCGCGGGAGCGGTGGCCGTGGTCACCGATTCTTCCAGCGAGGCTCCGCGCGACAGCGTGGCCTGGGCGGTGGTACCGCATGGCCGTCGGGCGCTGGCGCGGATAAGCGAAAATTTCCACAAACGCCCAGCCGAGCGGATTGCAATTACGGGCATTACCGGCACCAACGGGAAGAGCACGACGGCTTTTCTGGTGGAGTCGATCTTGGGGGCGGCTGGGCGCAAGACGGCGCTGATCGGCACCATCGAATACCACGTTGCGGGGCGCGTGTATCCGGCGCCGCACACCACTCCGGAAGCGCTCGAACTGGCGCGACTGTTCAGCGAGGCGCTCGGACAGGGCGCGACCGAGGCGGTGATGGAAGTCTCCTCGCACGCCCTGGCGCAACAGCGCGTCTACGGAGTTCCGTTTGATGTAGCTGTGTTCACTAATCTCACCCGCGACCACCTCGACTATCACTACACGATGGAGGAGTACTTCGCCGCCAAGCGCGTTCTCTTCGAAGGATGCGGCACCGACCCGCCGCGCGTTGTGGTGACGAATCTCGATGATGAATACGGCGCAGGACTGACGGAGTTCAGCCGCAAACGAAGCTCCGCAGTCCTGACCTACGGATGGCAGAGGGGCGATTTTCGCGCCGAGAGCGTGGATATCAGTCCGCGCGGCACGCGTTTCGATTTGACCACGCCGACGGAGAAGATCGCGGTTTTCTCTCCTCTGATCGGGCGAGTGAATGTGTACAACATCCTGGCGGCGGCGGCGGCGTGCTACGCGCGCGGGTGCGAATCGCGAGCGATCGCGCGCGGCGTGGAGTCTCTTTCCCATGTGCCGGGGCGATTTCAGCGCGTAGACTGCGGCCAGCCATTCACGGTGGTGGTGGACTACGCTCACACCGACGACGCTCTGCGCAATCTCACGGCGCTGGCGCGGGAATTCGTCTCGCGCGGTGGCCTGGCCGGAAGAGTGCTCACCGTTTTTGGCTGTGGGGGCGATCGCGATCGCGCCAAGCGTCCGCTGATGGGCGAGGCCGCGGGACGCGGCAGCGATTTTGTGGTGCTCACCTCCGACAACCCGCGTAGCGAGGACCCAGTGGCCATCATCAATGACGCGCTGGTAGGAGTGCAGAAGTCAGGCGTGAAATACCGTGTGGAGGCCGACCGGCGGAAGGCGATTGCGCTGGCCATCAGCGAAGCGCGGCCGGGCGATATCGTGCTGCTTGCCGGCAAAGGACATGAGAAGGTGCAGGTGACGCGGGAAAGTTCTCTTCCTTTTGATGATGTCGAGGTAGCGCGGGAAGTGCTGCGCGCGGCTGGATTCGAATGCGGAGCGACTCCCGCCGTGGGAAGTCAACGATGAAGCTGCCACTGGCGAAGATCGGCGAGTTTATTGCCGCCGCGGAAGATTTCTATCGCGACGGAGAGGCCCGTGGCTACTCGATCGACTCGCGCACAATTGAAGCGGGCGAGCTCTTTTTTGCGGTCAAAGGCGAGCGCTTCGACGGTCACGATTTTGTCAGCGACGCGCTGGAAAAAGGCGCGGTGGCTGCCGTCGTCCGTCAGGATCAGTGGCACCGCTACTCGTGGACGGATCGGCTGCTCGTCGTCGACGACACTCTGGCCGCTTTGCAGACACTTGCCACTGCGGTGCGTAAGCTGTGGGGCAAGCCGCTGGTGGGCGTCACCGGCTCGACGGGAAAGACGACCACAAAAGAGGCGATCGCGCACGTGCTCGGTTCGCGGTTTCACGTGCTCAAGTCCGAAGGCAATTTCAACAATCATTTCGGCCTCCCTTTGATGCTGTTGAAGCTCCAGCCAGAGCACGACGTCGCCGTCATTGAGCTGGGAATGTCGCATGCAGGCGAGATTCGCGCGCTGGCGAAAATCGCACAGCCGGAGATCGGCGTGGTAACCAACGTTGCGCCGGTGCACCTGGAGTTCTTCGATTCGATCGCGGGCATCGCGCGCGCGAAGTATGAACTGGTGGAGTCGCTACCCGCGAGCGGAACCGCCGTGCTGAACACCGACGACGAGTACGTGTCGCAATTCGGGCGTGATTTTAAGGGTAAGGTCATCATGTACGGAACGAAGGCGACCGCGGACGTGCGGGCCGGGAACGTTCAATCTCTGGGCACCGAGGGCTCCACATTTGATGTCGTTACTGCTGCGGGGAGTGTGCCGGTGCGCTTGCCGCTAGTGGGCGAGCACAACGTGTTCAACGCGCTGGCGGCGGTGGCCGTGGGGCTGACTCGTGGATTGACTCTGGCCGAGGCCGCAGGTGCGCTGGCGACACTCCGCCCGGCCGACAAGCGCGGGCAGGTCGTCCAACTGGGTAACATCACGGTCGTCAACGATTGCTACAATTCCAATCCGAAGGCGTTGCAGGCCATGATCGATGCGCTGGCTGCGATCAACGCCAAACGGCGCATCGTAGTTGCGGGTGAAATGCTGGAACTGGGTCCAGCGAGCAAGGAGATGCACCACGCTGCTGGACGCCACGCAGCAGAAAAGAAGATTGACGTGCTCCTCGGTGTGCGCGGCCTGGCCGAGGCCATGGTCGAAGGCGCGCAGAAGGCAGGAATGCGGGCCGAGTTTGTGCAAACGCCCGAAGGAGCCGGCGAATGGCTGGCGCGTGAAGCGCGCGACGGCGACGTGGTGCTGCTGAAAGCCTCGCGGGGCGTCAAGCTAGAAAAGGCACTGGAAACGTGGAAAGCTGGTCGCGCTTCAAAATGATTTTTTCCACCACAGAGGCACAGAGTCACGGAGAAAATCACATGGGCGGGAATCTGCGCAATTGTTTTTTCGAATTCCTCTGTGTCTCTGTGTCTCTGTGGTGAAACGGGGTTTGAACGGAACGGAGGCTGATTGCTCTACTGGCTGTTGTACGTCAAACTGCAGCATTACGTTGCGCCGTTCCGCATCTTTCGCTACGTCACCTTCCGCACCGCTTTCGCCAGCCTGACTGCGCTGTTCACCGCACTGATTGTCGGCCCGCTCGTGATTGGGCGCCTGCGCGAATTTCAAATCGGGCAATATATTCGCGAAGAGGGGCCGAAAGCGCATCAGAAAAAAGCCGGTACGCCGACCATGGGCGGGCTGCTGATCGTCATCGCCATCGTAGTTCCTACTTTGTTGTGGGCCGACCTGAGCAACCGCTTCGTGTGGATCGCAGTTTTCTCGACCTGCGCCTTCGCGGCGATCGGATTTACCGACGATTACACCAAGGTGACGCACCGCCGCAATCTGGGCCTGACTGCGCGAGCGAAGCTGGGCCTGCAGATCGCAACGGCGATCATCGTCGCTTCGATGCTGATCGCCATGCAGACCTACAATATGTATTCGACGCGGCTGATTGTGCCGTTCTTCAAGCAGTTTCATCCCGATCTGGTGGTGCAGTCGTTGGAACATGCGCGGCATTTGTGGTTCCTGGCCTTTCTGCCGTTCATGGCGTTTGTGGCGCTTGTGATTGTAGGCTCGAGCAACGCCGTGAATCTTACCGACGGTCTCGACGGTCTCGCCATTGGGTGCACGGTGATCGCGGCGGGCGCACTGGCCGTGCTGACTTACGTGAGCGGGCATGCGACCTTTGCCACCTATCTCGAGCTGCAGCGCATGCCGCAAGTGGCGGAGCTTACGATTTTCTGCGGGGCCATGGTCGGCTCGGCTATTGGATTTCTCTGGTACAACGCGCATCCCGCGGAAGTATTCATGGGTGATGTCGGATCGCTGGCGCTAGGCGGCGCTATCGGTACAGTCGCGGTCATTATTAAGCAGGAACTACTGCTGCCGTTCATCGGCGGCGTGTTCGTGATTGAGGCGCTTTCGGTGATCCTGCAGGTCGGCTCGTATAAGTTGCGCAAGAAGCGCATCTTCAAGATGGCGCCCATCCATCATCACTTCGAGTTGCTGGGCTGGTCGGAGTCGAAAGTGATTGTGCGCTTCTGGATTGTGTCGCTGGTGTTCGCGCTGTTCGCGCTGACGACGCTGAAACTGAGGTAGAACTTTTTGGCTACGGATTCACGCGGACTAACACGGATTTATTGTTTATTTTTCTTGACCCGTGGCGAAGGACGTCGAATTTCTCTGTGTTTCTGTGTCTCTGTGCCTCCGTGGTGAAATGAATTTATGGACGTGAACAATAAACGCGTGCTGGTCGTCGGGCTGGGCAATCCGGAGTAGCGTCGGCTTTGTTCCTAAAAGCGCACGGGGCGCGCGTCACGGTGTCCGATACGAAGAGCGGCGACGAACTGCGCAACGAAATTCCCATGTTGCTCGACCACGGCATTACGGTCGAGACCGGGGGGCACGGCGAGCGTACTTTTCGCGGGCAGGATTTGATCGTCGTCAGCCCGGGGGTACCGGTGGACGCGCCACTGATCAATCAGGCGCGCTCTTTGGGCGAGCCCGTCATCGGCGAGCTCGAATTAGCAGCGCAGTTCTTGCCCGGGCCGATCGTCGCGATCACGGGTTCGAACGGCAAAACGACGACTACTACGCTCGCGGGCGAAATTTTGGCCACTGGGGGACTGCCCACCCTCGTTGGCGGCAACATCGGCACGCCCGCAATTTCGCTGGCGGAGCGCGCCCGGCCGGAGACCGTGATCGTGCTAGAAGTTTCAAGCTTTCAGCTGGAGACGATTCAGACCTTCCACCCGAAAATCGCAGCCGTGTTAAACGTCACGCCCGATCACCTCGACCGGCATCTCACATTTGAAGTCTATGCAGATGCGAAGGCGCGCATTTTTGAAAATCAGCAGCCGGGCGACTTCGCCGTGCTGAATGCCGACGACCCGACCTGTGTGGCGATGGCCGCCCGCACGCGGGCGAAGGTGTTCTGGTTCAGCCGCCAGAAAGAAGTTGAGCCGGGGGCGTGGGTGCGCGAGGGCAACGTCGTGTTCCGCGACGACAAAGGCCAGGGCGAGATTCTGCAGGTTTCGGAGATTCCGATCAAGGGCGCGCACAATCTGGAAAACGTGCTGGCAGCGGTTTGCGCGGGCGCATTGATGGGCTGCGCACCCGAGAGAATTCGCCAGGCCGTCCTTAATTTCAAGGCCGTCGAGCACCGGCTGGAGTTCGTGGCGACCGTCCGCGGTGTGGATTATTACAACGACTCGAAGGCCACGAACGTGGATGCGACCATCAAGGCGCTGGAATCATTCCCGGCAAACATTCACCTGATTCTCGGCGGCAAAGACAAGGGCAGCGATTACAGCGTGCTCAACGATCTGCTGCGCCAGCGTGTGAAGCGCGTTTACACGATCGGTGCGGCGGCGGCGAAGATCGAGTCGCAGATTGTCTCCGCGAAGAATGGCGGCCCTGAGTTGGTTCGCGCCGAGACTCTGGAGAATGCGGTCCGCAAGGCGCACGCCGTCGCCCAACCCGGCGATGTTGTCCTTCTTGCTCCAGCTTGCGCCAGCTTCGATCAATTCAAGAGTTACGAGCACCGGGGGCAACTGTTCAAAGAGATCGTTCGGAGCCTGACCTAGGGCGCGTTCACCACGGAGGCACCTAGCCATTGAGAAAAACGTGAAAGGGTTTTCTCCGTGTCTCTGTGCCTCTGTGGTGAGAAATTCTATGCCCCGAACCATAACCATCAACAATCAAGGATCGAGAATCAGCAATTCTCACTCTGCATCTCGACTCCGCCGTGGTGAAATGAATTTCCCATGGCGAAGCGGGTGAGCGTCGATCGCTGGCTGTTTACGGTCACCATGCTGCTCGTGTTTGTAGGGCTGGTGATGGTGTTCTCAGCCTCGGCGGTGATGGCCGGTGAGCGCTTCGGCTCGCCTTACGCATTCCTGCTGAAGCAGCTGATCTGGGCCGTGTCCGGACTGGCAGCCATGGTCGTCGCCATGCGCGTGGACTACCGCCGCTATAAGCATCCGGCGCTAGTGTTCTCGTTCATGGGCGTGACCACGCTGCTGCTGATTTCGGTTTTCTTTCTCGACCGCTCGCACCACACGCATCGCTGGATCCACGCTGGCGGCTTCTCGTTTCAGCCTTCGGAACTGGCCAAGCCGGTGCTGATTCTGTTTCTCGCCTACTTTCTCGAACGCCGCGCCAGGGCGATGGACGATTTGCGCAACACGCTCGTGCCCGCGGCCGCGCCCGTGCTCGTGTTTCTGGGGCTGATCGTGTTGCAGCCCGACCTGGGCACGGCCATCGCCTGCGCCGGAATTGCGGCCTGCATTTTCTATGTCGCCGGACTGCGCATGCGGTACTTTGCTTATACGTTTGGCGCATCTCTCGTGCCGCTCTACGTGCTCATTTTTCGCGTAGCCTGGCGGCGTGACCGCATTCTTGCGTTTCTCAATCCCTACGCTGACCGCCAGAAGGCGGGGTTTCACATTATTCAGTCGCTGATCGCGGTAGGCACAGGTGGCCTCACCGGCACGGGATTGATGGAAGGCAAGCAAAAGTTGTTTTACCTTCCCGAACCGCATACGGACTTTATCTTTGCCGTGACCGCCGAGGAACTGGGGCTGGTCGGCGCGATGTTCATCGTGACGCTGTTCGCAATTTTTCTGTGGCGGGGCATGAGCGCTTCCTGGCGCACTGACGACCTGTTCGGCCGCTACCTCGCCGTGGGAATCACCAGCATGGTGGTCTTGCAGGCGTTCATCAACATCAGCGTGGTTCTGGGCATGATGCCCACTAAAGGCATTCCGCTGCCGCTGGTTTCGTATGGAGGGTCGTCGCTATTCGTGACGCTGGCTTGTGTCGGCGTGCTGCTGAACATCACCAAGCAGGCAGAATGAGCCGATTTTAGTTTCTTGACTATCAGATCGAAACGCCGCCGCCGTGGACGGCTTTCGATCAGGTACCTAGGATCTGAATCTGGAATGCGCCGGATTCCCCGACTTCGTAGTTTATAGTCAGTCCATGCGGGCAATCCTGGCGGGCGGCGGGACGGGCGGACACGTCATCCCCGCACTGGCCATTGCCAACGAACTCAAGAAAAGTTACGGCGCGGAGTGCCTGTTTATCGGCACGGCGCGCGGGATTGAGAACCGGCTCGTTCCCGCAGCGGGATTTCCGCTGCAATTGGTCCGCGTGGGCGCGTTGAAGAATGTCAGCCTGATGACACGCCTGAAAACCGCGTTCGACCTGCCGCGCGCGCTCTGGGACGCGGGACGCATGCTGAATGAATTTGCGCCGGACGTCGTGATTGGCGTGGGTGGATATGCCTCCGGTCCGGCCATGCTGACCGCCGTGATGAAGCACATCCCGACGCTGGCGTTCGAGCCCAACGTTGTGCCGGGATTTGCCAACCGCATCGTGGCGCGATTCGTCTCCGCGGCTGCGGTGCATTTTGAGGAGACCGCAAAATACTTTCGTCATGGCGAAGTCACCGGCGTTCCGGTGCGGCAGGCATTCTTCGAGATCGCAGGGAAATCCCCACTTCTCGGGCAAACTGCGCGCGAGAAATCGGGTACCCTGCTGGTATTCGGCGGAAGCCAGGGCGCGCATGCCATCAACCAGGCCATGTTTCGCTGCCTTCGCGTGCTCGAGCGCGAGGCGCCGGGGATTCGCATCATTCATCAGACCGGCGAGCGTGACTATAATGACGCGCTGGCGACTTATGAAAACCTGGCAGCGGCGGCACCGTCGGCGTCAGCCGGTTTCACCTTTGAGGTTTTCAAGTTCATCGAGGACATGCCGACGGCGTTTGCGCGGGCCGACCTGCTGGTTTGCCGCTCGGGAGCAAGCACGGTTGCTGAAATTACGGCGGCAGGGAAGCCGGCGATTTTTGTGCCCTTTCCGCGCGCCGCGGATGATCATCAGCGGGTGAACGCCGAAGCGCTGGCTCGGCACGGTGCCGCGGTTGTGGTCGAGGAATCAAAGCTGGAAGGAGTCTGGCTGGCGGAGACGATCGCGGCGCTCTTGCAGGACTCGCCACGGTTGCAGAAGATGAGCGCTGCGGCGCGGCAACTGGCGCATCCGAACGCTGCGAGGGATATCGCGGCGATGGCGGCGAGAGTAGCGGGAGTGGAAGAATTGGCCACGGATTAGCACGGATTGTCGTGGATCACAAAGAGGTGAAGCGGATTCCTCGCTCGTTTTCGCCGCTTCGCAGCTTCAAACGGTTCGGAATGACAAAGTGGTTTTTTCGTTATTTGATTCATCCGTGTTCATCCGTGTAAATGCACGGCTCAGAAGTTGCCTTTATGTTTGCCAAGATTCAGCGCGTGCATTTCGTAGGCATTGGCGGGATCGGCATGAGCGGCATTGCCGAGGTGCTGCTGAATCTCGGCTACAAAGTTTCGGGCTCCGATCTGAAGAGTTCCGCTGTCATGCAGAGACTAGCGAGTCTCGGAGCGGCCGTATTTGAAGGCCATCGCGCCGAAAACATCTCGGGCGCCGAAGTGGTCGTGACCAGTTCGGCCATCGCTTGCGAAAATCCGGAGGTCACCGAGGCGCACAGGCTGCACATTCCCGTCATACAACGCGCCGAGATGTTGGCCGAATTGATGCGCCTCAAGTACGGCATCGCGATCGCAGGCATGCACGGCAAGACCACGACTACTTCCATGGTCGCGGCCGTGCTGGCCGCAGGCGGGCTCGATCCCACGGTCGTTGTCGGAGGCCGCGTGGACGCCATGGGCTCGAACGCGCGGCTGGGCAAGTCGCAATATCTGGTGGCCGAGGCCGACGAAAGCGACCGCAGCTTTCTTAAATTAACCCCAATACTCTCGGTCGTCACCAACATCGACCGTGAGCACATGGACTGCTACCGCAATATGCGGGACGTGAAGAAGACTTTCTTGGAATTCATGGATCGCGTGCCGTTCTACGGAATGATCGTTGCCTGCAATGACGACCCATTGTTGCGACGCCTGCTGCCCGAAGTTCAGCGGCGCACGGTGACGTACGGAACGAGGCGCGGGTCGGATTTTCTGATCCGGATTCTCGAAAATCGAAATTCCCACCCTGTCGCACAAAACGCGACAAGAGTGGGGCAACCAAACTCTGGCGATGCCGGGCCGCTTAGTCGCTTCCAGGTAAGTTACGGCAAAGCGGGGGGGAAAAAAGACGACCTGGGCGAGTTCACGCTGCACGTGCCGGGGGCGCACAACGTGCTGAATGCGACCGCGGCCATTGCGGTCGGCGTAGGGCTCGACATCAGCGTCGAGTTGATCCGCGCGGGCCTCAAGCAGTTCCGCGGCGTGGACCGGCGCTTTCAACTGCGCGGACGCGCTGCGGGCGTCAGCGTGATCGACGACTACGGCCATCATCCGACCGAGATCAAAGCCACGCTGGCAGCGGCGAAGCAATTCGGATTTCGCAAGATCCATGTCATCTTCCAGCCTCATCGCTACACCCGCACGCGCGATCTGATGGAGGAATTCACTACTGCGTTTTCCGATGCCGACTCGCTCTTCGTGCTCGACATCTACGCCGCCAGCGAAAAGCCGATCGAGGGCGTTACTAGCGAAGCGCTGGTGGAGCAGATCCGCAACACCGGGAAGAACGTCCAGTATGCGAGTTCTTTTGCCGACGCGGCGAATGCGGCGACGGCAGCCTCGCGGGACGGCGACATGATTCTGACTCTCGGCGCAGGCAGCGTGTCGCAGTTGGGGCCAATGCTTCTGGAAAAGCTGAAGCAACGGGAGAGCGCGACCAGCCGCTAGCTCATCACCAGCCTAAGTGAGGGCAGCGACAGCCCGGTCACTTCAGCTATCCAACGGTCGCCGCTCTGGGTCGCATGTCCGCTGGTCAGTGTACCGGTGCTGATGAGTTCGCCCGCGGCTAATGGCTGCGTTGGGAAGCGGCGCAGGATGGCTCCGGCGAGCTCGGCCACGCACAGCGCGGGGCTGCGCAGGGAGTTCTTGCCCGATCCTTCCTCTAGGAACTCGCCATTCTTCGACATGCGCACCTGAAACCGGGGCAGCTCTTCAACAAGTTTCGGGAACACCTCCGGCTGGACCGAAACTTTTTCTCCTACCACAAGCGCCGCGTGCAACCCGAAAGACGCGACAAAATCGCCGGGCTGAAACTTCCAGTCGGGAAACGGGCAGTCGATGATTTCGAAGCCCAAGGCCAGCCAGTCGGTGGATTCGAGAACGGCAGTAGCATCGAGGCCTTCAGAGGTCAGCGGCCGTTTCAGGCAAAAAACAATTTCGGGCTCGAGTTTCAAAGAACGCGACGGCGCCAAAGCCAGCGTAGCGCAATTCTGATCGCTGTAGTGGACGGTGTCGTCGTACATGTGCGCCCAAACCAGCGTCTCCAGCTTGAGCACGCGCCACATCGCCTTGTTCGCGTAACCGACCTTGCGGCCGACGGCTTTGTGCCCCTCGGCTTCGCGCATCTGCTTCAACTGCGCTTCGACCTCATACGCCGCGTTGAGATCAAAACCCGGTCGGGAAGAGGGAGGAACGGGAACCATCTGCCCGGTTTTCTGGGCCGTGAACAGTTCGTGCGCTAAAGCCTCCACTTCATCGTGCGACATCATTCGAGAACCTTAACTATTCGAGAGCGCTTCACTTGATCACCCGGTGTTCTTTCAGGATTTCTACCGTCTTATCGATCGGCAGCGCCTCGGCCGTGTGACCGTTGGCGGTGACTGTCGTGGCCTTGAACATCGAGTTGTAGATCGCTTCCTCGGTGGCTTCGATCACGGCCTCGAACAACGGCGACATCGCGTCGTTGGTGACCACCTCCATGGTCTGCGTCGCCGACTTGTCGCCCGTGTGGATTCGCACCTGCGGCGCGGTCGAAAACGCGATTACATAGTCCCCGCTGCCGTTGGAGCCCGAACTACCTGTGCGCGCCATCCCCAGCAATGCCCGTGCTGCGAGCCGCTTCAGGTTGCGCGCGTCGAGCGGCGCGTCAGTGGCGACGACCATCATGCAGGATCCATCCGCTTTGTCTTTCGCGCTGGCCGCGCCGAAACCAGACTGACTGAGTTCTTTTCGCAGGTAGTACTGGCCAAGTTCCTGGCCTACGGGAGCGCCCGCAATCGTGAGCACACCGCCAAAATTCGTTTGCACAAGAACGCCGACCGTGTATCCGCCTAGATTTGCGGGCAAGTGCCGCGACGCGGTCCCGATGCCTCCCTTCCAGCCGAAGGCTGTGGTTCCCGTTCCTGCGCCGACGGCGCCCTCCTCGACCGGACCACCTTTGGCATTCTTGATGGCCGCCAACACGTCTTCGGGTGTAATGTGGCGTCCGCGAATGTCGCTCAGGTATCCATCGTTGGTTTCGCCCACCACCGGGTTGATCGACCGCACCTCTTCATTCCCCGGCAACCCCAGCATGTAGCTGACTACTGTGTCTGCGACGCGCGGCACGCTGGTGGTCGAGGTCAGCAGGATGGGCGTTTCGATGTTGCCCATTTCTTCCACCTGCGTCGATCCCGCGAGCTTGCCGAAGCCGTTGCCCACGAAAACCGCGCCGGGCACTTTCTCCTGATAAAGATTTCCCGGATGCGGCAGGACCGCCGTAACGCCGGTGCGGATGTCATCGCCGCGGACGATTGTTGTCTGCCCCACCGCTACGCCGGCCACATCGGTGATCGCATCGAGCGGCCCCGCGGGCAGGACGCCGACCTTCAGCCCCAGGTCCGGGGCGCGCGGGCGCGCATTCGAAGTTGTGTTTTGGGCAGCGGCGAATGCGGTTACGAACAGGACAGTAGCAACGGCGAGGAGTTTCTCGAACATGGGGATAGGATACGACGGACTGACGCGCTCTGTGTCCATAAGAATCGGGATGATGCAAGCATCACCCCGATCCACAGCAGTTGGCCATACAAACGGAGACGGACGCGCTCTTCGGCGGTCATCGTTATGCAAATCAGTTCTAACGCGAATCAGTGACCCATGTGAACCAGGTCTTCGTGATTCAACTCTTCGTAGGCATGCTCGCCATGCAGTGACTCGTCGAGACCAATCTCCTCTGAGAACTCACTGACTTTTACGGTTGTGAATGCATCAATGATGCGCAGCATGGCGTAGGTAAATGCAAACGCCCATACCGAAGAGAACACGACCGCAGTGACCTGCTTGAGCAAAAAGACCGGATCGCCATAGAGCAAACCGTTGGCGCCTTCAGGGTTGAAGGCCTTGTTGGCAAAAATGCCCAGCATGACAATGCCGAGAAAACCGCCGACGCCGTGCACTCCCCATACGTCGAGAGCGTCGTCCCACTGAAGCTTGTTTTTCATTTCCACGGCGTAGTAGCAGACGACGCCGGAAACAACGCCGATGATGACCGCGGTGGTGGGAGAAACGAACCCAGCGGCTGGAGTGACCGTTGCCAGCCCGGCAACCGCACCCGTGAGCAGGCCTAGGAACTTTGGTTTCTTTTCATTCAGCCAGGCCACCAGCAGCCACGCGACGGCGGCAAACGAAGCCGCCAGGTCGGTATTAAGGAATGCCGTAGCAGTGACTGAATCCACCCGCATTTCGCTGCCGGCGTTGAAACCGTACCATCCAAACCACAGAAGCCCCGTGCCCAGCGCCACCAGCGGGATGCTGTGCGGTCCGCGGTCGGCCACACGGCGCTTGCCCACGTAGATGACAGAAGCCAACGCGGCGAGACCCGCGATGTTATGCACCACAATGCCGCCGGCAAAATCCTTCACGCCCCACTGCTGCAGGAAGCCTCCGCCCCAAACCATGTGTACAAAGGGGAAATAGACGAAGGTCAACCATGCCGTCAGAAACAACATGTAGGCCTTGAAGGTCACGCGGTTGGTGAAGGCGCCGGAAATCAGCGCCGGGGTGATGATGGCAAACATCATTTGATAGGCAATGAACACGAAGGCCGGGATCGTGTCATTGGGCGCTGACGGCGTCGCAAGATTCACCCCGTGCAGGAACGCAAGATGGAAGTTCCCGATAACCCCATGCCAGTCGCCGCTGAAGCACAGCGAGTAGCCATAGAGGTACCAGATCACGGTGGTCCAGCCCATAGAGACGAAGCTCTGAATCATGATGGCCAGGACGTTCCTGCGGCCCACCAGGCCGCCGTAAAAGAACGCCAGGCCGGGCGTCATCAGCATGACCAGGCTGGTGCATAAGATCATGAAGCCAGTATTGCCGGTATCGAGATGAAGCATGCGAAACCTCCCACTCGAGATATGGAAGAGAGAATGGCTCGCCGCTGGCGAGCGGGGTCCGGACTGAAAGTCGCGCGGCAGGAGGGCCCTCAGACCCAGCCGTGCGATTAGCGGTATTACATTCAGAGCCTGAACTTAAGCCGAAACAGACGCAGTGAGATATGTCACTTGAGGGTGTGACAGAGGACACAGGCTGATTTGATGGTTCCGGAAGAGTGGATTGTCCCTGCTCGGAACGCGCCTGCATGGATGCTGAAAAGGATGCCGCCCGGCTGGCGATCCGCGGAAATCCGCGTCAATCCGTGGCGAAGAAGTTTTGAACAAAACAATCCTGACATCCGTATCTCCCCCTGCTAACCGAATTCCGGGGTCCTCGTCTATCTCACAGATGGAGCTAAGGCGATGAAAACACAAGCGTGGGGATGGTTGGTAGCGGGGGTGGTGACGCTGGGGTTGAACGGCCTATATCACGATGGCGGCCTCGACTGGGCGCACCGCATCGCCGATCAGGTGAAATACAAGGCGGACGCTCTCTTGGCCGGGCAAGCCGGGCAGCTTCTAGCCGAAGCGCAGGCGTTGGCCGGGCGCAAGGAGGCTGCATCCGCCCGGATCGCGACCGCGGTAGAGCAGGTCCAGAACCAGGTGGCTCACTCGCAAGCCGGGATTGCCCGGTTTGAGGCCATGACGGCAAGAGAGCAGGCCGCGTGTGCCCGGATCGAAGCCAAGCGCGCCCGGATGGAAGCGCAGCGGGCTAGGATTGAAGCTCGTATGGCGGCCGTGCGCATGCCGGCCGATGTTATGGTCCCAGTCGACGTGAGAGTTCCCGTGGTTTGCCCTCGAGTGCGAATCAGCGTCCCGCGGACGCCCGTGGTTCACGTTCCGGTTCGTGTGATCCACGTCGATGCGGCGGGCGCGGGTCCGGTTTAACGGTTACGCTAGCAGACGTCTCGAATTTTGCTATGCCTCATGGAAGTCCGGGCGCGGAAAACCTGCCGCGCCCGGATTTTTTCTACACATTGCGCATCCCACCAACGTGCCGGTGCGCGATCTGGTTCCTGCTTGTGCAAAACGCCCATCTTTTATCTAGGTCGGAATCCCAAATGCGTCTATAGTAGAAAAGCTCAGCGATTCCCTGACGACAACTGACCTGGACTGATGGCGCGGAAGTCTAGCTCCACCATCTTGGAGGAAGAGTTGTACCCGCCCAACGGGGAGTATTCCCGCCCCGACGCATCGCGCCCTGAATTTCCTCGTGACGAGCCGTTGCGCGTGGAGCTGGACGATGCGCGTCTGGTCGATCTCGACGTGGACGAGGAGTCGCCTTTCCTGCGCGGGCAGAAGCGCGTCTCTGCCCGGCGCAATGCACTCCCCAAAAGAGCGGCGAACCGCCTTTTGTGGGCATCGGCGTCGGCGGCGATTCTGAGCGTCGCGGCGCTCGTCTCAGCCGGGCTTTATCGCTACGGCGAGCACTCGTGGCGCTTCCGCGTCGAATCGAGCGACAACGTTGAAATCGTCGGCCTGAAGAACGTCACCAAGGCGCAAATCATGGAGGTGATGGGTGCCAACATCGGGCGCAACATTTTCTTTGTGCCCCTCGCTGAGCAGAAAGCGCAGCTGGAGCAGATTCCCTGGGTGGAATCGGCCAGCGTGATGCGCTTCGTTCCCAACCGTCTGCGCGTGGAGATTCACGAGCGCACTCCCGTGGCATTCGCGCGCGTGGGGCCGCGTATCCAGCTGATCGATGCAAGCGGCACGCTCATGGACTTGCCGAAATCCTCGCTGCCCGGCAACCACAAATATTCTTTCCCCGTGATTCTGGGGATGAATCCGAGCGAGCCGCTCTCCACGCGAGCTCCGCGCATGAAGGCCTACGCTGAGCTGGTCCGCGATCTCGACTCGGGCGGCGCGCGCTACTCGCAGGACCTGAGCGAAGTGGATCTTTCTGATCTGGAAGACTTGAAAGTGCGCGTCAACGACCCTGCAGGCGACGTGCTCGTGCACCTGGGATCCACCGACTATCTGAAGCGTTACCGGATTTACATCAGCCACGCACAGGAATGGCGGCAGCAGTTTCAGAAGCTCGAGTCGGTGAACCTGCGCTACGACAACCAGGTGATCGTGAATCCCGACATGGAAGGCGCGCCCAGGCAGGCGCAGTTGAGTTTGGCAGAGGCGAAGGCGGCAGTGGCCGCGGGAGTGAAGCCCGCTGCGCTCGTGACAAGAGTGGGCGCGAATCAGAAGCCCCTACCCAAGCCTGCGTTTGAGTTATCGAAGACGACTCTGGACGCGGCAGCCGGAAAAAAGCCGCAGGTGAAAGCGAAGCCCGCGAAGGCGAAGACAAAGCCGAAGACGAATGCCGCGTACGGGAAGATCACCGCTCAGAAGAAGTCTGTTCAGAAAAACGGGTTGCAGAAAAGCGTCGGGCAGAAAAACGCCCCGAAACAGATTGCCAAGGCGAGTGGGGTGCCGCCGGTTCCAGCCGCAGCCACGAAGCCACCAGCGAAAGCTCCCTTGAAGGCGGAAGAAAGAAAGCCAGCGCAGATGGCGCCGCCCGCTGCCAGTGTGGGAGCGAAGCCGAGTCCGGCTATTACCAAGCCAGTGAACGAAGGGAATAACTGATTACGAAATATTTCATGATGCTAGGGAATTTATAACGCAATGGGGAACCCGCAGGCCAATTTCTTAACGGCAATTGATGTGGGCAGTGCGAAGACCTGTGCGCTCATCGCCGAGATCACCGACTCCGGCCTGCGCTATCGCGGCCACGGAGTGGCCGATTCGCGCGGCTCGCGCAAAGGAGTGATTGTCGAACTGGACAAGGCCGTGGCGGCGATTCAGAAGGCCGTCGAAGCCGCCGAGGATCTGGCCAAGGCGCCCGTCGAGCACGCTATCGTCGGTATCGGCGGCGCGCACGTGCGCGGAGTGAACAGTCACGGCGGCATCAGCCTGGGCACGCGTCCGCGGGAAATTGGACGCGACGAAATCAAGCAGGCGGTCGAACGGGCGCGGGCCATTCCCCTGCCCGCCGATCGCGAGATTCTGCATCTGCTGCCGCAGGAATTCATTCTTGACGACCAGCCTGGCGTGCACGATCCACTGGGCATGATGGCCGCGCGGCTTGAAGTGCGTGTGCATCTGGTGACGGCCGCGACCAGCGCCACCCAGAACGTCATCACTGCCGTGAACAAGGCCGGAGTGCACGTCGACGACACGGCGTTTGAGCCACTGGCCGCAGCCGATTCCGTCCTGCGTGCCGACGAGCGCGAACTGGGCGTGTGCCTTGCCGACATCGGCGCAGGCTCGACCGAGCTGATCGTTTTCCAGCAGGGGGCCGTGGCGTGGACGGGGGTGGTGCCGATCGGTGGCGATCACTTCACCAGCGATTTGTCGGTGGGATTGTGCACGCCGCTGTCGGAGGCGGAGAAAATCAAACGCGTGTACGGCAATGCGATCGTGACACTCATTCCCGAAGGCAACGAAGTCGAGGTGCCCTCCGTGGGCGATCGGCCATCGCGCCTGCTGCGGCAGCGGCTGGTCGGGGAAATCCTCGAGCCGCGTGCGCGCGAATTGTTCGAGATGATGCGCGAGGCGCTCCGGCAAAGCGGCATGTACGAGGCCTGTCTCGCGGGCGTGGTGCTGACCGGAGGAGCCTCGCGGCTGCCCGGCATCTTCGACGTGGCCGAATCTGTACTGCGGCGGGCGGTACGGCTATCGTGGCCCGCGCCGCTGGCGAAGATGCCCTCCACGCTGTCGGAGCCCGAGTACGCAACCGTGCTCGGCATGGTGAATTACGGTCAGCGCGCCCGCATCGCGCGCGGACTTCAAGAAACCCGATGGGGAACAAGACTGAAGGCCATGTTGGTCGGAGCGTGAAAGCAGGGAAGGGCACGGCTTCAGCCGTGCCGCACAGAAGCGATGAAGAACGCGGCTTTAGCCGGTGAGGGAATGTCTGATTCGGTCAAGCCGCGAAGCGGCGAAAGATTAAAGCCCGGGGGGGCGTAAGCCCCGGGTAGTGGGCGAGCCTGGATAAATCGAGTCCTGCAAGGGACGGCACAAGCAGGGATTTGTGGAATCCGATATTGCGGATCTTCGCAGAAAGGCAGAGGCCGGAAGCGCGGTTGCACAGACAATTCTGGGAATCCGTTATCTCGATGGGATCGATACAGAGGTCAACTATCCGGAGGCGTTCCGATGGTTGTCAGCAGCCGCAACTCAGGAAACGTCGCGTTCAATCGTGAACCTGGCGCGTATGTACGAAGAAGGACTGGGAGTCGAGAAAAATGTCGGCGAGGCGATTCGCCTGTATAAGGCGGTATCTAAGGTTGAATTTTTCGCGCAGATAGCTTTAGGGCGCATTTATCTAGAAGGCAAGGGCGTAGCGGCTGACCGTGACGAGGCATTCCGTTACTACCAATTGGCAACGGAGTGGGGAGATCGCGTAGCCGACTGCCCGGAGATGAGGGAAGCGCGAGATTTCGTTACAAAATACGCGAAGTAGCAAGAAAAAATTCAGCAGGCGGTGAATCCATGAGCAAAGACTCCATTCGCATCAGCTTCAACGAAGAGGCGCGCAATGACGCCAAGATCAAAGTGATCGGCGTGGGAGGCGGCGGCGGCAACGCGGTCAACCGCATGATCGATGCCGGCGTGGAGGGCATCGAATTCATCGTCGCCAACACCGACCTGCAGGCGCTGCGCATGTCGCACGCGCCGGTGAAGCTGCAGCTCGGCGTGAAGCTGACCAACGGCCTGGCCGCGGGCGCGAACCCCGAGGTCGGCCGCAAGGCGGCGCTCGAGGATTCCGACAAGATCATCGAATCGCTCGAAGGCGCCGACATGGTGTTTGTGACCACGGGCCTGGGCGGCGGCACCGGCACCGGCGCTGCGCCGATCATCGCGTCGCTCTCCAGCGAAATGGGCGCGCTAACAGTCGCGGTCGTCACCAAGCCGTTTGCCTTCGAGG
>CAYOUY010000235.1:0-30952 GCA_964407245.1 uncultured Acidobacteriaceae bacterium
GCCGACGGCAAGCCTTTCTACGGCCCTTACGAAGCCCAAGAAGTCTTCAAGAAACACGAAGCCGACATTGGCGTCACCATGGTGCCCTTCAACATGATGGTCTACCTTGAGGGCCAAGACCGTTATGTCCCCGATGACGAGATCAAGAACGGCGACCGCGTTCTGAACATTTCCGGCACGGAACTGCGGCAGCGGCTCAACGAAGGCCGCGAGATTCCGGGATGGTTCACGTATCCCGAAGTCGTGCACGAACTGCGCCGCAGTTTTCCGCCGCGCTCCCGTCAAGGCGTGACAATTTTCTTCACTGGACTTTCGGGTTCAGGCAAGTCCACCATCGCCAATGCGCTCTTGACCAAGTTCCTCGAAGTCGGAGGCCGTCCGGTCACGCTGCTCGACGGCGACCTGGTGCGCAAGCATCTTTCGTCCGAACTGGGATTCTCGAAAGAACACCGCGACATCAACATCCGCCGCATCGGCTACGTCGCATCGGAAATCACGAAAAACGGCGGAATCGCGATCTGCGCGCCCATCGCCCCCTATGACGCGACCCGCAAACACGTCCGCCAGATGGTCGAGCCTTACGGCGGTTTCATCCTGGTACACATCGCCACCTCGGTGGAAGTCTGCGAGCAGCGCGATCGCAAGGGCCTTTACGCCAAGGCGCGCGCCGGAATCCTTAAGGAGTTCACAGGCATCTCGGATCCTTACGAGGCACCGGCTGATGCCGAAGTCACAATCAACACCGCGGAACTGTCGCCGGAAGAAGCCGCGCAGGAAATCATCCTGCATCTGGAGCGTGAGGGCTTCATCGGCGTCAACGGAGCGGCCGCATAAAGACAGCGAGTAGATGAAGAGGTAGAGGAGTCAGCATTCGGCTATGTCACTGCTAGCGGCCAAAATTCTGGTTGGTTTTGTGGTCGGCGTTCTCATCGGCCTGAGCGGCGTGGGGGGCGGCGTGCTGCTGCTCCCCGTGCTCATCTTCGGCCTGAGAGTGCCCCCAATCGTGGCCGTCGGATCAGACGCTCTTTTCAACTTTTTCACTAAAGTCCCTGCCAGCCTTGTGCACATGAAGAAAGGAACGGTGCGGCGCAAGGTCGTTGTCGCCCTTGCCGTCGGCAGCATTCCCGGTTCGATTCTGGGGGTCCGGGTGCTCATGCACATTCGGCATCTCTACGGCGACGGGGTCAATAACTTCATCAAGACCGCGGTCGGTGTGCTGCTCATCGTGATTCCCACTCTGCTGCTGTTCCAAAAGCGCATCGAGGAGCGGATTGCCAACCGCCCTCCGACCCTCAAGAATTTTGCGGGTATGGCTGCGATCGGGCTGGTCGCGGGCGTGCTCGTGGGCATGACCTCGGTCGGCTCCGGCAGCATCATCATGATGTTACTGTTGCTGCTTTACAGTTTTCCGCCTAAGGTGAACGTCGGAACCGACATCGTGCACGCGGTGGTTCTCACCGGAGTGACGGGCTTCCTTCACTTCAGGCTGGGGAACGTGGATCCCTTGCTGGTGGTGACGCTGTTGATCGGCTCCATCCCCGGCGGACTGGTTGGATCGCATCTGGCGACGCGCGTTCCCATGCTCTGGCTCCGCCGCATTCTCTGCGCGCTACTGTTCGTCACCGGATGCCGCATGCTGTGGGCCTGAGTCCGCACTCATGAATCAGAGGAACATGACATCTTCTTCGTCCTACGCCGATATTCTGGAGCGAATCTACGCGGGGTTGGAAGCGGCCCGCGCGATCCTGAACCGCTTTACTCCGGGCGAAATCGAGACCGAATACAAGCACGGGCACGATCCCGTGACCGAGGCGGATCGAGCCGTGGACGCCGCACTGCGCCAGAACCTGCTGCGCGAAGACGAAGGCTGGCTTTCAGAAGAGAGTGCCGACGATGTCTCGCGCCTCAACAAGAGCCGCGTGTGGGTGGTCGATCCGCTCGACGGAACCCGCGAATTCGTTGCCGGCATTCCGGAATTCTGCGTCTCGATCGGGTTCGTCGAAAATGGCCGGCCGGTCGCCGGCGGCATCTGTAATCCGGCCACGAACGAGAGCATCATTGGTTCGATCGATGCAGGGGTCTTGTACAACGGAAGACCGGCGCGCCCGAGCCAGCGAACCACTCTGCAAGGCGCGCTGATTCTGGCCAGCCGCAGCGAGGTGAAACGCGGCGAGTGGAAACAGTTCGCGGGCGGCGACTTTGAGATTCGGCCCATGGGATCTGTTGCTTACAAGCTTGCTCTAGTCGCTGCCGGACTGGCCGACGCAACCTTCACCCTGACGCCCAAGAACGAATGGGACGTGGTGGCGGGAGCGGCGCTGGTGCAAAGTGCAGGCGGCTTTGTCAGCACTCTCGAAAAGACCGAACTCACGGCCAACCGGCGCAATCCGCTTCTGTCGGGCCTGCTGGCCAGCGGACCTTTCCTGAAAGGACCGCTTCTCGGCCTCGTCGAGAAGCACACCGGGCGTCATGCCCAGCCGCATCGGCCGGCAGCGGAACCCGCATCCAGCCGGGGTTAACAGCCGGGATTCCGCGGCCACCGCTCTCTGAGGTAACGTTCTCCTCGATCACGTTCTCCGCTAATATGGAACGAGCGCCCGCTTGCTCCGCCTTCGAATGAACGCTGACGGCATCCAACCTCGCGCGTCTGTGCACTCGGGAGAACCTCTTTCCATTGCCCAACAACGGTTTTGGGTGCTCGAGCAATTGCACCCGGGCGGCGCCGTTCAGAACATTGCTCTCGGCCTGCGCTGGACCGGCCCGCTCGACGCGGTGGCGTTGAAGTCAGCACTGGATGAGCTGATTCGACGGCACGAGATTCTGCAGACCGGATTTCAGGTCGTACATGGATCACCCCTGCAGGTTGTGTCCTCATCGGCAAGGATTGTGATCGACGTCAACGACCTGCGCCGCCTGGCGGAAGCCGACCGCGGGCGCGAATTCCGAAGGAACGCTCAAGAGGAACTGCGGAAATCATTCGAACTGTCGCACGCGCCTCTACTGCGCTCGAAATTGTTCCGCATGTCGGATGCAGAACAGATTCTTCTGGCCGTGACGCATCGCATCGTCTGCGATCAGAGTTCGCTGGGAATCCTGCTCGGTGAACTGTACTCGTTCTACGCAGGCTCCTCGCCGGAACAAGCGGGACAGCCAAAAGACCAGGAAAAACCGAGCGACGTTACCCCGCTTGATGCGGCGTCAGCCTCTGACACTTCTTTCTGGGCAAAACACCTGGCGGGCGCTCCCGCAAGCCTGGAGTTGCCGACGGATCATCCCAGGCCTGCCGTGCAGCAATTCCGCGGCGAGTGCGAGAAGATAAAGCTCGACGCAGGTCTCGCCGCTACAGTGCAAACGCTCGCTGACAGCAATAACGTGACTCTGTTCACAACGCTCCTCGCCGGCTTTAACGTCCTGTTATCTCGCTATGCCCGGCAGGAAGATCTGGTCGCGGGAATGCTGGTTTCCGGCCGCGATCGCGCGGAACTCGGGGATGTCATTGGTCCGCTTGAAAATATGCTCGCGCTTCGTTTCGATCTGTCGGGCGACCCCAGCTTTGCCGATCTCGTGACGCGTGTCCGCAATGTTGCCGAGGAGTGCTTTCGGCACAAAAACGTTCCTTTCGAGTCCGTGGTTCGCGAGTTGCGCCTGGTGCGGGACATGAGCCGGCATCCCGTGTTTCAGGTCATGTTCAGCGCGACGGAAGCGACCGACGCGCTTCCGCCAGGCGCGAGCTTGGTAGAAGTGGAGAATTCGGCAGAGCAACTTGATCTCGGAGTTGAAGTCGCCGAGAGGAACGGCGATGTCGAATTGCGCTTCCATTACGATGCCGATCTATTCGACGCAAACACCATCCGCCGCCTGATGGGGAATCTCAGAGTATTGTTGCAGTCAGTGGCGGAAGACCCCACCCTGAAGATTTCGAGCATTCCTCTTCTTACCGAAGCAGAGCGTCAGCAGCTACTGGTCGAGTGGAATGACACCAGCAGGCCTTATCCCAGGGACGTTCCGCTGCACCGGTTGATCGAGGAGCAAGTCGAAAGGACGCCCGACGCCATCGCCCTGATCTACGAATCGGAGCAACTGACCTACCGGCAGTTGAACAGCCGCGCAAATCAGCTGGCGCATTATCTCCGGGAAAAGGGAGTCGGTCCCGACATTCTGGTCGGTGTCTGTGCCGAGCGGTCATTCGAAATGGTCGTCGCCCTGCTGGCTTCGCTCAAGGCAGGCGGTGCGTACCTACCGCTCGATCCTGAATATCCCAAAGACCGGCTGGCGACGATGCTGCGCGACGCGAATCCAGCGGTCGTTCTGACGCAGCGCCATCTGCTCGATCGCCTGCCCGAGAAAACGAAGAACGTGTTTTGCCTCGATCGCGACTGGCCGTCAGTTGCGTCATACAGCAACGAAAATCCGAACGTCGCCGTCGGCGGGAAAAACCTGGCGTACGCGATTTACACCTCGGGATCAACCGGCGAGCCCAAGGGCGTCCCTAACATTCACGAAGCGATTGTGAACCGGTTGCTCTGGATGCAGGACATGTACCAGCTGACGGCTAAGGACCGCGTCCTGCAGAAAACGCCTTTCAGCTTCGATGTTTCGGTGTGGGAGTTTTTCTGGCCGCTACTGACAGGGGCTACGCTGGTGGTGGCTCGTCCGGGCGGACACCGCGACCCGGCTTATCTGGTGGATCTGATCGCGGCGCAAGCCATCACAACGCTGCATTTCGTGCCTTCGATGCTCAGCATTTTTCTCGAATCGGCAGGGCTGGAACGGTGCCGCTCCATCCGGCAAATTTTCGCGAGCGGCGAGGCTCTGCCCTTCGAACTGCAACAGCGCTTTTTCGAGCGCATGAAGGCCGAACTGCACAATCTGTATGGACCGACGGAAGCGGCCGTGGACGTGACGTACTGGCGCTGCCGCCCTGACACAGACCGCGCGATCGTTCCCATTGGCCGGCCCATCGCCAACACGCAGATTTACCTTCTCGATCCGAATCTGCAGCCTGTTCCCGTCGGCGTTCCCGGGGAGCTGCACATCGGCGGGGTCGGGCTGGCCCGCGGATATTTGAATCGCCCCGATCTTACAGCGGAGAAATTCATCCCTGATCCATTCCGCAAGGCTCCGGATGCGCGGTTGTACAAAACGGGAGACCTGGCGCGGTTTCTGGCGGATGGAAACATCGAATACCTGGGACGCATTGACAATCAGGTGAAGCTGCGCGGCTTCCGCATCGAACTTGGCGAGATTGAAGCCGTCCTGAGTCGGTGTATCGGAGTTCTGCAGGCGGTCGTAGTCGTGCACGAGGACAATCGCGGAGACAAACGTCTCGTGGCGTATCTGATCGCCGCGCCCGCCGGCAAATTGGATGGCAAATTGGCTTTGGATCGGCTCCGTAGAGAACTGCAGAACAAACTTCCCGAATACATGGTGCCGTCGCAATTCGTGGTAGTGGAAGAGTTTCCCATGACCACCGGCGGCAAGGTGGACCGCCGCGCGCTCCGCGCGCCCCAAGCTGATCGCAGCCCGGCAACCGCGGGCGTTGAGCCGCGCAACGAACTGGAATCTCACCTGGCGCAGATCTTCGCCAGCGTCCTTGGAGTACCGGCGGTGGGCGTCACCGACAATTTCTTCGAACTCGGCGGACACTCGCTGACGGCCGTGCGGCTGCTGGCTCAGGTCAACGAGATCACGGGACAGCAGATTCCGCTTTCTGCCCTATTTCGCGGCGCGACCGTGGAGTCGCTGGCGCGCATCATCGGCGAGCACAAGGACGCAAACGATCCGGTGGTGATGGAGATTCAGCACGGCGATGGCACTCGCTTGCCGTTCTTCGCCATCGTGCCGCCGGGCGAGGAATCGATCGGCTACGCGATTCTGGCGCGGCATATGGGGCCGGAGCAGCGCGTCAACAAAGTTCAGGGACACGGCCCGGTCGCTGGCGAGCATCCGTACACACCCGAACAACTGCAGTCACTGGCCAGTGAGTACGTCGCGGCGATGCGCGCGGTGCAGCCCGAGGGCCCGTATTGTGTGGGAGGGTTGTGCGGCGGCGTGCACATCGGGGAGCGCGTCGTGGTGGAGCTTGAGGCGCAGGGGCAGGAGGTCGCGCTGTTTGCGTCGATCGATACCTGGGTGATGCAGCACAGCCAGCGATTGTGGGCGTGGCGGGTTTACTACCTCCAGCAGCGGCTGCGAGAGATGAAAGCCTGGAGTCTTTCCGAGCAACTTGGACATTACAAGCGCGCGGCCGGCAATCTGCTGCGGAGAATGACGGGAAGGGCGCCGGCACGCACCGAGTGGCAGGAGGCATATTGGCCGGGGAATTTCGTCGCGACCCAGTTTCGCGCGCCGGTGATTCTGTTCAAGCGTCCGAAGCAGCCGTACTATTACGTGAAGGATCCGCAGATGGGATGGGGCGCTCGCACCAGCAGCGGCGTGGAAGTTCACGAAATTGACTTCGACCATCTCTACCTGCTGCGGGAGCCGTATGTGGGAGTGCTGGGTGAGAAGTTGGCAGCCTGCATCCGGCGGGCGAGTGCGAGGAATGAACAGGAACGCCAGGAGCGGGAGCGTTCGAGTCCAGAACAGCCAGTGAGCGCCGGCGGAAAAGCAGGATAGCTGAAATGCGGGCTGCAAGCTGGCCTGCACGGTGTGAATCGGAAATTATTGAAAGCTTCGGGAAAAATCGCGATCTTCAAGAATGTTGGTTCCAGCTGGTTTGCCCTTGGCCTCAACATTCTGGTTGGCATTTTTCTTTCCCCATATATCCTTCATCATCTGGGCGACGAGGCGTTCGGCCTCTGGGTCTTGATCTTCTCAATCACCGGCTACTACGGCCTGTTTGATCTTGGCATCCGATCTTCCATCATCCGCTACGTTGCCAAGTACTCTGCGACCGATGAGAAGAACGAACTCAACCGCCTCATCAACACGGCTCTGTTCGCGTATAGCGCAATCGGGGTGGTGACCATTCTTGTGACCATCACGGTCAGCTCTTACGCGACGTCCATCTTCCGCATCTCAGGCAATTCGCGCCAGTTGGCGCAATGGCTGCTTCTAATCGTGGGGACGGCGGTGGCTCTGGGATTTCCACTCGGCGTGTTCGCCGGAATTCTCGAAGGCCTGCAGCGATTTTATGTGCTGAATACCAACAGCATGATTTCGACGCTCCTTCGGGTGGCGCTGATTGTCACCGCACTGCGCCACGGGCGTGGCCTGCTGACGATTGCGGTGATTACGGTCTCCCTGCCTTTGCTCACAGCACTGGTGAACGCCACGGTCGTGCTGCGCCTTCTACCTCTACGCTTTGGCCCGCAGTACCTCAATCGAGAGAGCCTGAAGCGCATTGCCAGTTACAGCGGCACGACTTTCATCATCATCGTGGCGGCGCGGCTGCGTTTCAAGACCGACGCCATGGTCATCGGGACGTTTGTGTCGTCGGCTGCCATCACTTACTTCACGATCGGATCGCGGCTGGTGGATTACGCGGGCGACGTGGTCGGCAGCCTAGCGCAGTTGTTTGTCCCGATGTCGAGTAAGTCGGACGCTACGGGTGATCTGGCGGGGCTCAGAAAAATCTTTGTCGCCGGGAACCGCGCCTGCGCTTTGATCATTCTTCCCATCGCGGCGATTTTGATCATTCTTGGCCGGTCCGTAATCGAGGTCTGGGTGGGAGCGAGGTATATAGCTACAAGCTATCCGGTTCTGCTGATTCTGGTCGTCCCCACAACCTTGATGCTGGCTCAGGCGGCCTCGGGCCGGGTTCTGTTTGGGATGGCCAAGCACAGAAGGCTCGCAATGGTGTCCCTGATGGAAGGCGGGGCGAATCTGCTTTTGAGCATTGTGCTGGCGCGGCAGTTTGGCATGCTGGGAGACGCGGTGGGCACGGCAATTCCGCTCTACTGCACGACGCTGTTTTTTCTGCCGCGGCATCTTTGCCGCGTGCTGAAACTGCGCCTGGGCACTTATTTGAGGCAAGCCTTCACGCTGCCCATCCTGCTTTGTGCCCCATTGGTGGCCGTGCTGCTGCTCCTGCGCCATTGGTTTGTCGCCCACACCTATTTGCAATTGGCGATCCAGCTTGCAGTGGGCGGAGCCGTTTATGGACTCGGACTCCTGTGGGCCGTCTGCTCTCGCAAAGTTTGGCAGGTGGAGGGCATCCACGACAGCGACACAGCCAATCAGGTCGCCGTGGGTTTGATCGAGACCATGCAACAAGAGGAGATCTAAGGATTCAGCAAGAAGCCCGAATCCGACACGCGCGCCCTGATGATGCCAGGGATCCTTCGACTCCGCGAGCTCATTCGCGCTCGCTTCGCTCTGGATGACAGATCGGATCAGACCGTCGGTACCACGCGGCTGCCAACCGGTTCGTAGCCGAGTTCTTCCATCGTGGCTCCCCACGCCGTTTCAATTTTGCTTACCGAAACCGCCGAAAGCTTGCCCTGCCACGCGCCCGACTTGGCCTCACGAACAAATGGAATGTCCTCCCGTGTGTTCCTGGTGGTCTCCCATTGTTTCCATTGCTTCTGTTCAAGCGAGCGCATCTGAGCCGCAGAACTCAGTTTGACCGCCCGCTCAATTCTTTCGGGCTTAACATCCTTCCCGAGCAGATCCGCCACCCGCGTTAGCTCCGTCGCGGTGTCCGCGAGCAAATCCTCGTAGCGCACGAAACGGTAGCCGGGCTTGCCCTTGCGCAGACGCCACCAGCTCAACGTGTGATCCTCCCAGGAACCCAGGCGATCGGCATATTCCGTGGTATGCGCCGCTAGAAAGCGGTCCACGAACTCATCCATGGGGTAGCCGTCGGGCAGTTGGCCCACCTTGATGTAGAAGAAGTACAGCGACAGAGCGACATCCCTCGGGTCACGGACTATGTGTATCACCCGCGGATAGCGCGGATCAAAACACTCGTGACTCTTGATCACCCGCGGCAGCCTGCGCAAAACGTGGTCGGGATGATCGTAGATGAGAGGCACGAGCCGATTCACATTGGCAAAGGTGATGGGCTCGTCCTGCACGAGATTGCCAAAAAGAAATCGCGCCCACGTGCTGCCCGAGCGCAAGTAAGAAACGATAAAAACATCGTCGGGAAAAACAGTCAGGCCGCGCCCCGCCGCTTTTCTGCGGAAAGCGACGTCCATCACACTCGTGGCGTAGTTCCGGGCGCGACCGATCAAGCCCATCTGTCTTCTCTCCGTCTCTTCGCGCAATACGTCTCTTCGTGCAGCCAGGCTGTGCATAGACTAGAACAGATGCGCGACGGCAAACAATCCAGTTCACGCCCGTGAGTGCGCCTCACAAGTTAACTTCCAGCAGTCAATTCGCGCCTTCAATTCACTTCGCGTTCACTTCGCGCTCTTGCATCTGAAGTCCATGTACTTGTGGGACCCTCTGGGGTAGCAACTTTCGTTATCTACGTCACGCAAAACTGTCTGATTACAGTCGAGATGTGCCACGAGACCCGGACGCAGGGTCGAAAAAATCCCAAATTGAGGTTCAAACTCTTGCTTTCGCAAGGAGTATCCCCCAACTTCTCATGCGCGCGGCGAAGCTTCGTTTCGCCTTTTGAGCGCGTCGCCATACTGGCCATTGCTTGTGCGGTATTGAGTTTTGCAACAGGATGCGCCACCAAGAGTTTGGTTCAGAATCAGAGTCAGGCCCCGGTCCAACAGATTCAAGTCACGATTTCTCCAAGCAGCGTAACGCTGGCCCCGGGAGCGCAGCAGCAATTCACGGCTACAGTACACGGTACCAGCCACACAGCGACGACCTGGCACGCATCGGCAGGTTCGATTTCGAGCGACGGCACCTTCACAGCGCCGGCAGTAAACAACGGAACCGAAATCACAATATCGGCAAGCGTAGCCGGCCTGGCGCAACCGGCCACCACCGTGGTCACCGTCGAGCGTGCGCCTGAGCTCGCGATCACCACCTCGTCGCTGAACGCAGCAACCACCAACACCGCGTATACGGAAACTCTAACCGCAACCGGCGGAACTGCTCCGTACCGCTGGAGCATTGCAGCAGGAACTCTGGCGCCTGGCTTCCAGTTGCAGGCCACTGGCATGTTAGCCGGGACAACCACCAGCAAGGGCCAATATTCCTTCACCGTGCAGGTCACAGACGCAGCGGCGAACTCAGCGACTCAGGCTCTGACACTCGCCGTTGCCGCATCGAATCAGAGTAGCAGTGGGGGCGTCTCCAACTGCGGCGCGCCCCATTACTGCTCCACGACTTCGACTGCGAATCCGGGACCGATCTCCGCCTTGTTTACCGGGACGCTTGGCGTCAACCAGACGGCATACGACACGACCTACAATCCTGCCGGGATGGATTGCTACACTCGCGCCACCGACGCTTCGACCTGGGGCGGACCCTCCACCGACAACAACACGTTCTCCGGCGGCGACAACGACATTATGTGGTCGAAAAACAACACCTTCGTTGGCGTCGAATCAGGCGGAGACGTCTACATCCTGCACCTGAACCTGTCGGGCAACTGCGCCAAGGTCGTCAACACCGGAAATCTCCAGGGACACGGCAGCGTTCACATGGCCGGTCCATTCGGCTTCTCCAAGACGACCGACAACGCCTTCTACTACTTAACGAACTATACCCAGCTCAACGAGGGCACCATCACCAGCGACACCACATACAGTTCGACGCTTCTCGTCGATGTGGCCAGCGGATCAACCTGCCCCGGTTTGCCTTATCCCTTCACCGCAACGCACGCTGGCATTCTCGGAATTCGCTTTGACGATGGCCGCTTCGGCTGGGTGTTGAGTAACACAGGGGGGCAAGGGACGGGCGTATGGGCGGTAGTTTGGGATCGCGACCTGGGATGCTCCGTCGCCAACATGAGCACGGGATCATATTGGGCGTTTTGCGCTTCTAACTGCAAACCCTCGACTCAACCCTCTGGCATTCTGGCCAGCAGCGCGGCGTGCACCAGCGGAACCGACTGCAATTGCTGGGGAGGCACGATCCACGACTCGCAGATGTCCGGCGACGGAACCTCCCTGGTCATCACCGAGTACGGCGTGTGGACGCACGGCGCGTGCGCCGGGAAGAACTATGGAACCATGTTTTCGATCTGGGAACCGGGAACGCCGATGACTCAGTTCTGCAACAGCGAGCCAGGGACCGGCGCTGGTGGTCAGTACTGTGGCGGCCACGATTCGGTGGGCGTGAGCCACATGCTGAATTCACAGCTCAAGATGGGCTCGATTCGTTCTTTATCCAATGTCATCAATTACACGCAGTTCGATAGTGGCCTCATCTTTGAGGGCGCGCACGGACACTGGCCGCATCCGGATAACGACGACACGTACCCTTGGGTGCAGGCCAGTTATGACCTGTACGCTACGCAAGGCACGGGCTGCAGCCGTGGCGCCAACTACTGCCCGATCAACGGCGGCAACGCGATTTTTGCTGACTATCCTGCCGCTGAAGTGGGAAAACCGAGAACCTACTTCGGCCACACCTTCAGCTGCAACACCACTACCTCTTCCTCATACTGGGCACAGTGCAATGGCACGGGCGACGTCTACTTTGGGTGCGCCAATGCCATCATGAGCGTTTCGCAGGACGGCAACTGGGCCATGATTGCCAGCGGAATGCTGTTGAGCCTGGGCACGGACTCCAGGGGTTATCCGCGCTGCGACACATTCATCGTCCATCTGAACTGACCAGAATCTCAGAATGACGACAGGGCGCCAGGGACCAACCGGTCTCGGCGCCCGCGTCTGCCTTACCGCAAATATTCTGTCCGCGACTTCGCGTGATAACTTCGCGTGGTAACATGGCGAAAGTTGAGGCTTTCTCCAATCTGCGCCGCCATCGTTTCGATAGAGCTAAATTTCCTGTGTCTGGCAACTTTCAACCCCTGCCCTTTCGGCCCACGCTGTGGAAGGTGGGCCTGATCATTTTTTCTGCGGCGTGTTCGGTCACCGCACAGACCGCAACAGCCCCGGATAGGAAATCTGTCTCGACTCAGACGGGAGAAAGGCAGTCTGATCCACCCAAGGCCGGTGCCAAAAGTGGGCCAGCCAGCCAGGGCCAATTCGATGGTCCTGCTGAATTGCCCCGGGGGTATGTGAAGACGGCGCTTGCTGATACTCCGGCGCACGGCAAGCAGGTTTCGGTGAAAAGCGGCGACAACCTGCAAACCGCGCTCGACAACGCCTCCTGCGGCGATACGATTCAGCTTGAGGCCGGCGCCAGCTTTGCCGGCCGTTTTCGCTTGCCCAGGAAAACATGCGACGATACTCACTGGATCATCCTCCGCACCAGCGCGCCTGACGGTGCTCTACCCGCGGAGGGGACTCGCATCACGCCGTGTTACGCAGGGGTGGCCGCGCTTCCCGGCCGTCCGGCGTTCCGCTGTCCCGCGGCGAAAAATGTGATGGCCAGGATCGCGTTGGGAGGCCAGGGTGAGGGACCGATCCTGTTTTCAGACGGCGCCAATCATTATCGCTTCATCGGCATCGAGATCACGCGCGAGCCAGGCTCGGGTGGCGTGGTTGCCCTCGCTGGCCCTGACGGAGCAGTGGCCGCCGATCACATCATCTTCGACCGCGTCTGGATGCATGGCACGGCCCAGGACGACACGCGTCGCGGCCTCTACCTGAGCGGCACAACCTACATGGCGGTGGTCGATTCGTTCTTCACCGATTTTCATTGCACGGCGAAACTGGCCTGCACCGACTCGCAAAGCATCTCGGGAGCGGCCGGTGATCTGCCGATGGGTCCGTACAAGATTGTCAATAACTTCCTCGAAGCTGCAGGGGAAAACATACTTTTGGGCGGCGCGCAGGCCACGGCCACGCCAACCGATATCGAGATCCGGCACAACTACCTTTTCAAGCCGTTAACCTGGATGGCCGGCCAGCCCGGCTTTGTGGGAGGCACGAACGGAAATCCCTTCATCGTTAAGAATCATTTTGAACTGAAGAACGCGCAGCGCGTGCTGTTCGAGGGCAATGTTCTGGAAAACAGTTGGGGAGGTTTCAGCCAGACCGGATTCTCCATTCTTCTCACGCCTAAGAATCAGTACATGGGGCCCGCACGCGGCAGTGTGTGCCCGCTTTGCCGCGTCTCGGATGTGACCATCCGCGATTGCGTCATTGCTCACGTGGCCAGCGGCCTGCAGATCGCCAATGTTTCCGACCGGGATGGCGAACCTTCGGCCGGTGGCGAGCGCTACAGCATTCACGACGTTGTGATTGCCGACATCGACGGCAGAAGATTCGGCGGCTTCGGCGCGTTCCTGGTGCTAATTTCCCATCATCCCGTCTTGAGCGATGTCCGCATCGATCATGTTACGGCGGTTTCTCCCCGGGTATTCATGAACGTCGGTGTAAAGGAAGCGCACATCCGGAACTTTATTTTCACCAACAATCTGATCGGCGCGAATGAACGCGGCGTGACCAGCACCGGCGGCGGACCCGAGAACTGTGTGTTCCAGCCCGACAAGCAGCAGCCGGCCGGAGTTTTCAAGGAATGCTTCGACTCGGTCACATTTACGAATAACGTCATCATCAACGGAAATGGCATGTGGCCGCCGGGAAATTTCTTTCCGGGTAATGTGGATGCTGTGGGCTTTGTCAAGAACGGGGCAGGGCTCGAGATGTTTCGCTTGTGCCGCGTCAAGGGAGACAACTGCAAGAATCCTTCGAAGTACGCCGATGCCGCGAGCGATCATAAGAATATCGGCGCCGATATTGACGCGATCACCTCTGCGACGCGTGGGGTCATGGAGTGACGGCTCTGCGCACGTCAGCGACCAATCTGCCAGCTGAACGAAGCCGTGCCCCAGTCTTTGTGCTGGGCAGCCCGCGCTCCGGCACGACGCTGTTGTATGACATGCTCCTTTCCGCCGGAGGATTCGCCGTCTACCTCGCCGAATCGAATATCTTCAATTTGCTCGCGCCGCGGTTTGGCAATTTAAGTGTGAAGGCCAATCGCAAGCGTCTGTTCGAAGCCTGGCTGGGGAGCAAGCTATACCGTGCTTCCGGCTTGGATGCGCAGCGAATCCGCCAACGCGTTCTCGAAGACTGCCGTAACGCTGGAGATTTCCTCTGCATTGTGATGGGCGAGATTTGCGCGTTGCAGGGCATGCCGCGCTGGGCCGAGAATTCGCCGGAAGCCATTCTTTATCTTCCGCTCATCAAGCAGTGCCTTCCCAATGCGCTCGTTCTCCACATCATTCGCGATGGCCGTGACGTGGCAACATCGCTTGGCCGCCTGCGTTACGTCCGGCCTCTGCCTTGGGAAGATCGCTACAGCGTCATTGGATGCGGCCTCTACTGGGAATGGATTGTGCAACACGGCCGCAGCTTCGGGTGCTCGCTCGGCAACGATTACATGGAGGTCTGCTTTGAAGAACTGCTTTCCCAGCCGCAAGCAACGCTGAACACGATTGCCCGTTTCATCGATCAACCGCTCGATTATGCGACCATTCAGCGGGTGGGCTACGGCTCAGTGAGCAAGCCGAATACATCGTTCAGCGGGCAGGCTTCCGGCGAGGCTTTCAATCCCGTGGGTAGGTGGAAAAAGAATCTTTCTCCCAAGGAAGTGCTGCTCATCGAGCGTCTGGTTGGGAAGACGCTTGTGGAACTCGGGTATTCGCTCGCCACGAAGGCTGACGGAATCGCGGAAGACTTCTCGCTGAGCACGACGCGGCTGCTGCACCGCACTTTCTTTGCAAGCAAGTTCTGGTTCAAGAACAATGATTGGGTGAGAGCCGTGCGCCCCATCATGACCGGCGCCGAGATCGACGAGATCGTGCTCGCTGACGATCACCCGGCAGTGGTGAAAGCATCGTCTACCTGACCGTGGCGGCGTGATTGGGACGGTCTTGTACCACCGGTTCCACATCTCCTTCAATCACGCTGCGGAACCAGATTTCCAGATTGAGCAATCGCCAGATACGGTTGCCATGGTCGCGTTTCCTGGAGCGATGCTCCTCGAAGATTTTCGCTACCGCGTCACACCGGAACAGGTCGCGCTCGACACTTCTCGGCTCGAGCAGCAGCCGCTGTATGTCGTCGATCTGCGGCCCCGCCAGCCAGTAGTCCCACGGCGTGGGAAAGCCCATTTTCTTGCGATATACAATTTCGCGGGGCAGCAGGTCTTTTACGGCCTCTTTCAAAATGAACTTTCCTGCCACGCCGCGAATCGAATACTGCGCCGGAATCCGAGCGGTAAATTCGACGAGCACGTGGTCGAGAAACGGCACACGGCTTTCGACCGACGCCGCCATGCTCATCTGGTCCTGCTTCATTAGCAGCTCGATCAGATAGCTATTGATATCGGCGTACAGCATCCGGTGCAGCAAGTCGCCGCGGGAACGGTTCCACGCCGCCATCGAGCCGGAATAAGCGTCTCTCGCGGCGGCCAGCGCTCCGCGCGTCAACAAACCGGCTTGCTCGGCCGCGCTGAATGCACAGAAAAAATTGTCGTAGTAGAACGATTCCCATGCATTGCCGTCGCGCACCAAAAATGTGTGCTCGAGCTTTCGGTGCAGTGCTGCCGACAGCGGGCCAGTCTCAACTCCTTTGCGCACGAAGCGACGAACCGCATCCGGTGTGATCGCGCGATAGACTTGATCCCATCGCGAATTCATCAGCGTCCATGCGTAGCGCGCATAGCCTGCCAGGGTTTCGTCACTTCCCTCCCCAGTAAGTACGACTGTGACGTTTTCCCGCGCCAGGCGTGCTACAAAATACAACGCGACGCTCGAAGGCCACACCAGCGGCTCATCCTCATGCCAGATCAGCCGCGGCAGGCTGGCGAAAAACTCCTCGCGGCTCAGGCGAACTTCGTGATGATCCGACTGAATGTGCTCCGCCACCTGCCGCGCATAACCTAGCTCACTGAAACTCTCCTCGCCGTATCCGACAGCAAAGGTCTGAATGCGGTCGCCGCGAATTTTCCGCGCCAGCGCCGCGACCGCGCTGGAATCAAGGCCTCCGCTGAGGAACACTCCCAGCGGCACATCACTCATCAGGTGCGACGAGACCGCTTCTTCCAGTAACTCTCGATAACGGCTGACGTAATACGTAGCGGGATGTGCATCCCGATCCGTTTCTGGGTCGAGGTTCCAGTACTGCTCGATCCGCGGCTCGCCTCCCTCCGCCAATTCCAGAGTGTGGCCCGGCATCAGCTTTCTGATCCCGGCGAACATCGTCTGCGGCCCGGTGAGGTAGCCGAAAGCGAGATATTCCGCCAGCGCTCCCCGGTTGAATTCCGCCGCAAACTTCGGATAAGCCAGAATCGCTTTGATCTCCGAGCCGAAGAGGAATGCGCCGCCGTCCGACCAGTAGTAAAGCGGCTTGATGCCCAGCCGGTCGCGGGCTGCAAAAAACGTGCGCCGGCGCCGGTCCCAGATGACAAACGCGAACATGCCGCGCAAATGCTTCACGCATTCGCGGCCGTATTCCTCGTAGAGGTGAACGATGGTTTCGGTGTCACTGCGCGTGCGGTAGCAGTGTCCCTTTGCTTCGAGCGTAGCGCGCAATTCGGCGTGATTGTAGATTTCGCCGTTGTAGACAATCCAGACGTCTTGGGTTTCGTTCGCGAGCGGCTGGTGGCCGGTCTTGACGTCTATGATGCTCAGCCGCCGCATCGCCAGGCCGATGTTTTCTTCTAGAAAAATGCCATCGTCGTCCGGTCCGCGATGGACGATGCGGCGATTCATCGCCTCAAGCGCCTCGCGCTGCACGTGCCAAGCACGATTGGTGAAGAAAACTCCGCAGATTCCGCACATAGAAATTTCGGATCGCTGTGAAAACTCGACTGCAGGCAGGACTAACCCGGCGCCGCGCCCACGATCGTCTCCGGATTCGACGAGCGCACGCTTCTCCGGCCACCCTGAACGACTACTTCACACCAGCGAACCGCTTGCTGGCAGCGCATTTGGGGGCCTCCGGCGATTTCAGTATAGCTACCGTTTGACATCAGCAACAAATGATCAGAACTGACTGTGCTGCGACACCAGCACACGAATTCTGCATCACTCGACACCGGATCCTGCCGCCACGCACGCCCCGGCGTTGCGAAGAAAAAGAAATAATCGCGGCCTTCTTCGGCGTAACGGTAACTAGAGACCGTCGACCCTGAGTCGTCCGCGCCGATTCGTGTCAAAGATCTCGCCGCTCGACGGGCCTCCGCCAGTGGCACCAGCACGCACGCGAAATCTGCAGGCACATTCGTGACCATCCGAAAGTTCACCACCGTCGCTCGCGCCTTCTGCCCGTAGGCCGGCGACCATGACTCTTTGCGAACTTCTTCCTCCCAGCCCCATTCTTCGAGCGGGACAATTGCCAGCCCCAGCCGCGCGCCCTGAGGGCTAAACACGTTCGCCGCCACCCGCTGCACGTCCGGCCCCATATGCCACGAGACATCCAAGCAGTGGCGACCGCGTCCCGCGGCAATGTCGCGGACAAAGTAGATGCCGTTTTTCAGAGAGATTACCGTTCGCCGGTGAGTGACCGGCTCAGCCAGCCGTTGATAGCCGTCATGACTCGCGGTCACGAGGTCGAATGCAGGGCTCTGAATCCATTGCTCGACTTTCGTTTGCGTGAGACGCTTCCATGCGAATGGACCTGAAACTTCGGACTGATCGGCGCCATCGACGAGCAACGTGTTGTGCATCGCCGTACCGCGAAACAGGTCGCGATCGCCATTTTTCCCCACATATTCACCAGTGCCCGGATCGATCAGAAAAGACCCGGCGCAGTGCAGGCAAATACCTAAGGAGTCGGCGTGACCGTGGCCCCCGCTTTGGGCGCCCTGCGGCCCTGCGTCCAGCACAAGCTGCGCCGGCGGATTGTCTGTCATCAGCAGATAGAAACCAGCGTTCTCCAACGCCGCGGATTCCATTGACGGCGGAAAGTATGCGAGTTCATCCCAGCACCGCAGGCCTTCCTCGCCCAGCAGCCAGAGGGTCTCTTCGCGCAAACCGCCGGCGACCGACTTGAAATCGCCACGCTGGAAAAGGATCGCCCCTGTAGCCAGGGGATCGAGAAGATGCTCGGTCTGATTGCGGCGCGGATCAAAAACTCGGCCCCCATCGTCGTCTCCGAAACTCGGAGGCGTGCCGCACCTGCCCAGGAGGCACAAAGCATTCAGCATTTTCTCCAGTCTCTGCTCAAAACTCTGCGGGATCGGAATGTTATTTACGCTGGCCAGCACCGTGGAGTGCAGAAAAAAATCGAGGGCGTAGACGTGGTAATAGGTCGACTGCTCGAAGTGAAAACCGTCGTCCCGGACTTGCCGCTCGCTCTCTCGCATGATGATGTCCCACCCGAGCGACTTCCACCGTTCCGCTCGCGCCAGCTCGGGGCAAAGCACCCCCAGGAAAAACAGCCCGACGCCCTCGCCCAGGAGATGCGTATTTGGAGAGAAATAACTAGATAGATATCGCTCGATATGGCGGCCGTGGCGGGCCAGTCCGCGCAGCCATTCGTTGCGGAAGTCGGGGACGTCGCACGCGTCCTCCAGCAAATGCAGCGTCCACAGCCACGACAAGCTGCGAAACGCAACCTCCAGACTGCTCGCCCAATTGATGCCTACCGGGTAGCGATTGTCCGCATGCCATTGCCGCCACTGGCGCAGGATCTCGTCGACAAATCGCAGATTTCCGGTCAGCCGGTACGCCTTGGCCAGTGTGACGAAGTGCTGGTGGCGATTTAGTTCCCAGGTGATTTTGCTGTCGCCGACCTCGTCGAACTCGAGATATTGGACCTTATAGAAGAGTTTCCGCAAGGCTCGTTTTCCGTGGACACGATCCAGATGCCAGTCAATCGTGGCGCCGTAGTCGAGGTCTTCGTAACCCAGCAGATCGAAGCGATGACGGGAGAGCTTTTCCGCTCGTTTGATGATCTGTTCCGCCTGCTCGGGTAATCTCTGCCGCAACAGCTCCACAAGAGAATCGGTCGACGCAGGTTCCCAGAAAAATCTGCCTCGCTCGTGTGGTGACAGGCGCCGGGCTCCGCGGGCCAAGTCGAAACCCAGGTGCAGCAGAACACCGTCTTCACGCTTGCGGAATTCCTGCAGGGCACGCTCTCGCAGTTCCTCGCGATTCATCTGCGCCAGCCGATCTCTGACTTTTCGCCACTCCGTAAGCTTCATATCAGTCAGCTTCATGCGATCGCTGCGGCGCAGAAAGCGAGTTCCGCCTGTAACCACCTTACCTGAAGTGGCTGTTTGGTGCAGGCTAAGCCATCAGCGCCGCACACCGTCGGTAACCTGAGAGAGCCTGCAATGTGAGGGCGAGTACCGATAGCGTCATATACTATGAACTGTTGCTGTCATCGGGCTTGAATGCTTTCCCCAGGCTCGTTTTCGCCACGCGGGAATCAATCCATCGATCATGACTAAAGCGGTCAGCATCTTCGGGCTGGGCTATGTAGGCTGTGTCACCGCCGCCTGCCTGGCAGCAAAAGGACACAGCGTCACCGGTGTCGACCTGAACGCTTCCAAGGTGGAAGCACTCAACAGTGGCCGCAGTCCGATCGTCGAGCCTGGGATGGCCGAGTTGGTGGAGCAAGCGCACGAAGCATCGCGCCTGCGCGCGACCGCCGACTCCGCCGAAACCGTGATGCAGACCGATATCACTTTTCTGTGCGTCGGCACTCCAAGCCTGCGCAGCGGGAAGCTGGATCTCGGGCACGTGGAGCCTGTCTGCCGCGAAATTGGCCACGCACTTAGGCGCAAAAGCGGGTTTCATCTTGTCGTTTTGCGCAGCACGGTGCTGCCGGGCACAGCCGAAAACATCGTCATACCCGCCCTTGAACAAACCAGCGGCAAGCGGATGGGAAAAGATTTCGGCGTGTGCGTCAACCCGGAGTTCATGCGCGAGGGCACGGCTGTTTCCGATTTTCTGGAACCCGCGATGACGATCATCGGCGCGGCCGAGGCCTCCCACGCCGCACAACTGCGCGAACTCTACGCCTGGGCTCCGGGGCGAATCTTTGAGACCTCCTTCCGCTCCGCCGAGATGGTGAAATACATTTGCAACACATGGCACGCCTTGAAGGTTGCCTTTGCCAACGAAGTTGGCGCGCTGGCCAAAGCGCTGCAGGTCGACGCCGAGGATGTCACCGAAATCTTCACAGCCGACAACAAATTGAACATTTCTGTCAGCTATCTGAAGCCCGGTTTCGCCTTCGGCGGCTCGTGCCTGCCCAAAGATGTACGCGCCCTCGGCTATCGCGCCAAGGAGCTCGATCTGCGTTTGCCGCTGTTCGAATCGATCATGCCCAGCAACGACGAACACCTGCGCCGCGCCATCGAACTGGTGCTCGACACAGGAAAAAAAAACATCGCTGTTCTCGGCCTGAGTTTCAAGGCCGCCACCGACGACCTGCGCGAGAGCCCGCAGGTGCAACTGGTCAAGCATCTGCTCGGCGAGGGCTGCACCGTCAAGATTTGGGATGAAAATGTCTCCCTCGGCCGGCTCATCGGATCGAATCGCGACTACATTGAACGCACGATTCCCCACATCGGATCACTGCTGGAATACGATCTGGGACAGATTCTTCGCGATGCCGACGTAGTCGTGATCGGCACGCGAGGCATCGCGCGCGACCAGTTGCAAGAACACCTAAGACCCAATCACGTCGTGGTTGATCTGGTGAATCTCGAAAAGGCCGGCCGGCCGGCGGCCGCCAACTATGAAGGCATCTGCTGGTAGCAATTTGCGAATTCTCTGGGTCAAAGCCGGCAAGCTTCTGCCGTTGGACACCGGCGGCAAGATTCGCTCTTTCAACATTCTTCGTCATCTCGCCCGCCGCCACCAAGTGACTCTGCTCTCGTACTACGGAGGGAAAAAGGATCCAGACTATGAGGCTGAGATCACTGGCGAACTGCCCGGAACTCACGCCATCGCGACGTCCGCTCTAGATGGCGACGCCGTCGCTCAGTCTGTCGATTATCTGTGGCGTTTGTGGCAACCGGAGCCGTTTGCCGTGAGCAAGTTCACCGATCCTGCAGTTCGGCGAACACTGGCCGCATGGCTTGGCGCGGAGAAGTTTGATGTGGCCGTCTGCGATTTTCTTTCTGCCTCCTTGAATTTTCCGCGCACGTCGGCGACGCCGGTTGTGCTTTTCCAGCACAACGTGGAAACGGCGCTGTGGCAGCGCATGGCTTCGACCGAGAGCAATCCCTTGAAGCGGCTGGTCTACCGCATCGAAGCGGTCAAAATGGCTCGCTACGAGCAGCACACCTTGCACAGATTTCGCCAGGTCATCGCCGTTTCCGAACACGACCGGCAGGAGATGCTCGCCGTCGCGGCCGACTGCGACATAGTAGTCGTTCCCACGGGCGTGGACACGCAGAAGTATTCGGCGGCTCCGCCGGCGGCGGCGAATCCTCCGCGCATCGTCTTCACCGGTTCCATGGACTGGGAGCCGAACCTGGACGCCGTCGCTTACTTTTGCAGGGACATCTTCCCGCGCGTGCGTCGCGAGTCTCCTGCGGCGATTTTCCAGATCGTCGGGCGCAATCCTCATCCCAGCGTAAGGGCGGTGGCCTCGGACCACGTTCAGGTCACGGGCACAGTGCCTTCGGTCGCCGACTATCTCCGCGACGCGACGGTGGTCATCGTGCCGCTGCGCATCGCAGGAGGAACCCGGCTGAAAATTTTTGAGGCCATGGCGATGGGAAAGGCTGTCGTCTCCACTTCGATCGGCGCAGAAGGGCTCGATGTTCAGAACGGCCGTGATCTTATTTTGGCCGACGATCCAGCCGCCTTCGCGGAAGCGATTCTGCTGTTGATCCGCAATGAAGGCCTTCGGCAGAATTATGAACGCTCTGCCGCCAAACTGGCCGCGCAATACGACTGGTCGATCATTGTCGACCGTTTTGCCGCCGTGCTCCTGAAAGCCAGCCAGAGTGACTCGAGCGGCAGAAAACTTGCCGGGGTTCCCGTGCAATCATGAACGTTCTGGTGCTGGATGCAAATCAGAACCAGGCCGTCGCGAGCGTCAGGTCGCTGGCGCGTGCCGGCCACACCGTGTATGCGGCTGAGGCCGCGACATGGTCGAAAGCGGGATGGTCCCGCGCCAGCCATGGCAGCTTTCAATATCCGGCCCCCAAAAACAACATAGCCGACTTCATCTCGGCCATCGCGGGATTTGTTCGCCGGCATCCCGGAACACTGGTGCTTCCCATGACCGAATCCACAACGCTGCCGGTGTCCGGCCATCGGGAAGCGTTGATTTCCGCTGGCGCCCGCCTGGTGTTGCCCGATCATCGCGACGTGCTCCGCGCCTTCGACAAGGAGGAAACCACGCGTCTGGCCGCATCGCTCGGCATCCGCGTCCCGCAAACCGTAACTGTCGCGAGTCTCGAACAAGCGCGCGAACTCGCGCGGTCGGTGCGTTATCCTGTCGTTTTGAAACCGCGATCATCGGAGGAAATTTCGTCGTCAGGAAAAATTCGCACCGGTGGACGCCCGCGCTATGTTACCAACGCATCACAGTTTGACGCGGCTTACACTGATGTCAGCAGCCGATCCTCGGCGGTGCTCGTGCAGGAATTCGTCGCCGGCGAAGGAACGGGATATTTCGCGCTCCTGCATCACGGCGAAGTCCGCGCCGAGTTCGCCCATCAGCGCATTCGCGATGTCTATCCCACAGGTTCCGGCAGCGCCGTTCGCGTCAGCATTGAACCGGACCCGGAAATTCGGCGCTGCTCGTTGAGTATCTTGTCGGCGTTGCACTGGCACGGGGTCGCAATGGTCGAATATCGTAGAGAGGCGGGATGCTCTCCTGTTTTTATGGAAGTCAACGGGCGCTTCTGGCATTCGCTGGCGCTGGCCTGTTATGCGGGCGTGGACTTCCCCGCACTGCTGGCGTGCATGGCGGAACAGGGCGACATTAAACCCAGCATGGGTTATCGCTCCGGCGTGCGTTGCCGCTGGCTGCTGGGCGACGCGCGCCATCTCGCGGAAGTGTGGAAAGGGCCGCCGCGCGGATATCCCGGCACGTATCCCGGGCG
Source organism: uncultured Acidobacteriaceae bacterium (assembly GCA_964407245.1). Taxonomy (GTDB): domain Bacteria; phylum Acidobacteriota; class Terriglobia; order Terriglobales; family Acidobacteriaceae; genus Sulfotelmatobacter. Next base: position 23,008 of record CAYOUY010000235.1, read on the forward strand.
CCTGCGCACCCTATTCGATCTGCTCACTCCGGTTCCGGGCACATACCACGATTTGTTTCAATGGAGTGATCCTCTGCCTGAAGTGGGCGACTGGTTGAATCTTTTCCGGCAACTGGCTGGAAGGAGCGCAGACTAGCACCATGCGCAAAGGCGCGCTCCACATCCATAGCCGCAACTCCGACGGCGAGTTCACGCTCAAAGAGCTGCGGAACATGTTCCTCGGGGAAAACTGCTCGTTCCTGTGCATGACGGATCACGCCGAGTATTTCGACGAGGATTCCGTACAGCGCTATGTTGCAGAATGCGAGGCTTTTTCAGATGCACAGTTCCGCTTTGTCCCTGGCCTGGAATACCGCTGCGAACGCGACATGCACATCCTCGGCTATTACGCGACCCGGCTGACCCAGTCGACCGACCCGCAGGAAGTCATTCGGCACATCGATGCGCAGCAGGCCATCTCGGTCATTGCTCATCCCAAAGATGAATTTGTCGAGTGGATCGAAACCTTTTCGACGCTACCGCAAGGCATCGAGACCTGGAATACGAAATATGACGGCCGTTACGCCCCGCGGCCGGGCACGTTTGCCCTACTCCAGAGACTGAAACAGCGCGCGCCGGAAACGCATGCGTTCTACGGACTCGATCTGCATTGGAAGCGGCAATTCCGCAACTTTTTCGTGGAACTCGACTGCGGCTCTGTCGAAACCGCAGCGATTATGGCCGCTTTGAGGAGAGGAAACTATTGCGCACTCAAGGATGAGCTTCGGCTGCCATCTTCCGGCGTTTTGCCGGCGCAACTACTCGATCAATTCGGCCGCGTGCACGCCCGCTCGCATGGCATGCGTCGCCTGCTCAAGAATGGCAAAAAGATTTTGGACCGGGCCGGAATCCGTGTCCCGGAATCCCTGAAATCGCGACTCCGCAGGATTTTCTGATGGACCCGAACATCGTATTCCTGATGTACCACGAACTGGAGTTGCCGGGACGGCCTCTCGTCCAATCCGATCCGGGATATGTCCGCTACATTCTTCCCCGCGAAGTGTTCGAATCGCAGATTTGTTGGCTCAAACAGAACGGCTGGCACGGCTTGTCGGTAGGCAAGGCTCTGCACTATCCAGATGGAAAATCCGTCGCCATCACTTTCGACGATGGATGCGAAACCGATCTTATCGTGGCTGCGCCCATCCTCAAAGAAAACGGATGTAACGCGACGTTTTATGTGACTGCTGGATTCGTCGGCAGACCGGGTTATCTTTCGTCCGCGCAATTGCGCGAGTTGCATTCGCTGAACTTTGAAATCGGGTGCCACTCCATGACTCATGCGTATTTGGACGACTTGTCGCCAGCGGATTTGCGCCGGGAAATTTCAGACGCGGGAAAGAAAATCGCGGATATCATCGGGCACGCCGTGCAGCATTTTTCCTGTCCCGGTGGACGCCATAACGCAGGTGTGATGGAAGTTGCAAAGACATCCGGATACCGATCCCTAGCCACGAGCCGTGGCCATGCCAACTCTCCCGCAACTGACCCGTTTCTGCTGGGCCGCGTCGCAATCCTGCGCGGCACCGACACCGCCGCTTTCGGCAGGATCTGCACCGGCGAGGCCCTGGCCAGAATGCGATGGTTGGATTCCGCGCGCGTCGCCGCACGGAAGCTGCTCGGAAACTCGCTCTACGATCGAGTGCGAGGACGGATTCTTCGTGAGCGATAGAGAATAAATGTCGATCTAGAACATTACTAGGAGCCCGCCATGGCTCCGGAATGGCCTCTTGCCGGCTTTGACTGCAGCTCGCGGCCACAAGTCAGTTCTATGTCGTCGGCAAGTTTGCGCGTGTTGTCGTCGGCGGCAAATCGCGGCATGCGCGCCACCATTCCTGCACGGTTCTGCACCGCCTCAGCCATCAGTTTCAGCAGTGACTCCGGATCGTCTTTGCTCCACAGTTCGACCCCGGCCGGACGCGTGCCGTTATCGTTTCCCAGTACCGGGACTCGCAGTGCCAGCGCTTCCAGTACGGATGAAGAAACGCCATCAGTCATGGGAGTCCGGATGCACGCCACAGAACGCGTCAGCATCGTTAGAAAGACGTCGTGCTCGACTGCGCCGGTAATGCAGACGGCCTCATTCAATCCTTGCTGCTCGAAGAATGCGCAAATCAGTGGGAGTTCCTTCTCGCTCGTTCCCGCCAGCAGAAAGCCTGCTTTTGGATTATGCACGCGGAATCGCCGGATGATTTCCGCCACAAATTCCAGCATGTATTCCTTGCGATAGCAGATGTAGAGGAAAAATACCTTCTCGTTCCGCGCGAGAAATTCAGTGACTTCTGCCGGCAAATTAGCAGGCTTGAACTGCACGTTCTCCGCCGAAAACAAAGGCAAAGGCATTACACGACCCGCCGGGATGCCCGTGGTCAGCAAGACCTGTTTTACGGGCTCGCTGTCGCAATAAATGCGCGTCGAGATGCGAAATAACGCTGCGAACTTCCAGTAGTTCAGAGAATTTTTCGGCGACGGAAAGAACGATTGCCTGTGGCCGCCGCAATACGTCAGCAGCGCTGGACGTCCGCCCAGACGCGCCAACAGCATGGCCGCGAGCGCCAAGAGATACCCCTTTTTCGACTCCGCATTTACACGGATATGCACGGCATAGCCGCGCCAGACCTGGCCCCACACCTTGCGCACATAATCCCAGCCGCTCTGCACGTCGATGTATTCCGCACTCCACACACGCCGGTTCTCATTCAGATTCATGACCGGGCAATCCCAGCCCCGGCTCGCGAGTTCGCGGCGCAGCGCGACCAGGCCCATCGCCCATCCGCAAAGCGGCGGAGGCCAATTGCCGATCTGCAGAATTTTTTTCAACGGACCGTACCTTCCGGTTTTTCTGCGCAGCCTGCTAACACTTCGACCGGGGCTGAGCCGTAGCCCTTTTCCTCGAGCAGGCTGCGATAAAGTTCCTGATAGCGATCCTTCACCCGCGCAATGGAATACTCCGCATGCGCTCGCGCTCGTGCGGCCGAGGCGAATTTTTGTCGCAGTTCCGGTTGCAGGCCGAGCGTTTCCAGCAGCGCCGCAAACGCTTCCTCGTCACCCGGATTAAACAGGAATCCCGTGTTCCCGTCCTGCACCACTTCCGGATTGCCGCCGACGCGCACGGCCACCACGGGTACGCCTGCTGCCATCGATTCCAGGATCACATTGGAGAGGCTCTCCGACGACGACGGCAGGACCGTGATGTCGAGCGCGGCGAGCACAGCGGGAATGTCCCGCCGGTCGCCCAGAAATTGCACGCGATTGGTCAACTCGAGGTGCGCAACCAGCGCCTCCAACCCTGCGCGCAATGAACCATCCCCCACCAGCACGAACTGCAATTGCGGAAAGCGGCGCGCCAATCGCGCCGCCGCGCGCAGGAACATATCGTGGCGCTTCACCGGATGATTCATGCGCGAGATCATGCCAATCCGGATCACATTCGGCTCCCGCGGCAAAGCGGGCGGCGTTGCCGCGAAGAATTCGTCCGGCAGTCCGTTCGGAATGACCACGAGCTTGCTCCTGCGGATTCCGCTCTGCTCCAGTCGTCCGGCCGCCGCCGTCGAATTGCACACGATGCGATCGCACAACCGGAACGCAGCATTCTGCGCCTGGAACTGCCGCCGGGTCAGAAGGTCGCCGATCTGCCGATGGCTGCCCAGAACGACGGGCACGCCGGCCCACTTCGCCGCCGGAATCAGCATGAGGTTGGAATAGAAATCGAAAGCATGCGCGATTGCGATTCTCTGCCGACGCAAGAACTTTGCCAACGCCAGCCGCGAAAACCAGGATCGAAGACCAAATAGGCTGCCCCCGGCCGGAAACTGTTCGATGCTTTGAATATCGCCGCGCAACGGGCCAATTGGGCTTAGGCATCCCAAGCTCACGCGGAACATTGCGTGGTCCAGCGCGTTGGCCATGGTCACGAACTGGCGCTCGCTCCCGCCCGTTTCGAGCGTATTGGTCATCAGGAAGACACCGGGGCGCGCCGACTCGGCTTCTTCCTTTCGCAACCGAGGCGCAAGCGGCGTCACTGTGCAGCGTCTCCCAGGCGAGCCATTTCCTTGCGGGCAATTGGCCCCGACGAAGCTTTCGCCGTGATGCACGTGGATGATTCTGCCAACTGCCCTTGTGCAATCTTCTCCAGGAAGTTGCGATGCCAAAGTTCAAATACCAGCATCATCCAGAGCGCGGAGGAGTGATCGCGCCGCCCGCGAAAATGCTCGTCCAGCACGATCTGTACGGATTCTTTCTTGAAATATCCGCGCTGAGTGGTTCGCGGTTCCTCGAGCATTTCGAGTTGGCTCTTCAATTCGTGCCTCATCCAGTGCACCAGAGGGAGAGCGAAACCACGTTTTCGCCGGTTCAGCACTTCCGAAGGCACTCCCACACGCTCGGCCAGTTTCCTGAACAGAAACTTGCGCGTTCCGTCGCGAAGCTTGTATTTTGCCGGCAGTCCCGCCACCCATTCCACGAACAGGTGATCCAGGATGGGGCAGCGCACCTCCAGCGAAGTGGCCATGCTCATCCGGTCGACTTTCGTGAGAATGTCCCCCGCGAGATAGGTCTTCGTGTCCAGATACATCAGCCGGCTCAGGTGGTCAGTCGCCGGTGCATCGTCGTAGTAGCGCTGAAACTGGGCGAGCGGATTGCCCGCGCGTCCAGCGTGCTCGACGAATTCGTCGGAAAAAAGGCTGCGCTCGCGGCCGACCACCGGCAGAAACGAAACGTCGTCCAGGTACCGGTCGCGTGAGGGCAGCGTGATGTTCCACAGCAGCTTGCGGCCTCTCACATCGGAAGGCAGCCGCGGATAGAGCTGACTTCGGTACACGTTGCCCACCCAGCTGGGAATCACTTCAAATCGCCGCCGTTTCAAATTCACCACGTAGCGGTCGTAGCCGGCGAACAACTCGTCTCCGCCGTCGCCGGAAAGCGCGACGGTCACGTAGCGGCGCGCCAGGTGCGAGACGCAGTAGGTTGGGATCATCGACGAGTCGCCGAACGGCTCCTCCATCATTCCCGTAAGCCGGTTCACGGTTTCGATGACGTCCGGTTCGAGCACCAATTCGTGATGGTCCGTTCTAAAACGCTCGGCTACCAGGCGGGCCTGCTCGGCTTCGTTGAAATCGGCTTTGCGAAAGCCGATCGAAAATGTCTTGACCGGCGCCGAGCTCTCTCGCGCCATCAGCGCCACCACGAGGGATGAATCCACCCCGCCGCTCAACATCGCACCGAGCGGCACGTCGCTGATCAACCGCACGCGCACGGCGTCAGCCAGGCGGCGCTCCATTTCTTCGAGGCAAGCTTCATCTGATCCGGGGTCATGCGAGGCAGGATCATTCGATGCTCGACCGTTGCCTCTCTGTGCGTATGCACCATAGCCCGGAATGTCCCAATATCGACGAACATCGATCTTTCCGTTACGATATGCGACCAGATGTCCGGGCGGAAGTTTGCGAACATCGCGAAACGCAGAGAGCGGATCGGGAATGTATCCGTAATAGAAAAACTGCAGTACTCCCTTCGGGTCAACTTCGGCCAGTTCGGGCGCAACCGCCAGCAAGGCCTTGATCTCAGATGCAAAGAACAGCCTGCCCCCGCGCTCCGCATAAAACAGCGGCTTCTTCCCCAGCCGGTCGCGGGCCAGCAGCAGCGCCTCGCGTTTCGAATCGTAAAGCGCGATGGCGAACATGCCACGCAAACGCGTGGCACAATCCGCGCCTAGCTCCTCATAGAGATGAACGATCACTTCCGTGTCGGAGTGAGTGCGGAACTGGTGGCCGCGGCTTTCGAGTTCCTTGCGGAGTTCAGGAAAGTTGTAAATCTCGCCGTTGAAAACCACGGCTACGGTTCGGTCTTCGTTGTAGATCGGCTGGTGGCCACCGGAAAGATCGATGATGCTCAGCCTGCGCATGCCCAGGCCGACATTGCCCTGCACGTGAATCCCTTCGTCATCGGGACCGCGGTGCACGATGGTGTCGGTCATGCGCCGAATTTGTTCGGGGCTGACGCTCTCGTCCGGGTGGCCGATCATTCCGGCTATTCCGCACATCGCTGCACCTCAAGGCTGGCATCGCGATTTTCAAAAGAGAGCTCGCGTGAAGGCTTCGAACGATTTCCCTCTTGCGCCGCGGCCGGTTTTCTCCCGCTCACGGCGATGGGCTGCAGAATCACGCGCAAATCTTCGAGCCCGCAGTCTTCAAACCAGCGGAACACTTCTTCGTAGGTGTGTTTCGACTGGTACCAGGGCGAGTACCAGTCAAACGTATCGAGCACGCGCCACTTCGGATCTTCATCAAACGCCATGGGGATCATCAATGCCAGTGCGCCGCTGGCCGGCCTTCCCACGAGCGGGATTTTCCTGAGCACCCGATGCACACCGTAGAGCGGGATCACGCCATAGCAGAGTTTGTGCAGAAGTTTCGGCGGCATGCGGCGCGTGACTTTGCGGTACACGTCGCTCATCCTGTACCACTTGTTGTAGCGGCTGTAGAGCCAGACTGCGATCCGCCCGCCCGGCTTCAGCAGTCCCGGCAGCGTCTTGAAGGCGCGCTCGCAATCGGGCGTGTGGTGGAGAACTCCGATGCTGTAAATGAAATCAAAACTGTTGGGCTTGAAGGGAAGCTGGAAAACGTCCGCCTGAAAGATGGTCGCGTCGCGCCCGGCCAGATTGCGGTTCGCGACTTCCGCGGCGCTGCTCAGATCGACTCCCACCACGTGCGCCCCCCAGCGCAGCGCCACGTCCGCAAATCGTCCCATGCCGCATCCCACGTCAAGCACCAGCTTGCCCGCGAGATCTTCCGGCTGAAAGCCGGTGCGCATGCGGAAAGCCTGCTCTGAGCGCCGGCTCTGTTCGGTGTCCAGTTGCGTGCGCGCATGCAGGTGCCACTGAAAGCCGAAGCTGCCGGCATAATGCTGCGCGTCCACGAAGCGCACCACGCCATTCACGCGCGGATATTTGCGGCCGCATCCGGCGCAGACCAGTTCGCTTCCGAGTTCCTCAAGATGTCCGCGACACGTGACGCAGCGCAGCACCGACAGGACTTCCTCGGGAATCGGCGCCTCCGTGGTCTGGTCGGCTCCGGTCGGGTTATCGATAACTTGGTTCTGGTCGCGGAATGCGGTCATAGATCGTTCTGCTCAAACTGCGCTCTTTGCTGCCCTGTGCTTCGGGAGCCGGCTGCCCCATGATCCGCACCATGGCGCACGCGTATCCCAAAAGAAAATACGGATACATGTTGTACTCCGTAGAGGCGAACATGGCCCCAATCAGATAAGCCACCAGCCCTGCCCACAAGGCTTGCGTGAGAATCCTGAACTCGGCATTCTCCTGGTATTGTTGCGACTTCTTCACCCTTGCGATGTTGCGCAACGCCGCGCCCAGCGCCAGAAGGAACAGAATCAGGGCCGGGAAGCCCTCTTCCGCGGCGAGTTCCGTGTAGGTGTTATGGGCGACGACCCAGCCGCTATCCACAATGACAAAGCAGCCCGGGCCCACGCCAAAAATCGGATGCCCGGCCGCCACCAGAAGGCTTTTTTTCAACAGGGCTTTCCGCGCCTCCAGAGAGCCCTTGTCGCCCGACCCCTCAATATTGCCGAGGACAATACTCGCAACGCGGGCACGGTAATGCGAGGTCGTAAGCGCCGCCCCCATCCCCACGACCATCGCCACGGCGGTCACCAGGACAATGTGCATCCGCTTGCCCTTGATGCCGTACTCCCAGATGCAAATGATGAGAGTGAAGATAAACGCCAAAAGCCCGCTGCGTGAATAACTCAGCACAATGCCGAGGGCCATGAACATCAGCGCCACGCCCCACAAAGCCTTCTTCAGACCCTTGGCGCGCATCATAAACGCCACGCCCAGAGGAAAGCTGATCGCGATGTTGATGGCCAGGTCGTTGGGATTCTCCAGAAT
>CAYOUY010000236.1:0-17813 GCA_964407245.1 uncultured Acidobacteriaceae bacterium
ATACAAAAGCTGACCACCATGACGTCCACCTGGCTGACGGGTGCAAAGTGCTCACCGAGAAAGACGACCAGCGGCAACGAAAAAGAAAAACCAGGAATGAACAAACCCGCTCCGAGCAGTAGCGGCCTGAGCGAACCGCCCAGCCTGAACTCTGTGCCCGTCCAGGCAAATCGCATGAAACTCAAGCAGACTGCGAAAGAGGCTAACGCCATCAAGCACATCGTGAGTTCAAAGAGCCACGAGAAGGCGTACCGGTATTTGAAGTGGCTGATCATCTCTTCGACCGCAACATTGGACATACAGTAGCAAGCGACAAACGACAGAACCCCGAGGATTCCCGAGACTATTCGTTTTGAGAGATTTGGCGGCATGGCCTGTTACGCGAAGTGTGCCTTCTTCTTTGTGGAACGCTCAGACTGCCAGGGCTTGCGGCTCCAGCAGAGCTCAGCTTCGAGTCTGTCCATCGCCTCGACGCACTACTCGTCAACTGGCTTGGATGAAGGAATTCTTACGACCCAGCGGCGAGCCTCCACGACGAATTCTTGCGAGATGCGCGAAGCCTTCTCGTGGGATCCCTCCATCCGTGCTACGCCCTCGGTTACCTACTCCATTGCAGCACACCGCGCTAACCTTGCGCTCAGAAAGAATTTTCTTCGGTAAGCAATGCTGCGAAAGATGGGCTGTTAGGGATGCCGCCGAATAGGAGCAGAATCAGGCGGGGACGTTCCCTCGACGGGATGGCCTGCGAGAATCCTTCGCTCGACCGGAAACAGCCCACTTTTCTGATCTACCTCAATAAGATTCTCCCCAAGCAGTCTCTATCCGTCACTTTCCAGGAAATCTACGCTGCCTGCGCGCCGGCCATCGCATCGTATTCCTTTTGCGACTGACTGGGCAGCATGACCCATAAGGTGTAGACGCCGATCGCGGTGCCGAACGGAACATTGAACAGTGCGATAAACGCCAGCACCAGCGAGAGTGTGCGCGCCCATGGCTCCCGACGCAGCAATCCCCAGCCGGCAAAGAATCCGGCGGCGGCCTTGGCGAGAACAAGAATGCCGAGCGTGTTCAGCAGTGCGCACAGGAAGCCAAGAGGAACGTCGGGCGGGACCTGGGTCAGCTCGCGCATATGCGGGAATAGAGTTGTTCCAAGGATGAGCAGGACCAGCCCGCCGATTGTGGTCAGCGCCGAAACTGCCAGCCACAAAACGCCCAGCAGGTGGACATGCTCCTGCACTCTGCCCGACATCGGCTGCAGAGCCAAGACCGGGCCGACAATCTGTTTGCCGCACCTGCTGCAGAACGCCTGACCGGCCTGCACCGCTGCGCCGCATCCATCGCAGAACATACCCGCCTCCATTCAAATCAAACCAATCGACGATCCCCGTGAAACATTTTGGCTGCGATCACACAAGTTCCGAAGCGAACTCTTCAAATCATCTCCGATCTTTGAGTATCCACAATAAAGGGTACGGAGAAAATGTCGCACGGTTCCCAGCGCGAGCACTACTCTCAGCGACTGCGGAACGCCGAGCAAACGAAAAGGCCACCCGGCAACTGGGCGGCCTCTTCTTCAAGGGAGAATAGTTCCAACGGAGGCGTTAGCATTCCGTCAAAACTTTCTGCCGAAATCTTATGGGCCGAAAAACGGGGGTGTCAAGCGATTTTTGCGAAATAAACGTCTTTGTTTTCAATATCTTACAAAACCAATTAACGGTTGAAAAAACTGTAGCATTTTGAGACAAATCGGCCTCTCTGAGGTCGTAAGCCGATCTTTCTAAAGGCACTTACTCTGACTTCAGGCAGGCTTTTGCGGGGCCTGGTGTCCACCGTCCGTCCCGGTTTGGGAAGGCCCCCGCGCCATGGTTTCGGCCAGGTGCAATGAGATGAATTCCATCTGTTCCGGACGATCAAACACCTTGTCGGGAAACCAGCGCTTCATCACAATGCGGAATCCACCAAACGCCACGCCCGCGACTAGGGCGAGTCCTCCCACGATGGCGCACAAGATCACCACATTGACAACCAGCAGATACAGATCGTGCACGTCGCGATTGTCCGTTGCCTGATTCCAGGTGACCTTGGCTTCGTAATTGACCAGCGCCAGCAGAGATTTCGCGTCGTTCTCCGCGGCTCCGCTGACGATCGCGATGATCGGCCCGGTGCGCTTGTAGCGGAGCGAGCCGACGGTTCCGACGGCAGCGACGCCGGATTGCGCCTGGTAACCGGGATCGAGACGCCGCAGATGCTCGATCGCGACCTGGGGGTTCGTGTAGTAGATCAGCAGCAGCGTGGCGTCGCCGCTGGGCGTGCCGTAGTGGCCGAGTGTGACTTCCGCGCTCGAGCCGAAATCCACCTGATCCGCCGAAACCGGCGCCGTCAGCGCGGCCAGGGCTGCCGGACCTTCCGCATATTTCTGGCTATTGCGCACGTATCCGCGGGTCGGCATGTAGAGCAGCACCGGAGGCAGAGCCGCAGCGTTTCCGCTGGCCCGCGGCAGATCTCCGGCCAGTTCGCGCAGCTCCGCGGCCGACATCGGCGATTGCTGGCTGAACAACGCATCCACCAGCACGTGCCTGCGATAAAACAGCACGCGCTCGCCCGTTCCCGACATCAGCGACGCTCCCTGATCCCCAATCTGTTCTTTGGCCATCTCCGGCTGCAGATAGAACGTGTACGCGCCGAATGCTCCGGAAGCGTCGGCAAAACGCGCTGCGCGGACCTTCAGCGTGCCCCCGTCGTCGCGCGTGTAGGTGGCGGCAGCAAAGTCAGAGAAGCGGTATTCCGAGAGGATTGCGGCATTGGTGGGGTCCGCGACGGCTGCGCTCGCGCTGGTTTGCGCCGACCCCTGCATCTGCCATCCAGCGAACTGTTGCGGCAAAAGCGCTGGCGCTGGGCTGGTTTGGGCTGCCGTTGGAGCCCCCAGGCTGACCACGCAAGCGACAACAGTCAGCATTCCAGCGAAAACCACCCTTTCCAGCCGCATATTCCAAGACCACGCTCTCTCGGACCAAATCGTTTTGAGCCACATTCGTTCAAACCAGTGGGAAAAGCTCATTCACGGCCCCGTGGGAGAAACCCTTCTTCAATTAGACCACAGTAGGGAAGGAAAAGTTTCCGCCGCACCTCCCTCAGGGCAAAGGCTTTGGAGGTCTGGTTACCATCGTGCCGCGCTGCCCTACACGTCGGAGCCATTCACAACCAGCCAATCACGGGTCAAACTAGCTGTGGGTGACAGAATGAGTCCGAGCAGTTCAGCAACGAATAAGCGCCGGGGAAGCCGGACGAAAGCCGTGCTTCCGGTGAGAGTGAAAGGCAAAGACAGCTCGGGGCAGGGTTTCGAGGAACTGGTTCACACCCTCGATGTCACGCCGGATGGCGTGCGGTTGGGTTCGGTTCGCCGCGAATTGAATGTGCTCGACGAGGTCACGCTTTTCTTCCGCCAGCGAAAGATGCAGTTTCGCGTGGTCTGGATCAAGAAGCTGAAGGGCACTTCGGAGTTTCAGATCGGCCTGCGGGCGTTGGCGCAGGAGCGGGATTCCTGGGGAGTCAGTTTCACGGAATATAAGAACCAGACGGCTCCGCAGCAATCTGCCGCGGCGCCGGGCATCGCATAGCTAGGGGTGCGGTCGTCGCGGGACTGGCATCGTACGGATCGTGCCGTTCAAGGGAGAGTAGTTCGCAAGGGAGAGCCTTTATGAGTTGTTTATTGCGCAATTTTTGGTTGGACGAATCCGGTCAGGATATCGCCGAGTACTCGGTGATGCTCGCGGTTATCCTCGTCATCGTCGTGGGAACGGTCCGCCTGATCGGATCCAACGCCGGCAACATCTTCTCAGAGGTGGGTAGCGCGATCCAGTAAACCCCTCGCGTTCCTTGCAGAACGAATCCCCATCTTTGCAAACCGCAAAGATGGGGATTTTGCATTTCGCTCGCTGCAGATTCGTCAGGCCGCCGGAGTCGGCTCCTCTTGCTCTGCCCCCAGCCGGCCCCGCGTTGCAATGAGGAGCAAAGCCGGAACCACCAGGTTTGAGGCCGCCCAGATCTGCTGCCAATTCGCCCGCGGATACGAGTGAGTGATCAGTCCCCGCATGAGGTAGATGCTCTGGTTGCTGGCCAGCGCATGCATCATCACGGCAACGATGATGCTCTGGGCCGACAGGTTTGCCGCATACGTCATCTCGACCGACAGCGCGATCAGGTTCACGGCATAGACCAGGATCGCGCCGGCGCTCCACATCTGCACCATCGCCAGCGCGGGCAACATGAACCCGGCCCAGATCAGCCCCACTAGAACGGAAGCCCAGACCGGGCCAAAGTGAGCCTGCAGCCGGGGCAGGGCAAACCCGCGCCAGCCAACCTCCTCGCCAATCGGAGTGATGAACTCAGTCAGCGAGAAATGGTAAGCGGCGACCGATAGGAATATCCGCCAGTTGATTGTGTGCAGCGGATCTTTTTCCGCGAGCAATCCCGGGATGACCGCGTTGCCGATCAAAATCAACGCGGCTGCTGCGGCGAGTCCTAGCGCAAGCCTGCCCCACGAGCGATACAGATGGCATACACGAAAATTTCGTTCGCTCCGCCATTGCACGCAGAGCGCGGCCACGCAAGGTGCATAGAAGCTGGCAGCGATCCACCAGTCCGGCACCTGACACGAAATCAGGCCGAGCCACGATAAGACGCGCGGCGTGGCCATTCCCCATCCCAGCAGGTAAGCCACCGCCACGAACGTCATTACAGGACGTTCTTTGGCCAGACGCCATAGCGCGCCGCCCTGCGGGTGTTTTTGCGATGCTTGCGCCGCTGATTCCATTTACCCTATCTTGCCACGATCTTGCCTCGGCCTTGCGAACCGGGTATGCTCTGTCCTCGGGGCGTCGCTGGAGGTACCTATGCGCGAGCGTTCGTCTCTGCTGTTCCTTTCATCGCTGTTTCTTCTCGCTTTGGCCGCGTCGGTTCCGCTCGCATCGGCGCAGGATGGGCCGGACATCTTCGTCACGCCCGTCCCCAACGCGCCCTTCAGCGCTGTGGTCGTAGTCGAGCGATCGGTCGTTCGGCCTGACGGCCAAGTCGGCCAGTTCAAGACCATCCGCGAGATTGGCCGCGACAGCCAGGGACGTATCCACAACGAGCGGCGCGCGCTCGTGCCCGCGAACAGCGCCAAGACGCCGGAACTGATTCGCATTCACCTGTATGACCCGGCGACCCGCACCTCGGCGATGCTCTATCCGCGCAAGAAAATCTACTGGACGGCCACCGTCAACCACCCGCCCTCCACCGTCCCGCCGAACATGATTTATTCCGCGCCGCCGGGCAGCAGCGCCTCGCAAAATGAGTTCACCCGGGAGGAAGATCTGGGCGTTCGTGAATTCGACGGCGTCTCCGCCCACGGCGTGCGCGAGCTGCAGACCATCCCGACAGACAACGGCAAGGACGCGGTCATCACCGATGAATACTGGTACTCCGACGACCTCCGCATCAATCTGATGGTCAAGCACAGCGATCCGCGCAGCGGATCGGTGACGTTAACCGTCAGTCAGCTCACGCGTGCCGAGCCGGACCGCGCGTTCTTTGAGATTCCCGAGAATTACAAGACAGCCCGGAGCGGGGAGTAGGCACTTAGGCTCACAGCCGATTCACCTGGAGGTCGTCATCCCGAAGGTCCGCGTTTTCACCAGCGGGCCGAGGGATCTTGCGTGGAGTGACATCGCGGTGTATGCCCTGTATGCGTGATCTCTTCTAAGAGCGCTGATTACTGCGCGGACGCCTTTTCCTTGTTGCTGGCCACTTTTACGCCGCTCAACCCGTTCGCATACTTGGCAATTCCACGATAGAGCGACTCGGCGATGCGCTGGCGGTATTCGGCCGTCTCCAGGCGGTGCTCGTCGCCGGGATTGCTGACAAAAGAAATCTCCGCCAGAATCGACGGCATATTCGCGCCGATCAGCACAATAAAGGGCGCCTTCTTCACACCCCGATTGCGGATGCCAGGATTCTTCGATGCCAGGCCGCTGTGCAGCGACTGTTGCACGTCGCCGGCGAACTCGCGCGACTCTTCAATTTTCTCTTTCAGCGCGATCTTCTTGACCAGGTCCTGTAACTCGTAAACGGATTTCTCCGAAACGGCATTCTCGCGCGCCGCGACCTCCAGCGCTTCCGGGGAAGACGTGAAGTTCAGGTAGTAGGTCTCAACCCCGCGCGCCGCGGGATCGTGGCTCGAATTGGCGTGAATCGAAATGAACAGGTCGGCGCGTTGCTGGTTGGCAATGGCCGTGCGCGTTTCCAGCGGAATGAAGGTGTCGTCTTTGCGCGTGTAGACGACCTCGGCGCCCAGGCGCGTCTCGAGCAGTTTGCCCAGCTTCCGTCCAACGTCCAGCACCAGATCCTTTTCTTCCAGCCCGTTCGGGCCGATGGTTCCTGTGTCGTGGCCGCCATGCCCGGGATCGATGACGATCTTGCCGATCTTCAGTCCCAGCGCGCGAATCAGCGAGCGATCGCCGCCGGCGGTCGGCTTCGCTTCGTGGACGTCGAGATCAGCGGCCTTGTCAGAACTCTTCGAGGAGGAGACAAACCGCGGTGCGAAATTCCCCTTGGCACGGCCGCCTTTCGCATCGGAACTTATCGCGTTCTGAGAATCAGCCGCGAAAGTTGCTTCCTTCCCGCCGTCATCATTGTGAGGCGGCAGCATCGCCGGTGTCGGGTTCGAGTTGACCGGCTCGGCTTTCGCCACCTGAACCGGAGCGGAATCGTCGTCATCCTCCGCATCCACAATGACCTTCTTCACTCCGGTCTTCGGATCCACGACAGTCCGCACCGAGCCGTGGCGACGCGAATTCTTTTTCCTGACGGGCCGGGCAGAGTCCGAGGCCACGGCTTCAGCTGCCGAGGTCACTTTCGCCTGCGATGTTTTCGTCGCGGCAGATTCCGTCGCTGCTGAATCCGCGTTCGAGTCATCTCCGTTCTGCGCGATCTCTGCTCCCGGAGCATCCTTCGAGGTCCCCGCCGCATCGCTGCCTGACCCAGCCTTCGGCTCCGCCTCCACGTCTGCCGTCGCCGCATCTTTCGGAAGTTTCGCCCGCGCCGCTTTCGCGTCCTTGCCGTGAATATCGATAATCAGGCGGTAGGGATCGGGCAACAGAAACGCGTCGTAGTCGGAGAGATCATCTACTTCCAGCACGACTCGCGTCCGCCCCGGCTGAAACTGCGCCACGCGGACCTTCTTCAGGAAGCCGTCATCTACGTCAAAGCTCTTGCCCACCAGGGTCGATGCCAGCTTGGTGTCGCGCAGGTCGAAGAAGATCCGGTCGGGATTGTCAATCCGCTGCGAGAAGAACTTTACGTTGCTTTCCAGATCAATTGCCACCCGCGTGTAGTCGGGCGTCGACCAATGCCGGATTCCCGTCACCCGCGGCAGCCGGCTCGAGCGGCGCTCCCGGGCGTCCGAGGATGACGCCTGCACAGCGCTGTCTGCCTGCGAATCCGCGGGCTTTGTTTCTTCGGTCTTCGCAACAGCCGTCTTCGAATCTGAGTTCTTTGAATCCGTATTCTTTGCGGCTGACTCCGCCGTGACCTTCTTCGCGGAGGTCCCCGCCGCAGTCTCGGTCGCCGCCTTGCCTCCCTTCTTCTGCTGCGCTTCTGCTTTTTTGCCGGCGTCTTTCGTTTCCGCCGCGGCTTCCCGGTCCAGTTCGGCGATTGCCTGCTGTGCGTCTTCCACCAGCCGGTTGTGCGGATAGCGGTGTAGAAACTCCTGGAACACGGCCCGCGCCTGCTCGGGATCGTTCAGGTCGTCTTTGTAGATCTCGCCGATCGTGAACAGCGCGTCGCAGCGGTATTTGCTGCCGGGATATTCCTTGCGCAGAAAGCGATATTGTGCGATGGCGCCGTTCAGAATCTTGTTGTCATCGAAGCGGCGCCCCATTTCGACCATGGTTTCGGCGACGGCCACCACGCTGGGATCCGCCTTCGTCGAAGTGGGCGCCCCGAAGTAAACGTTGCGATAGGCGTTAATCACCCGCTGGAAGTCGCGCCGCGTGCGATCGGCCTGCGGACGTCCGTTGAGCGCCTCGCGCATGCGCTCGGCCGTGGCAAAGTGGTCGCGCGCCCACGACTCTCCGTGGTGTGCACTGTTATGCGTGCGGGCGTGACCGGCTGATGTCGAGAGAACAAGCAGTAGCAGAAGTACCGAGTACCGAGTACCGTGTACCGAGCGACCGTTGTGGATCCCTCGGAGTTCGGCACTGGCAGCTCGGTCCTCGGACCGACGCTCGTAACTGGCAACTCGAAACACTCGGCTACCTGGGAGACTTCTTTTACAGATGCCGGAAGTTCGCCTCATGTTGCAGAGCGGCTTCTCGGTACTCGGTACTCGCGACTCGGAACCTAGTCTGTGTTGCTGATGTAAAGCACGCCCCGCGCATCCCGCTGAACGTGCACGGGATCGTGCGACGCGCCCGAAGAAGCAAAATCAAAGCCGCCGTAGTATAGGTTCGTGATGCGCCGAACATAATTCTGGGTCTCGGGGAAGCGAGGAATGCCGGCGTTGCGTGCCACCGCGCCCGCGCCCGCGTTGTAGGCGGCCAGGGTCAACTTCACGTCGCCGCCATAGCTTTCGAGCAACTGCTTCAGGTGCCGCACACCGGCATCCACGTTCTGCTCCGCGTCAAACGGATTCTTCACGTTCAGCTGCCGCGCCGTAGCCGGCATTAGCTGCATCAGTCCCATCGCGCCCTTGCGCGAAACTGCGTTGGAATTAAAGTTCGACTCGACTCTCACCACCGCGCGCACCAGGTTGGGGTCGACGTTGTGCCGCGCCGCCGCCATCACGATCGCGGCGTCAATCTCATCCTGCGTTGCCTGATGCACGCGCGCACCGGCGGCCGAGTTAGCGGCCACAATGCGCGCATTCGCCGACTGTGCCGACTCATGCCCGAAATACTGAGTTACTTCCGCAGCCGCCGAACGCGCCGCCTTCATCGAGGCTGTACCGGCTGAGGGCACCGGCTTCCAGCGGTTTTCCTTCGAACTCCAGTACACGAACGTCGAAGCTTTCGGCTGCGTGGCCTGTTCGTGGCGGGGTGGCGCCGGAGCGGCGTCGTTCACATAAATTTTGCGGCCGTGTTCGTCGGTGGTGGTGATCAGTGTGGAGGGTCCATCGCCTTCCGCCGCCCACAGCAGTGACGTGGAGACGGAAAAGGAGGTCGCGATTGCCAGGCCGGCCGTCAGCATCAATGCGAGTTTGAGGCGCGTTCGCATGTCCCGGGCGTTTTCCCTTTCACCGAACCTTCGCTGGGAAGGGCCGCAGACACATAGCTCACCCTCCCTGCCTTCTACCCGGAACCTGACGGAGAATCGCTTACCAGAGTAGCTTGATTATAGGCGCGTGCACAGGGCCGGGCAATCTCTCAGAAGGGAGTAGAACCAGCGGAGTAATTTGCAATAACTGCTTGAGACGCAAGCAGATGAGAGGATTTTCATAATGCCAGTGGCGGTGTCGGAGGTAACCACTCCCGATGGTTACTCGCCATACTCGCCCTGCGGACGCGTGAGGTGAATTGATCAACGGCCCGGGGATGGGGGAAGCGAAAAGAAAGCCGCATGGTGATCACAATTTTTTATCTACGCGAAGTCGCCTCCTTGTGGTCTTTCGGCGGTCGACCGCTTCGGACGGCGGCTGATATTGAATTGCCTGCTCACGCGCCGAATGACTTTGTTGCTGATACCAAACTCGTCTTCGATCTGGGCGTGAGTTAGGTCTGTCCGGTTGAGTAAGGCATCCGCAAGTTTTCTGTCGAACGCAGCGCGAACACGCTCAAGTTCTGCCGGTAAATCGATCCTTTCAATGCTCATCCCAGCTTCCATCCTTCCGGTGTGCAACACGCTCCAGCATCGAGCCTCACCAGGTGTTGCACGGCTCGTTTTTCGTTTGGCGAGGCGCTTTGCCGCAGCGCGGGCGATCAGTCAGTCGGCCGCCACCGCGCCCGGTACAACTGGGAACCGAAATGCGTCACAATCCGGACACGGTTCGGGCGCTTCGACGATACCCGGGCTTTCCGTTTTTTCCGCATGGTTTTGCACGTAAATCGCTCCGATAAACCAGCCAATCCCGAACGTCCATGCCGCTATCGTGAAGCAGTCAAAGTAGGTCATTCGGCACCTCCGTAACTCGTCGGCAAACTGTCACATGGCGGCAACGCAAATCAATGGGTTCGGGGTGAAACCAGGGTGAATTCTCGGTGAGCAGATAACCGATTGACAAACAATGAGGTTAGAGCCGTGAAGGGGCGGAATGTTCGCCGGTTAGAAACAGATTCGATCGGACGCACCTGTATTACTCATTGAGCCACTCAGGGAGAAGTCTTACAATAACCGGCATTGAGGGGCCTGTGGGGGTGTGTGATGTTGCGTAGGGCTGACTCAGTGTTTCGCTTTGGGCCCTATGAAGTGCGGACGAGCTCCCAGGAATTCCGGAAGGACGGCACGCGAATCAAGCTGCGTGGCCAGCCGCTTCTCGTCTTGGTAGCGCTTCTGGAGCACGCGGGTGAAGTTGTAACTCGCGAAGAGATACGGCAGAGGCTTTGGGCATCCGATACTTTTGTGGATTTCGAGCACGGGCTCAACACTTCTATCAAGAAGGTGCGCCACGCCCTATGCGATTCGGCCGCCCAGCCGCGCTATATTGAGACGCTACCCAGGCTTGGCTACCGCTTCATCGCGCCAGTAGAAATCTCTCCTGCGAACAACGGCGCCAAAACGCAAAGGGCCGATTCTCAGCAGGTTGAGAATCTCGAACCGAAACTTGCCACCGTTCCAGAGAGCAGTGCGGTGACACCTCCGCCTACGGCCAGCGGGATCGAGGAGTCAGAACCCGCGCGTCTTGTCCCTTGGCCCTTCTCGTTGGCTTTTGCCGTAATAGCCGGAGCGGTGCTCTTGGCTTCCGCCGGGTCCATCCAAAGTATTCGGTCGTTCTCTCAGGTCCTGAGCAGCCGCGGGGGGGCGGCACCAAAAACCTACAATTCTCTTGCCGTGCTGCCTTTGCAAAACCTCGCGGGCGACCCGAACCAGGAATACTTCGCCGACGGGATCACGGACGAAATCATCACTGATTTCGCTCAAGTCGGAAGTCTGCGCGTGATTTCCCGCACTTCGGCGATGCGATACAAGAACACGAACAGACCGGCGCAGCAAATCGGGAAGGAGCTCGGCGTAGATGCCCTCGTCGAGGGGACAGTGGAGCGCGTCGGGAGTCGGGTGCGCGTTCGCATACAGCTCGTTGATGCAGCGACTGATCGTTATCTCTGGGCCAAAGTCTACGACCGTGAACTGAGCGACGTTTTGGTCTTGGAAAGCTCTGTAGCTTACGACATCGTGGAACAGGCCTGTGGACAAATGGCCGCACAAACGGCCTTCGGCAACTCGGGTGGACCGCGTGCGGTCAATCCCCAGGCTTATGAAGCCTACTTGCAAGGCCGTTACTACTGGAATAAGAGATCGTCGGAGACGTTGACCCGGAGTATTGAGTTGTTCCAGCGGGCAGTTTCACTGGAACCCAAGCTGGCGGTCGCATATGCGGGCTTGGCGGACGCGTACTCCATCCTCGGGTCAGACGTGTTGCCCGTGGATGTGGCGCAGCAGAGGGCGCGCCAAGCCGCGAACACAGCCATTGCCCTTGATCCCTCTGTTGCGGAGGCGCATGCTGCCAGGGCACTGGTGGCGTTTTATTACGAATGGGACTGGAAAACTGCAGAGACTGAGTTTGAGACGGCCCTGCGATTAAATCCGAACTACGCCACTGCCCATCAATGGTACAGCTACTACTTGGACGCCATGCAGCGATTCCCGGAAGCTCTGCATGAGGCTCAGCAAGCGCAGCAATTGGACCCGTTGTCGCTTTCGATCGATACCACGGTGGCAGGGAAATACCTTGCCAACCAGCAATACGATCAGGCCGTGGCGATCGACAAGAGAGTGCTGGAAATGGATCCGGGTTTCGTGCCCGCGCATCGTTGCCTGGCGAAGGTTTACGAAGCCAGAAAGATGTGGCCGGAGGCCCTCGAAGAACTGAAGAAAGAAGTTGATCTGTCGCCGGATAGCAGCCGGGCCCTGGCAGATCTGGCTTACGGACTTGGCCTCACGGGGGATCGGACAGAAGCTCTCAGGATTGTGAAAAACATCGAGGGGTTATCGACAAAGAAATACGTATCTCCCTTTGAAGTGGCGAAGGTGTATGTTGCCATCAATGATCACGACAATGCGCTCCGCTATCTGGAAAAGTCATATCGCGAGCACGAGAGTCAGATACCTTTCCTGGACGTGACCATGGCTCTTTACCCGTTGCATTCTGACCCGCGATTCATTGCGTTAGTGCGGCGAGTGGGACTTCCGCCAACCTGATGCCACCATCCGATTAAGAGGGACGTAGAAGGGGTTTATAAGTTCTAAGACGGACTCCGGCCCTACTCCTCCATTCCAGCCGCGAATGCGTCCAATGACAGCGACCGCAACAGATTCCTCCGCATCCCGCGTTCCACCTCGGCCAGCCCATCGGACGCGGCCGTAAGCCACGCGAAGTCCACCGACTCCGCCATCCGCTTTAGCTCAGCCGCAATATCCGTATTCCGAATCATCTCCGGCGCGCCGGACTCGCGCTCGCACGAAATAACGACCACCAGGTCGCGCAACAGCGAATACAACGTTCGAATCAAGCGATCCGTCTTCTCCCGTCCCTCAGCCCCGGGACGATACGACTCCGTCACCTTGAACAGTTCGCTGTGCTCGCCGCCACGCAGCGCTGACTTCAGAATCGTCAGCGCATCCTGGCGCGAAGCCGCGTAAGCCTCCAGATCGAAACCGCGCGCCCGCCCAACAGCTCCTTCCGCCAGCCGCGCCACCAGAGCCCGCTGCGCCGCTTTCCACTCCGGATGCTGTTGTGCCAGATCGCGCTCAATCTCTTCCGCTGGGAGCGCTCCCAGCGTGAACACCGTGGCCCGCGACCGGATTGTCGGCAGCAATTCGCCGGCATTTTCGGTGAGCAGAAAAATCGTCGCAAACTCCGGAGGCTCTTCCAGCACCTTCAGCAGCGAGTTCGCCGCTTCCTTCATGAAGGCCGAATCCGTGAAGATGTAAACCTTCTCGCGTCCCTCCGCCGGGCGGTAATAAATTGCCTCAATCACCCGCCGCACCTGATCGACCTTGATCATCATCTGCGGCGGATCGGGCGGAATCACCAGCACATCGGGATGCGTCTGCACGAAAATGCGAGTTTCTTTCTTGTCGGTCTCGCGCAGATTCTCCCGCGCCTCGACTGCCTCCGCAAAACGAGCATTGAGGTCTGCGGCCTGCGCGATCCGCGTGCAGTTGGCGCACTGGCCGCAGAAATCAGGCAGCTCGTCGGACTTTGGCGGATTCAGACAATTCAGCGCCTGCGCCAGCATCAGGGCGAGCGTGTACTTGCCCGATCCCTGCGCGCCCGCCAGCACCACGGCGTGCGGAAAGCGCTCCCGCGACAGCATCTCGCGCAGCCGATGAACAATATCAGCGTTGCCGTGAAAATCAGAAAAAGGCATAAGAAAACCAGGCCTGAATTCACCACGGAGACACCGAGTCAAGAAGAGGAAATACTTTTGTTTTCTCCGTGTCTCAGTGCCTCCGTGGTGAAGCGCTTTTGAACTATAACTTCAGCTTCCTTCTCACCACTTCCACAATCCTCTCATGCGTCTGCCCTGGTGTGCCCCGCGCATCCACGACGACCACGCGTCCCGGCTCGCGCCTGGCAATCGCCATGTAACTCTCGCGCACTCGCATGAAAAAAGCCCGCGTCTCCTGCTCGAACCGGTTCTCATCATGGCTACGCGATCCAGCCCTCGACGCCCGCCGGTTGCGCTTCCGCGCCCGGCTCACGCTGGCGTGGGGATTTGCCTCCAGCAGAATCGTCAAATCGGGCTGCAGATCTCCGCACAACACGCGGTGCAACTCCCGCACCGGCGCGCTGCCCAACTTTCGCCCTCCTCCTTGATACGCCTCGGTGGAATCGGTGAATCGGTCGCACAGCACAATGCTGCCCGCCGCCAGCGCCGGCTCGATCACTTCCGCAATGTGCTGCGCCCGGGACGCGAACATCAGCGCCATCTCGGCCAGCGGCGCCAGTGAACTTGTGCCCGAGTCAAGCAGGACTTTGCGGATCTTTTCTCCCGTGGCCGTTCCGCCCGGCTCGCGCGTTTCCACCACTTCATGCCCGCTTTCGCGCAGCGCTGCCGCGAGCCGCCTCATCTGCGTGCTCTTGCCCGCTCCGTCGAGCCCTTCCAATGTGATGAATTTTCCGCGCCGGGGCATCTGCCGCATCATACCAGCAGGCCCGCCGGCTCACGGCAGGCCGTTCACCTCGAGTTCCGGCGGCCCTAAATGAAACCCGCGTTGTGCCGCACTTGCCGCGGCTGCTATAGTCATAACTTCTGCCGCAACACTGTGGTTGCATTCATCACAACAACGTGAGGGCCTGAATAGTGAAACTCGCAAGAGTCCTGGGAGTGGCTTGTCTTGCAGTCGTTTACCCCGCAATCACGGCAGTTTCCGGTTGGTGTGCCACTGGGCCGACCATCACACTTTCTGTCGATGCCACGAACGCGCCGCGGAAAATTTTTCACGCGTCGCTGAAAATTCCTGCCAGCCCCGGCGATCTCACGCTCTACTATCCCAAGTGGATTCCCGGCGAGCACGCCCCCGACGGCCCGGTCGTCGATCTTGCCGGCCTAAAGTTTTCGGCCGGCGGTCAGATCCTGAAATGGCGGCGCGATCTGCTCGACGGCTTCACCCTCCACGTCGAGGTCCCGGCCGGAGTCACCGAAATCTCTGCCGAACTCGACTTCCTTTCTCCCGCAACTTTTGAAAGCGGTTTCACCGGCGGATCTTCAGCCACCGACAAGCTCGCCATTATCAGCTGGAATCAGGTTCTGCTTTATCCCAAAGGTTGGAAGTCGGACGATCTGACGTATGTTGCAAGCCTGAAGCTTCCCGCCAACTGGAAGTTTGGGACGTCTCTACCCATCGCCTCAACCACCGGTAATCAACCCAACAGCGAAACGCAAATTACATTTCAACCTATTTCTCTCACCCTGCTCGTCGACTCTCCTGTCATCGCCGGCGAATATTTGAAGATCGTTCCTCTCGCGCAGGATCCTCCCACGGAAATGGACATCGCCGCCGACAGCGCCGCCGCCCTGGAACCCCCGCAGTATGTCTGGGACCACTACAAAAATCTGGTCGAGCAGGCGCAGAAGCTTTTCGGTGCGCATCACTATCGCGACTACCACTTCCTCTACACGCTCAGCGATCACGTCGCGCACTTCGGCCTGGAGCACCACGAA
The DNA here is from genome assembly GCA_964407245.1 of uncultured Acidobacteriaceae bacterium. Classification (GTDB taxonomy): domain Bacteria; phylum Acidobacteriota; class Terriglobia; order Terriglobales; family Acidobacteriaceae; genus Sulfotelmatobacter. The sequence goes on from CAYOUY010000236.1 coordinate 15,360, forward strand.
TCCGACGACAGCCGCGTGGAAGAGCGCGGCCTGGTCGACGAAGCCGAGCGCAAATTATCGGCCAGCCTGCTGCCCCACGAATACGTGCATTCGTGGAACGGAAAATTTCGCCGCCCCGCCGATCTCGCCACACCTGACTATCAGCAGCCCATGCAGGACGATCTGCTCTGGGTCTATGAAGGCCTTACCAACTATCTCGGCTTCGTCCTGACCGCGCGCAGCGGCCTGCTTTCAGCCGAACTGGACCGCGACGACCTCGCCCGCACCGCGGCCGCGCTCGATCACACTCCCGGCCGCGAGTGGCGCAACCTGCAGGATACCGCCGACGCCGCTCCGCAACTTTATTTCTCGCCCGAGGCTTGGCGCACGTACCGCCGCTCCGTCGACTTCTATGACGAAGACACTCTCAACTGGCTTTGGGCCGACGTCATCCTCCGCCAGCAGAGCAAAGGCAAGAAATCGCTCGACGATTTTTGCAAGCTCTTCCACGGCGCACCCAGCACCGGCGCCATGGTTAAGCCCTACACATTCGACGACGTCGTTAACACTCTGAATCAGGTCGTAACTTACGATTGGCGCGGTTTCTGGACCGAGCGCCTCACCAATCACCGCCCCGGTGCGCCCCTGGGCGGCATCGAAGGCAGCGGATGGAAAGTGGTTTACGATGACACGCCTTCGGAAATGCAGAGCAGTTCGATGAGCGCGTATCATTCCGCTTCTGCGGCTTATTCGCTCGGCCTGGAACTGCGCGACGATGGCATGATCACCGACACGGTGGAAGGTATGCCCGCCGCCCGGGCCGGCATCGGGCCAGGGATGAAGCTGATCGCGGTTAATGGCCGCCGCTTTTCGAGCGACGGGCTGCGCGATGGCCAGGTGTTGCGGGATGCGCTGAAGGCGGGCACAACCAGTTCGGCCCCGCTGGAGTTGCTGATCGAAAATTCCGACTACTATCAGGCCTACAAGATTGATTACCACGGCGGCGAGAAATTTCCCCACCTGGTGCGCGACGAATCAAAGCCCGATTTGCTGAGCGAGATTCTGAAAGCGAAGTAGAGACCAGTGAGCAGAGGTTGCCCCACCCTTGTCGCGCCGGTGCCCCATTTCTCGCGCGTTCTTTGCGCGAGAAGTGGGAATTCACTTCCCCGCCTTGAGTTCCCGCTCCATCACCTTACGCAGCGCGGCGTTGATCCGCGTCTGATAGCGCCGTCCGTCTTTCTTGAACCATGCGATCACGTCCGCATCCAGCCGCAACGTGACTGGTTTTTTCAGCGGGCGGTAGAAATCGGAAATCTTCATCGTATGCAGCGAGGCCGCTAGTTTCCTGGGCTTGCTCGCTGCCAATGCAGACAGGTTCGCTGGTTTGCGCCGCGGACCACGCCGCGCTCTCGAACGTCTTTGCCGGGAAGGATTATTCTTCATAAGTTGTTGCCGCCATGTAGTTTATCGAAGTACGCATGTGTATGTGCGTACATTATTGTACCTTGAATGTTCCTTCAGGAACACTGTGGAAAACGCTGCAACCGGCTCCTAACCTGCCAGATCTTCGGTGCTTACCTCATCCGCCTCTTCTTCGTTCATGAAAGCAAATGCTTCCTGTGGCACCGGATTCTGCCACACGGGCGCGAACGACTGCCGGTGCAGCGGGCTGGGCCCATGCTCGCGCAGCGCCGCCAGATGCTGGGGCGTGCTGTATCCCTTGTGCGAAGCCAGCCCATACGCCGGAAAGACCGCGTCCCACGCGCACATCATGCGGTCGCGCTCCACCTTGGCCAGAATGGAGGCCGCTGCAATCGAAGCCGATAGTGCATCGCCATGAATGATGGCCTCCTGCGGCAACTCGCAGTCCAGTCTCACCGCGTCGACAAGCAGGTGATCCGCAGGCAGAGCCAGCAGCAGCACCGCCTCCCGCATGGCCTGCCGCGACGCCTGATAGATGTTGATCTGATCGATACGCGCCGCGTCCACGGCGGCGACAGCCCACGCCAGTGCATGCGCGCGAATGCGCTCCGCCAGCACCTCGCGCCGCTCCGCCCAGAGCAGCTTCGAATCACGGAGCCCGCGCACTCTGTAGGCCGGATCGAGGATCACCGCCGCTGCCACTACCGGTCCAAACAACGATCCGCGGCCCACTTCGTCCACGCCGGCCACGTGCACGGCTCCCGTGGCCCAGGCCTTCTTTTCATAGCGCAGCGTGCAGCGCAGCCGCTTCAGCAGGCGCAACTTGGCCGCCGATGGAGACACCTTCCGGCCATCTTGCGACTTCAGCGCCGACGAATTCATCTTAGGAAAGGGAACACACCATCTTCGTTGAGCGCTGTGATTCCTGCAAGGCCACGCCTGTGCAAATTACAATGGGCGCTATCACAAATGCGGCCCGAGCCGCGAGAGAGCCGGCAAACTGATGCCCGAACTGCCTGAAGTCGAAACCATTGCCCGCGGCCTGGCCAAGCG
>CAYOUY010000237.1:0-19017 GCA_964407245.1 uncultured Acidobacteriaceae bacterium
GATTGCCGGCGAAAGGCTGGTCGTTAGTCGTTCGTCGTTAGCCGCTAGCGATGTGGGCCAACGACCAACTACCAACGACCAACGACCTGACTGGCCGACGATCACGTTGCTGCATCGTTCGTTCGCGGAGCTGGCCAACGACCGACAGCTGACGGCCGACGGCATTCTGGCCGACTTGGGAGTGAGCAGCCTGCAGCTCGACGACGCCGCGCGGGGATTCAGTTTTCAGGCGGAGGGACCGCTCGACATGCGGATGGACCCGCACTCGGAGCGTACCGCCGAACAAGTGGTAAACCACCTCGACGAGCGACAGCTTGCCGATGTGATTTACGAATTCGGAGAGGAAAGGAGGTCGCGGAGAATCGCCAGAGCCATTGTCCGGTCGCGGCCGATACGAAGTACCGCACATCTTGCGGACGTGATATCAGCCGCGGCCCGGCCAATGAATCAGGCCGAACGCAAAATTCATCCCGCGACGCGCACCTTTCAGGCTCTTCGAATCTTCGTAAACCGCGAACTGGACGATCTGCGGGCGCTGCTGGAAGCGGCGCCCCGGATTCTGAAGCCCGGTGGACGCGTGGTGGTGATCAGTTTTCACTCGCTGGAGGACCGCATTGTAAAGGATGCCTTCCGTGAAGGCGAAAAAAAGCACAAGTACTTCCGGGTGCTGACCAAGAAGCCGGTTACGGCATCGGAAGAAGAAAGAGATCGCAACCCGCGGGCGCGCAGCGCGAAGCTGAGAGCCGCAGAAAAAGTTTAGCTCCGGAAAACCTGCTGGAGCTCCCGGCATGGCTGTCATGGCGGTGCCGGGTCCTAGAGATCAGGTTGCAACCAATGCGGACGCGAGCATGATAACGACGATCCGCTGGGGCGGGCAGGTACGGGTTCCGTGGTAGGAATCCATTTGAGGCAGGTAGTCTGAAATGCAAACGGGCAGAGCGAGCACGGGAATGTATACGGGAACGGTCATCAGCGATCTGATCGCGGCGGTGGAACGGGCCGAGCGGCGGGCCGAACGGTTGGCCGAACCACGAGCAGAGCAGCAGCGCATCACCGAAGAACTGCAGGCAATCTTCTCTCTGGAGAGCTTGGCCATGCAGATTCCAGTCACAGAAAACGAACCCATCCTGATAGGGGCGGCATAAATGGCGGCAGCGGCGGCAATTCGCACGGCGGATTTGACGGCTGGACGTCCTTCGGCGCAGCGGCGTCCTTTCTGGACGGGAACGCCCGAGATTTATTTCTCCAAGGCGATCGACAACTCGCGGCTGGTCAAGATGGAAGACCCGCGCCGCACTCAGGAGATGAAGCAGTTCTGTTCGGCCCTGGTTCTGCTGTTTGTGCTCGTCTTCGGCTATACCTGGCAGCATTTTCGCGCCATCGAGTACGGCTATCAGATCGAGTCGGCTAAGCGCGACCTGAACTCGCTGACCGATATGAACCACGCCCTGATGCTGGAGGAAGCCTCGTTGCGCGATCCCGAGCGCATCGATGTGCTGGCGCGTCGCATGGGACTCGTGCCGCCCAACCCCGGACAAGTGATCCGCATGGACGGCGCTACGGCCGATGGCCAGGGCCCGGTGATGGCGAGCGCGGCGATGGTGCCGATCCCGGGGCAGTAGAGATTTGTGTGGGTCCGGATCTCTGATCCGGACGGGCCGAGCGAACCTCGGCGGTTTCGCAGCGGCGGCCTGTCTGAATGTAGGCCGCCATATTTGTCTAGAACCACTCTTTGGAGCGTTGTCATCCCGAGCGAAGCGAAGGATCGATGCAATTTCGCTTCCGGAAAGGGCGCCGCCGGCAAGTTGCATAGGTCCTTCGGCCCGCAGAAAGCGCAGGTCTCAGGATGACAGACAAATAAATACAGTCGATGTCGGCAATTGAATCCAATCTCGCCAAGAACTCCCGCCTCTACCTTCTAGGTGCAGCACTCCTATTGTGGTGCATGGCCATCTGCGGCCGCCTCGTTTACCTGCAGATTTTCAGCTACGGGGGTTTCGTCAAGCAGGCTGGACATCAGCAGCAGCGCGCGATTCCGCTGGCCGCCAAGCGAGGCGTCATCTACGACCGCGCTGGACGCGAGCTGGCCATGTCGGTAATGGTCGATTCCGCCTTTGCCGTGCCTACGGAGGTCAAAGACCTTCCCACCGCAATCTCGCTGATCACGCGCATCACCGGCGAGGACGCGAATGTCGTGCTGGCCGACTGCCGCGCCCACAAAACATTTTGCTGGGTGGCGCGCAAGGCCGACGACGAGACCATCGAGCGTATCAAGTCGCTCAGCCTGCAGGGCATTCACTTCCAGAAAGAGCCCAAACGCTTTTATCCCGCACGCGATTTGGCCGCACAGGTACTCGGCTCGGTCGGCATGGAAGACTCCGGCCAGAGCGGCATCGAGCACGAATTTGACGATCAACTGCGCGGCCGCGACGGGAAAATGTTCATCTCCGTCGATGCGCGAAAACAGTGGTTCTCCGACGTCGAGACCCAGCCCGAGCCCGGCGAGAATCTTGTTCTCACCATCGACAAGAACATTCAGTACATCGCGGAAAAAGAACTTGACCAGGCGATTCACGACACCCAGGCGATCGCCGGAACGGTCATCGTCGAGAACCCGCACACGGGAGAAATTCTGGCGCTGGCCAATCGGCCGACCTTCAATCCCAATCTGCGCAAGCAGATCACGCCCGCGGCCCTGACCAACCGCGCCGTGAGTTACGTCTACGAACCGGGCTCTGCGTTCAAGGTGGTTACGATTTCCGCGGCGCTCGAAGAGAAGTTGACCAATCCCAACGAGATTTTCGATTGTCAGATGGGGTCGATCGTCTACAACGGCATGCGCATCCGCGACTCGAAAAAGCACGGCCTGCTGCCGGTCTGGGGCGTGCTGGCAGAATCGAGCAACGTGGGCACTATCAAAATCGCCCTGCGACTGGGCGAAGAACGTTATTACAAATATATGCGGGCGTTCGGACTGGGTCAGCAGACTGGCATCGAACTGCCCGGTGAGACGCGCGGTATCACCAAGCCTCCCAGCCGGTGGTCGAAGGTTTCAATCGCTGCAATCTCGATAGGCCAGGAAGTCGGCATTTCGCCGATTCAACTTGCGGCGATGATTTCAACGTTCGCGAACGACGGAGTCTATGTTGCGCCGCGCATTGTCGCTGGAACCGTGCCTCCGCAAGGAGCAGTGCAAACGGCCGAGTTTCATCCGGTGGAGGGGCGGCGCGTGATCTCTCCTTATACTGCGGCGCAGATGCGCTCCATGATGCAAAAGGTCATTCTTGAAGGTACGGCCCGCAGAGCCGTCCTTGACGGCTACACGGCAGGAGGAAAGACGGGAACTGGGCAAAAAATCGATCCTTTAACCGGAGCATATTCGAAGACTAAGTACAACGCCACCTTCGCGGGTTTTGCTCCGCTTAACAATCCACAAATCGTAGTCGCTGTGATCCTCGACTCTCCCGTAGGTCCCCATCAGGGAGGACAGGTCTCCGCGCCGGTCTTCCGCCGTATCGCGCAGCAGGCGCTTGAGTATCTGCATGTGCCGCACGATCTGCCGCTCGCGCCGCAGCATCAGTTGTTGCTGGCGCAATCCAAAGTAAAAGATAAGGACCTGGCTGACGACACGCCCGATCATCCTGGTGAGCCGCTGGAGACCGCCGAGGTGAACGTAGATTCGTCCGGAATGGCCAAGCCCGGTGTAGCACAGCGACAGTCGCCCGCGCGGGCCAATCGGGACGCGCATGTCGTACAGGCAGCAATGCGCGAGGCGGTAGCCGTGAGTCCATCAGACCAAGCCAAAGCCGTGCCTCCGACACCTGTAGCGTCTAGTGCTGTTACTTCGGCCGCTGCCCCGCAGGCAGTTGCGCCCACAACCGGAACCGTCGTACTCAACGTGGAACAGGGCGGCATCATCGTGCCGTCCTTTGTGGGCAAGACCGTGCGCGGCGCGGTCGAAGCAGCGCAGGACATTGGCCTCGAACTCGATGCCGTTGGCAGCGGAGTCGCCCGCCAGCAATCGCCAGCCGCGGGCACGCACGTTCCCGCCGGAACGCGCGTGACGGTGCAGTTCGGACGATAACTGCCGGCTCGCCCAACCGGGCAACGAGCTAACCTGGCTGTTTGCGGCCCAGTTTTCCACTTCTCTTCGCCTTAAAATGGCGCCATGAAGCGAATCTGTGTCTTTTGCGGTTCCAGTGCGGGCAATCGGCGCGAGTATCGTGCCTGCGCCGAACAGTTGGGCGTCGAACTGGCGCGACGCAAGATCGGACTGGTTTACGGCGGAGGAAAAGTTGGCCTCATGGGAGCGATCGCCGAAGCCGTGCTGGCCGCTGGCGGTGAGGCGGTGGGAGTCATCCCGGAGCATTTGATGGCGCTGGAAGTCGGGCACCTTGGGCTTACCGAACTCCGCGTCGTGCGCTCGATGCACGAACGCAAGGCCCTCATGGCCGATTTGTCCGACGCATTCGTCGCCTTGCCCGGCGGCTTCGGGACGCTCGAAGAGTTCTGCGAAATCGTCACCTGGGCGCAACTCGGCCTGCATGCCAAGCCCTGCGGCATTCTGAATGTGTTGGGTTATTACTCGCCGCTGCTCGCCATGCTCGACCACGCCGTCGAAGAGCGCTTTCTCAAGCCGGAGAATCGAGCCCTGGTATTGGCGCGGGACTCCGTGCCTGCACTGCTAGAAGCGCTGGAAGAGTGGCAACCGGTGAGCGTCGAAAAGTGGCTGGACCGGGAGACTCGATAGAGCGCTTTGACCTTTGATCATGCCGTTTGACCCACCGAAAAAGCACGTGTTACGGTAAACAGTCACAGCAACCTGCCAGACCTGCCGCCGCTGGCTGATTGAGGTACATTTTGCATTCGGTTGAGGCCCCTGCCGTCCGCAAAACCGCTCTGAACGCCGTCCATCGCCAGATGGGCGCGAAGATGGTGGAGTTCAATGGCTGGGACATGCCCGTCGAGTATCCGGCGGCGATCGGCTGCGGAATTATCAATGAGCACATGGCCGTGCGCACCGGCGTCGGCATTTTCGACGTCAGCCACATGGGCGATATCCGCCTCGCCGGCCCGCAGGCGCTCGCTGCGGTTCAGCACATCTCGATGAACGACGCGTCGAAGCTGGCGATCGGCCAGGCGCAGTACTCCGTGCTGCTCTATCCCGAGGGAACGTTCGTCGATGACGTGATCGTGCACCGCCTGGCCGAAGACGAATACCTGCTCGTCATCAACGCGGGCACGCGTGAGAAGGATTTCAGCTGGGTGCGCGAGAACACGCGCCAGTTCGATTGCGCCGTGGAAAATCTCTCCGATGATTTCACTCAGATCGCCATTCAGGGCCCGAAGGCGGTCAACCTTTTGCAGAAGCTCACCGATGCCGACTTGAATGCGGTGAAGTTCTATTGGGTCACACGCGGCAACCTGTGCGGCTTGCCGAACATCCTGATGGGCCGCACCGGCTACACCGCCGAAGACGGGTTCGAAGTCTACATTCCCGCGGATGAGGCCACCAGCGCCCGCGTGTGGTACGAGGTTCTGGCCGCAGGCAAGGAGTTTGGCGCCGTTCCCTGCGGTCTTGGCGCGCGCAACACCCTGCGACTGGAAGGCAGGTTACCGCTCTACGGCCACGAGATCTCCGATACGATTAATGTTTGGGAAGCCGGCCTCGACCGCTTCTGCAAGATGGAGAAGACCGCGTTCATCGGTCGTGCGGCGCTCGGCAAGGCAAGAGCCGCCGACCTGAAGCGAACTCTCGTTGGCCTTGAAATGACGGAGCGGGGCATCGCTCGCGATGGCTACAAGGTGCTCGATAATGGCGGACGCGAGATTGGCTATGTCACCAGCGGGTCGCCGGCGCCGTTTCTGAAGAAAAACATTGCGCTGGCCTATGTGCCCCCGGAGTTAGGTGCAGTCGGCAGTACCGTGAAGGTGGAAATCCGCGGACAGGGTACTGCTGCGCTGGTCGTGCCAACGCCGTTTTACAAGCGGCCGAAGAAAGCGGCATAGCCGCGAACAAGGGAGAGCGTCACAGACATAAGCCGGAAGCTAGGAGCAAGAGGTTTTATGGCCTACCCCACAGATCGCAAATACACCAAGGAACACGAGTGGATCCAGGTGAACGGCAACTCTGCCGCTATCGGTATCACCGATTACGCGCAGCAGTCGCTTGGCGACATCGTTTTCGTAGAGACTCCAAAAGTTGGCACGGAACTCGTCGCCGGCAAGACCTTCGGCACGGTCGAATCGGTCAAAGCGGTGTCGGATTTGTTCGCGCCGGCTTCCGGCACGGTGACGGAGGTGAACGGCGCGCTGGCCACGTCTCCGGAGAATGTCAATAAAGACGCCCACGGCTCCTGGATGGTGAAGATCAGGCTGAAAAATACGGCTGAGCTGAACGCCTTGCTTTCGGCGGCAGACTACGAGAAATTCGTCGCCGAAGAGGCGGGCCACTGACGATTTTCGATGCCAGAATTTCGATTGCAGTGTGATCCGAGTCACTTCATGCGGAAAATCTGCAATCTAAAATTTTCACTCTGAGATCGAGGCCAGTACCGAGCACGAATCGCAGTCGGCCTTGAATACATCCGTATAGCTTTCTATGCGCTACTTACCTAAATCTCCTGCTGACCGCGAAGCCATGCTGAAAGCGATTGGCTTACGGTCGGTTGACGATCTTTTCGCGCCAATTCCCGCCGAGTACAGGCTCAACCGCGACCTCAACATCCCGCGCCAGATGGCGGAATCGGAAATCGTGGACTACTTCCGCCAGCGTTCGCGCGAAAACGGCGACGGCTACACCAGTTTTCTGGGCGCGGGCGCGTACTTTCACTACCGGCCCGTCATTATCGACTCGCTGATTTCGCGCGGCGAGTTTCTTACCGCGTACACGCCGTATCAGGCCGAAATTTCTCAGGGCACGCTGCAGTCGATCTTCGAATTCCAGACCATGATCTGCGAACTGACCGGCATGGAAGTCGCGAATGCTTCCATGTACGACGGTTCGACCGCCGCCGCCGAAGCCGTGATGATGGCGGTGCGCCTGACCGGACGCCGGTCGGTGGTCCTGGCGCGGAGCTTGCATCCGGAATACCGCGAAGTGCTGACCACCTACGCCACACATCAGGGCATACCGCTCTCGCTGGTCGGATTCGGCGGCGACGGCCGCGTAAACCGGAAGGAACTGGAGAATTCAATTTCTCCAGAAACGGCATGTGTACTGATCCAGTCGCCGAATTTCTTCGGCACCATCGAAGACGTAGATGCCGTCGCCGAAATCGCCCACAAGAACGGGGCGATGATGGTGGTCTCGATCGCGGAAGCTGTTTCGCTGGGAATCGTTGAACCGCCGCGGCAGGCCGACGTCATCGCCATGGAAGCTCAATCCTTCGGCGTGCCGATGGGTTTCGGTGGCCCATATTGCGGCGTCATCGCAACGCGCGAGAAAAATGTCCGCCAGATGCCGGGCCGCCTGGTCGGGCAGACGACCGACAAGCAGGGCAAGCGCGGCTTCGTTCTGACGCTGGCCACCCGCGAACAGCACATCCGCCGCGAGAAGGCGACCTCGAACATCTGTACCAACCAGGCCTTAGTCGCCCTCATGGCGAACATTTTTATGGCGGTTTACGGAAAAGTTGGCCTGAAGGAACTGGCCAAGCAGAATCTGGCCAAGACCGCGTACGCGGCCGAGCAATTTGCGAAGCATGGCAAAATCTTATTCGGCGGCTCGCCACGCTTTAACGAATTTGTTGTGCAAACCAGCGAAGACCCGAAGGCGATCAACAGCCGCCTGCTCGGGCACAAGATTGTGGGCGGACTCCCGCTGAAGAAGTTCTATCCGGAATTACGGAATGCGGCCCTGTGGTGCTGCACGGAACTTACCATGCGGAGCGCGATCGATACGGCGGTAGGGCTCGTGGCCGAGAGTGAGCGCTCCGTGCGATCGGGCAAAGAAGCCGGCCTCGAAGAGGTGACGCGATGAAGCGCATGACCCGCAAAGCCACGCGTCACGTGAATCAGAACGAGGGTCTGATCTTTGAAAAGTCCTCGCCGGGCAAGTCCGCGTGGAAACTTCCGCCACTCGACGTGCCGGCAGTGGATGCGGCAAAGCTCCTCGGTTCTTCCGAGCGAAAAGATCTGGGTGCAATGCCTGAGGTGAGCGAGATCGAAATTATCCGCCATTTCACGCGGCTCTCCAGTTGGAACTACGCGATCGATCTTGGCATGTATCCGCTTGGATCCTGCACTATGAAATACAACCCGCGCGTGAACGAGGCCGTCGCGCGCGTGGACGGGATCGCCAACTCGCATCCCTACCAGCCTGAGGAAATCTCGCAGGGCGCGTTGCGCATTATCAAAACCTTGAGCGAGTGCCTGATCGAAATCACCGGCATGGACGCGATTACGCTGCAGCCCGCCGCGGGTGCTCACGGCGAAATGACCGGCCTGTTACTGGTGCGCGCGTATCACCAGTCCAAGGGGAATCCGCGGAAGAAAATTCTCATCCCCGACTCCGCCCACGGAACGAATCCGGCCACCGCGGCCATGGTGAGCTATGCGGTCGAGAATCTGAAATCGGATTCGCGCGGGATGGTCGACATTGGCTTACTCGAAGCGCAGATGAACGAGGATGTCGCGGCTCTCATGCTGACCAATCCCAATACCTTGGGTGTATTCGAGCATGATGTTCACAAGATCGCCGGCATTCTCCACGCCAAAGGCGCCCTGCTTTACATGGATGGCGCCAACATGAACGCGCTGGTGGGCAAAGCGCGCCCCGGCGATTTTGGCGTGGACGTCATGCACCTGAACCTGCACAAGACGTTTTCCACGCCGCACGGTGGAGGTGGCCCGGGTTCGGGCCCGGTCGCGATCAAGAAAATTCTTGAGTCTTTTCTCCCGGCGCCGGTCGTCGTCAGAAACACCGACGGCTCGCTGGCCTTCGAATATAACCGTCCACAGTCAATCGGCCGTGTGCGCGCCTTCTACGGCAACTTCGGCATGTTCGTGCGCGCGCTCGCCTACATCCAGGCGAACGGTCCAGACGGCTTACGCCAGACAACCGAAGACGCCGTGCTCAACGCCAACTACATTCGCAAAGGCCTCGAGGGTACTTACGATTTGCCCTACGACACGCCCAGCATGCACGAGGTCGTATTCAGCGACAAAGTGCAGGCGAAAAAGGGCGTGCACACCATGGACATCGCCAAGCGCCTCATCGACTACGGCTTCCACCCTTACACCACGGCGTTTCCGCTGATCGTGCCGGGGGCGCTGATGATCGAGCCGACTGAAAGCGAGCCGAAGGAAGAACTCGACCTGTTTATCGAAGCCATGAAGTCGATCGCCGAGGAAGTCGAGGAAGATCCGCAGATGGTGCTCGATGCGCCGCATTCCACGCGCGTTTCACGGCTGGACGAGACCGCCGCTGCGCGAAAACCAGTACTGCGTTGGAAAGCTTAGAGTTCTGCTGGAGGATTCTCCCCAGCAGGTATTCGAGTTACCACGGTTATTGCCAAGGCACAGATGCCGGCATCTGCAGGTTTCTGCCCTCCTATAATCAAAACGACGCGCAGCGATCATGGCGACCAGTTCCGCAAAAATGCAGAGGGTGCAGGCGGTTCGAGCCGATGCAGGCATGTTCGCATCAGCGGGGAAACGCAATGTGGTCGTCTGTCTTCTGCTGGTCGTCGCAACTCTGACCTTGTATGACGCGGTAAGCCGGAATCCGTTTATCAACTGCGACGACGATCGCTATATCACCGAGAATCCCTACATCCGAGGCGGACTCAACTGGGCGACGGTGAAGTGGGCGCTGAGCTCAACCGGTCAGGGAGGATTCTGGCATCCGCTAACGTGGATCTCACACGCGCTTGACGTTCAGCTTTTTGGGTTTAATCCGGCCGGGCACCATTTCGTGAGCTTGTTGATCCACAGTTGTAACGCGGTACTAGTGTTCCTCCTGCTGACGTGGGTTAGCGGCCGATGGTTGCCAAGTGTTCTTGTGGCGGCTCTGTTTGCGGTGCATCCACTGAATGTGGAATCGGTCGCGTGGGCAGCGGAGAGAAAGAACGTTCTCAGCGGATTTTTCTTTTTGGCATGCATTGGCGCCTACGGATGGTATGCGGTGCGGCCGAACTGGAAGCGCTACGCGACGGTAGCAGGTCTTTTCGCGTGCGCATTGGCTTCGAAGCCGATGGCGGTCACGTTGCCGTTCGCTCTGCTGCTGCTTGACTATTGGCCGCTGGGAAGAATGAAGCGCAGCCACGAATCGAGCCAAATGCAGGCTCAACCGGCACCTGTGGGGACGCTGGTTGTCGAGAAGGTTCCGTTGTTGATCATGTCTGCGGCTGCGTCGTGGGTGACGTTAGTTGCGCAAAAAGCTGCCGGAGCGACTCGCTCTACCCAGCAGTTTCCGTGGATGGTCCGCGCCGGGAATGCGGCTGTTTCTTATGCGGAGTACATTTGGAAGATTCTTTGGCCGAGCCGCCTGACGCCGGTCTATCCGCACCCGGGAAATTCGCTCTCGGGCTGGCAAGTCGGTTGTGCCACGGTACTGCTGCTTGCGGTTACTGGATTATCGATCTTCTGCAGGCGTAGATATCTGATTGTCGGCTGGCTGTGGTTTCTCGGCATTCTGCTGCCCACGATCGGGCTGGTTCAAGTCGGAGATCAGGCGATGGCTGACCGCTTCGCGTATATCCCGGAGCTCGGGATATTCGTGATGATCGGGTTCGGCCTGACGGAAATTCTTGACGACAAGAAGATTGCGCCGATCTGGCGCTGGATTCCCTCCGCTGCAGCCATACTTGCGTTAGCGCTCGTGACGCATCACCAGATCGGTTACTGGCGAAGCAGTTACGAATTGTGGTCGCACGCGGTTTCGATTACGCGAGGCAACTTCATCGCGGAAGACAATCTGGGCGGAGCCCTGATTTTGATGGGCAAAGAAGAAGAGGCTCATCCCCATTTCGAAGCGGCGTCGCGAATGAATCCGAAAGATCCGATGAGCCGCAGCAACCTCGGTGCCTACTATCAGACTCACGGCCAGTTGCGCGAGGCGATCAAGCAGTATGAAACGGCAGTATCCCTGACTTCAGATCGGGGCTTGCTCGCCCAGACCTACGCCAATCTTGGGCTGGCACAGCAGGCGCTGGGGGACGACAACGAAGCGCGGAAAAGCTTTGACCAGTCGATGCGTCTGAATCCGCAGATGTTCAACTCATGGCTGGGGCTTGGCCTGCTGGCACGCAAACAGGGAAAGCTGCAAGAGGCCATCGACGATCTGACCCAATCGATCAATCTGCGCCCGACCGCCGAAGCCTGCTTTGAACTTGGCCAAGCCTACGCGCAGTTCGGTGTGCCCGGTTTGGCTCGTGGAGCGTACCAGCAGGCGCTCAAGATCGACCCGGGGTTCACCCGAGCTCAGCAAGCTGCAGACGCGCTCCCACCCACAAAACCGTGAGTTCGTCTCGCCACGTCTTTCAGATTTTCTAGCTTTTTCTGGAAGTCACTGCAAAGAATGCCGCGGCTTCCTGCTCCACGTTCTTACTTCCACAATGCGGGCACTTTGGAGCTTCCTTATCGTGCTCGGTCAGGGTGAGAACCACTTCGAAGGGCTTATGACAATCGAGGCAAACGTAATCGTAAACGGGCATGGACACCTCCCGTGAGAATGCCGTTGGACAAATTGTACGCCCACACGAAATCAATGACCGTCAATTTCTTGTGTGGCCCGAAAGTCGATCCCGTCCGACATTTTCACTTGGCCGTCAAGAAGTCAGACCATCATCCATTCTGTCGATCGTTACTTCGCGCTGATGTCAACCGCCGCGCGCGTAGTCTCCCATTCCAGGCGCAGGGCGCAGCCGCTCCCGGTCTTGTCGTACGCGATCGTAAAATTCTCAACCGGCGAGGGCAGCTTGGAGACCTTCATGTCCACGCGCGCCAGTTCGTCCCTCTCGTACTTGTAGGGGATTCCCCACTCGCCCGTCTTTTTGTTGATGATCAGCGTCCACTTGTCAGCGGCCGGGACGGTGAAAATCGTGTAGCTGCCCGCCGGAACCGTTTTGCCGCCCACCACAACGTCCGCGCTGGTGACGAATGTCGTCGCCTCGTTTGCGCCCGTTCGCCATACCTGACCCAGCGGCACCAGATCGCCAAAGATTTTGCGCCCCTTCATGCGCGGACTGGAGTAATCGGTCTTAACAGTCTTGCCGCCACCGAGATCGCATGTCGCCGACGCAGGCGGGCTGGGGCGATTACCTTGTGCAAACGATGCGGCCGTGAAAACGAGGGCGAACAGAGCAAAGATGGCAATTCGTTTTTGCATGGCATCTCCTTTGGAGTGCGTGTTCTCCACCACTTTTTGACGTTTGAAGAAGGATTGTGTCCGCGATGATTATGCGCCCCGCACGGCAGCGGGTACAATCGTGCAATGCCCGTATTCGACGAGAAACAGGAAGAACTCGAGCGCTACGAGACCATGATGGGCGTGCCCCGCGGCCGCCTCGCCGTCACCCTCGACATGATCACCGACGCCATGGCCCTGGTGGGCCAGCACGGCGTCTACTGCCAAAGCCAGCGCTGGCCGGGCAAACCGGTCATGGATATCCAGATCATCATGAACAGCCTGACCGGGGCCAAAGAGCTCATTCAGAGCGTGATGGAAGGGCTAAAACCGGACGGCCGCTGAGTGTTTTTGCATCCTTGGCGATAAGCTGGCATCTCCTGATCGATCTCTCAGGAGGATTTCATGCAAGCAAGGAAGACCGCGACCGTTGCTCTGGGGATTTTGTGTTTCGCCCTGACTTCCGCCATCGCACAGACCGCGCCAGCGACCGCCCCAACCACACCGACGGCGGAGGAGCGCGAATCGTCCCTCATGGATCTGGTGCAGAAGCAGATCACGCAATCTCCCGCGGCGCCCGAAAAACGCGAGCAGGTGAAGGGGAAAGATCAGATCATCATTGACAGAGTGCCGGACCGTAGCCACAAAGCCCAGGCTCCGGAATTTCTGAAGCCGACGGGCCGTTGGGCTACAGAAGCGGAACTGGTGAAGGTATTCGAAACCAGCCGCTCAGCCAACATGGACTACATTCGCAGCACGAACGACGATTTGCGCGACCACTTTTTTGACCACCCGGTGCTGGGAACCATGGACGGCTACCAGTGGCTGCTGCTGATCTCGGCGCACAGCGTCCTCCGCCACACGGCGCAGATTGAGGAAGTGAAAGCAGACCCGAACTTCCCGAAGCAATAAAAGAGACTGGGAGCACTGCAGCTATTGAAAGACAAATGGAGCGGTACCTGTTCCCGCTCCATGGTTGAAATCGGTTACGCCAGCGTGTACTTGCCGCGCTCGATCATTTTCTGCGCGACCTGCTGGCGCAGTTCGATCGTGTTAAACGGTTCGTATTTCGCCAGCCGGCGCAGGATGGCAAGCTGGGTGCGCAGCATGTCGCCATCGGCAACGGCGGCGATTACCCGGCGTGCCGCAGAGTCGACTTTCTCCATGGCCTGCGACAGGTACACGCGGGTCATGGCAATCGGCAAGGCCGCGGCCGCTTCACCTTTGGCCTCGGCGATCTTCTGCGCGCGTATCACAGCCGATTCCATCGCGTAGGTCTCGATGGTCATGTCGGCGATCGCGCCCATAATCTCCTGCTGATCCTGGATCGCCTGCATGTATTTCTGCGTGGCAGCGCCCGCCGCAAACAGTCCCAGCTTCTTGGCTTGCGCCACCAATTTGCGCTCCTCCGCGAGCGCGCCCTCCAGTTCTTCTCCCGTCGAAGGTCCGGAAAGCACTTCGTCCATCAGTTTTTTGATGGCCGGCATTAGCGGCAACTGGCCGGTCATCGCCCGCTTCAGCAGAAAGCCAGTGATGATCAACCGGTTGATCTCGTTTGTGCCCTCAAAAATGCGGTTGATGCGGGCATCGCGATACGCCCGTTCCGCCGGATACTCCTCGACGAATCCATAGCCTGCGTAAATCTGCATGGTCTCGTCGACGATGTAGTCGATCATCTCCGAGCCCCACACTTTGAGGATGGAGCACTCGACCGCATACTCTTCGATCGCCTTCAGCGACTGCTTCGCGGCATCGGCAGCCGATTTGTCGACTTCGCTCAAAGCCTGGTCCATCATCGCGACCGTGCGATAGACCAGCGATTCACCGACATAGAGCAGAGTCGCCATGTTGGCGATCTTCTCGCGTACCAGCCCGAAGTCCCCGATGACTTTGTTGAAAGCCTTGCGCTGCTTGGCATAGGCAATGGCGTTTTCCATCGACACCCGGCCACCGCCAATGCACATCGCGCCCAGCTTGAAGCGCCCAATATTCAAAATGTTAAAGGCGATCAGGTGTCCCTTGCCGATCTCGCCCAGAAGATTCTCGACCGGCACCTTGCAGTCATTCAGAATAATGGGGCAGGTCGACGACCCACGAATTCCCATTTTGTGTTCTTCCGCGCCGATTGAAAATCCGGGGAAGCCGCGCTCGATGAGAAATGCCGAGAACTTCTCGCCGTCGATCTTGGCAAAAACCGTGAACAGGTCCGCGAATCCGGCGTTGGTGATCCACATCTTTTCGCCATTCAGGATGTAATGCTTGCCGTCTTTCGAAAGCTCAGCCCGGGCGCGAATATTCATGGCGTCCGAGCCGGAAGTCGATTCCGACAGCGCATATGCGCCCACGATCTCGCCCGCGGCGATGCGTGGCAAGTATTTCTTCTTTTGCTCTTCTGTACCGAAATACACGATCGGCAAAAGCCCGATGCCGCTGTGCGCGCCCCAACTGGTGGCGAAGCCGGCGTATTTCGCAATGTGGTCGGCAATGACAGCGGCGGTCACCTTGTCCATCTCGAGGCCGCCGTACGCCTCGGGAATCTCGACTCCTGCCAGGCCGAGTTCGCCCGCTTTCTTCAGCAGGTCGCGCGTTACCGAGAAATCCTTGTGCTCGATCTTCTCAATGTTGGGAATAATTTCGTTGACCGCAAACTCTTCCGTAGTCTGGCCGATGAGCTGATGCTGTTCCGAAAAATCTTCAGGAGTGAAAACTTCTTCCGGCTGCCGCGCCTCCAGCAGAAAGCTGCCACCGGAAATTTTGGTCTTGGGTACTGCAGTGGTTGTTGCCATGACGTCCCTCACGAATGAACCGCCGGCCACCATAAGAGCTCGGCGGGAACCCTACACAATTCTAATTCGGTTGTGTCGCGAATGATAGGCCGGAAACTCCGCGTTCAATGGGTGTTTCGCGGGCAGTTAGTCGGTCCTACACGTTCTCGAAAATTCCGGCTGCGCCCATGCCTCCTCCGACACACATGGTCACCATACTGTAGCGAGCCTTGCGCCGCTTCATTTCGCGGATCACGGTCGCTGTGAGCTTCGCCCCCGTGCAGCCCAGCGGATGCCCGAGCGCGATCGCGCCACCATTGGGATTGACCTTCTCCGGATCGAGACCAGCTTCCTTGATCACGGCCAGCGACTGCGCCGCGAACGCCTCGTTCAACTCGATCACATCAATGTCGGAAAGTTTCAGCCCGGCCATTTTTAGAGCCTTCGGAATGGCAAACACCGGGCCCAGTCCCATTTCTTCGGGCTTGTATCCCGCCGTGGCGAATGAAACGTACCGGGCCAGCGGCTTGAGGCCCAGGGCCTTTGCCCGCTCCGCTGACACTACAACCGCCGCGGCGGCGCCGTCCGACATCTGCGACGAATTTCCTGCGGTCACTGTACCCTTTACGTGAAACGCAGGTTTCAGAGAGAGCAGCGCTTCCAGCGAAGTATCGCCGCGCGGCCCTTCGTCCACCTTGAACAAAATATCTTGCTTCTTCGGCTTCGAGCCGTTGGGCGTGCTGAAGCTCACCGGCACGGGCACAATCTCGTCATCGAATTTCCCGGCCTGGATCGCCGCCAGCGCTTTCTGATGGCTGCGCAGCGAGAACTCATCCGCCGCCTGACGCGTGATTCCGACGCGCTGAGCCACGCGCTCAGCCGTCAGGCCCATCGAGAGGTATGCGTCGGGATAATGATCGACCAGCCACGGGTTCGGTGAAATTTTGTGGCCGCCCATCGGAATCATCGTCATCGATTCCGTTCCGCCTGCGACGATGACATCCGCGCCGCCGCTCATAATGCGCTCGGCCGCCATGGCAATCGCCTGCAATCCCGAAGAACAAAAGCGATTGATCGTGAGCGCCGAGACCTCAACCGGCAATCCCGCTCTCAACGAAGCGATGCGGGCCACGTTCATCCCCTGCTCGGCCTCGGGCATGGCGCAACCGAGGATTACGTCTTCGATTTCTTTGGGATTGAGCTGGGGTACGCGCTCGAGCGCACCTTTGATGGCAACTGCAGCGAGTTCATCCGGCCGCGTGGCGCGCAACGTTCCTTTGTAAGCGCGTCCCACCGGCGTGCGAACCGACGAAGCAATCACGACTTCACGCATAAAATTTCTCCATCTAAGAGAACCGTTAATTTGATGACCCTTGCTGCCCTTTCGCTTCAGCGCGCGGTCACTTCGCCGGCGCGAAGAAGAAATAGTCAGCGGTGTAGTTGCTCTTGGTTTCTGCGTCTTTGTGGGCTTCATCGCACGCGTCACCCGGCTTGCCGCCGTGCGTGTGCACCCGTTGGATGGCCGTCACTTTCGCAAGCTGTCCTTTTCCCGAATTGCTGACGACATTCACCAGCAGCCACGGAATGGAGTCGGCATCGAGCGAATCCACGTGCGCTGCGGCCCTGCCCGTGACTTCGCTGCCATCTTTTAGCTTCCAGGTTGGCCCGGCGGAGTGCTCACCGATGACTTTGTCGCTCCGGTCCCTTAGTTCGGCCTCCGGGCCTTTCAGAGTCCAGGCAAACTTACCATCCGCGCCCGCCTGACAGGTGTAGACCTGCGATCCTTTGGCGTGCACAAACAGCACCGGCTCCAGGCCCGCGGGAACGGCGATGGCATCGGGCACGTCAGGAGCAGTTTCTTTTGTGGGAGCGTTGCTCTGCGCGTGAGCGGCTAGAGGTTCTAACAGGAGGATCGTTAGTCCGGCGATCACCAGTCTAGCCTTCGCCAATCCAACGGTCGGTAGGTTTTTTTTCAAGACTCGCATCAGTGATCCCATCTAGTTCCTCAGCGTCTTGCCCGTCTTCAGTGTGTATTGAATCCTCTCCTGTGTCTTCTTCTCGCCGCAGAGAGACTTGAAGGTCTCGCGCTCGAGATCAAGGATGTACTGCTCGCTTAGCGGCGTTCCCGGAGTGACGTGGCCGCCGCAGATTACCTCGGCGATCTTTCCACCCAGCTTCACCTCATAATCAGTGATGTAGTCGCCCTGCCGCATAAGGTGAACGCCCATCTTGAGCGCCGCCAGAAGACTTTCTCCCGGGGCCGGAACGTCGGTGCGCGGCACTGGCGGCTCATATCCCGCACGCACCAGTTCCAGCGCCCGCGCCTTCGCATCGGAAAGCACCCGCTCGCGGTTCATAGTAATGCGGTCCGAATCCGAGAGGAAACCCAACCCCCGGGCTTCATGGGCCGAGGTCGCCACTTTCGCTGTCGCGATGGTCTCAAATGCCTTTTTCATGGCTTCCAGCATTTCGACCGATCCGGCCAGCGCGTCTTTTTGAGAACCGCTCAACGCCGCTGCGCCACCTCGCGACGCCGAGGCAGCGTCTACTGCGCGGAGCAACATTTCCTTGCAGCCTCCGCCGCCGGGCAACAAGCCCACACCGACCTCGACCAGACCTGTATAAAGCTCGGCATGAGGCTGGCGCGCCGCGGCATGCAGGGAAATCTCGGTGCCGCCGCCAAGGCATAGACCGAATGGCGCCGACACCACCGGTTTCGGCGAGAACTTGATGGCCTGCGTCATCCCTTGGAACTGCCGGATGGCGAGGTCGACGTCGTCCCACTCCTCCTCCTGCACACTCATCAGCAGCAGCATCACATTGGCGCCGACGGAAAAGTTTGTTGCATCGTTGGTTATGACGAACGCGTCGAAGCCGTCTCCCGGCCCGCCCGGCTTGAGGGTCTGCGCAATCAAGCTGATGATGTCCGCCCCTAGCGCGTTCATTTTCGAGTGGAACTCGAGGCACGCGACTCCATCTCCAAGATCGACCAGCGACGCGCCGGAGTTTTTCTTCACCACTCCGTTGGACTTCTTCGCCACCGTGACCGACCACACACCGGCTGGAACGCGAACCGGCTCCCAACTCACGGTCCCTGAGTCCCAATACTTGCGCCCGGCAGGCGATTTCGGATCGTCGATGTACCACGACTTTTGCCCCGAAGCGAGTAATCGTTCCACATTCGCGGCGACCGGCTTGCCCTCTTTCTTCATGCGCGCGACTGTGGCCTCGACTCCGGCGGCATCCCAAAGTTCAAACGGGCCAAGCTCCCAGTTAAAGCCCAGGCGCATCGCCCGATCGATTTCGACAACGGAATCGGCAATCTCCGGCAGGCGATTGGCCGAGTACGTCCACAGATCTGACAAGGCCGACCAGAGGAATGCCCCAGCCTTATCTTTTTGAGAACCGCTCGAGGCCGCTGCTGCACCCGAGGGACTCTTGCCATCAGGCAAACCCAACAACGTTCGCAGTCGTGCTCCCGTGTCTTCAATGTTCTTGGCCATGTCGAGGGCAGCGAATTTCGGTTTCTGCCGCGGATGATACTCGAGCGTCTTCCAGTCGAGAGCGAGGCGCTCATCTTCCTTGCCGTCGCCGCCCTTCGCCTTCTTGTAGAATCCGCCCTTGGTTTTATCGCCCAGCCATTTCTTCTGCAGCATCTGATGGAAGAAATCCGGCAGCCGCAGATCGCCGCGTTCATCATGCACGTTCTGTGTCATGTTGCCTACGACGTGGCCCAGGATGTCGAGGCCGACCAGATCGATGGTGCGGAACGTCGCCGACTTCGGCCATCCAACGGCCTGTCCCGTGAGGGCGTCCACTTCTTCGATGGTGAATCCCATCTCCTGCATCAGCCGGATGACATTCAAGACCGAGAACGTTCCGATCCGATTGCCAATGAAGTTG
>CAYOUY010000238.1:0-1975 GCA_964407245.1 uncultured Acidobacteriaceae bacterium
GAATTGCGCCCAATCTTCGATCACATACATGCGCTCCTCGTTACCGCGGGAGGCATCATTCCAGTCATCGCATTCGAGGACCGACGACATGGTCAGAAAATCTTCGACCGTGATCTTGTCCTTTCGCGGATCGGGATTCTGCATCTTCTTGGCGCGCTCGGGAAGGATGGCCGGTACGCAGGCATCCACGCCACTGAGCTTCTTGTCGGCGATAGCGATCCCTACCAGGGCGTCTGTGATGCTCTTGGTGGCCGAGCGGGTATCGCGTAATGTATCGGCGTTGCCTTCAAAGTAGTTTTCATAGACCAGCTTGCCGTGACGCGCAATCAGAACACTGCCGATTTTCTTGAAGTCGCCCGCGCGAATGGCAGCTTCCATATCGCTCAGCAGTTTCATTCCGACGCCCGCAGATTGCGGCGCGGCCGTCAGCCAGCCATCACGCGGCGCGGCGCCGGATTCCGGGACCGCCTGGCCTTCGCCTTTCCATGTCGTTCCAACCGAGATCACAATTCCCAACAGGAGTGCGAATCGTTTTGTCATGGTTCCCCGCCAATAAGACGGATGAGAATCGAAAACGTGGGCATGAAGCCGGATTCAACGGGAAGCCCGATCAGAATACGAAGGGAATGAACCGCTTGGTCCGCCGCATGTACTCCTCGTACGGCGCGCCGATTTGGCCGGCCAACGCTCGTTCCTCGACGTGAACCCGGTAGACATAAGCCAGGAATGTCAGCACCGCGATGATGACCACACTCAGCCAGTTGGTCATGGCGAGGCCGGTCCCGAGGTACATCAGCATTCCGCCGGTGTACGAGGGATGCCGGACCCAACGGTAAGCCCCGTCCTGAATGACTGGCTGAGCCGAGGCAACCTCGACGTTGCCAGTGAAATACTGGCCCAGCACCCGCCAGCAATGACGCCGCAAGGCCGAGCCCGCAAGCAAGGCTGTGATACCGGCGGCAAACCAGAATCTCTGCCCGTGCTGCAGAATGAATGCCGGAATACCCGCAACCGCGAACGCAGCCACCGTGCCGATTGCGCCTGCCAGAAGAATCAGTGTCATCGATCCACGGTCCATCTTCTCACCAGCCGTGGGACGCGAGCGGCGCATCACGGCCGACTCCGACCCGTAGCAATAGATAAACACTGCCCAGAAGATCCAGGCATAGGGAAGGACGTAGACAAGCGGTTTGACCGGGTCGACGATCACAGCAAACCCTCAGGGGGATTCTAGCGTCGCCGGGCCGAGATGCACTCCGAATCTTGCGGCTACAGGCGGAATTTAGGTGGCAACACTTGCGCGCTCAGTAACGTCGAGAGTTACGTCGAAATGCTCTACCGCACCCGCCCCAGCTTATCCATGGGCCAATAGCCGAAGACGGCCTTGCCGTAAATGAAGCCCTGGTTGACGGGGCCGAAGTCGCGGCTGTCATTCGACATGGAGCGATGGTCGCCGAGCACGAAATAGCAGTGTGGCGGCACCACGGTCTCCGGATACGATCTGGCATCGGCGTAGTTCGTGGGAACGTAGTCCTCCTCCAGAGGTTCGCCATTCACGTACACCTGCCCAGCCTCGATTCGGATGCTGTCGCCCGCCATCGCGATCACGCGCTTGATGTAGCTCTTGGAAGGGTCGCGCGGATAGCGAAAGACGACAATATCGCCGCGTTCGATCGCTTCGAGCCGGTAAACGAACTTGTTGACGAAGATCCGCTCCTGATCTTCGAGCGAGGGCATCATGCTGGTGCCTTCCACTTTCACCGGCTGGTAGAGGAAGATGATGATAAAGGCCGAGATGGCCAGAGAAATGATGAGGTCGCGCACCCACACGCCTAACCCGGTGCGAAATCGGGGAGTCGAAGCCGCTTCCGCTGCGGTCGCCGAGGGCGGTGCCGAACTTGTCGCGCTGACCGGATTGCCGTCTGTTTCCAGCCCTGGCATGCTTTTCTATTGTATACACAACGCCGCCGGGCAG
>CAYOUY010000239.1:0-39170 GCA_964407245.1 uncultured Acidobacteriaceae bacterium
GCTCAGCGAGCGCATTGGCCAGTTGACGGAGCACTTCAAGACGCACCAGAAAGACCACGGCTCGCGCCGCGGACTTCTCATGCTGGTCAGCAAGCGCCGTCGCTTGCTCGACTACCTCAAGAAATACGATTCCGAGCGCTATAAAGGCGTCATCACCAAGCTCGGCATCCGCAAGTAGGCACTCACTTGCCCTGAGTTACCACGAAATGGGGTGCCCCACTTCTCGCCGTTTTTGCGAGAAGTGGGAACCACAAGCCTCAGGGATATTTCTAGACCGCCGTCCCTGTGTAGACGGCTGCAGCATTGAGGAACTTTCCATCCGTGCGTTTTCTAAGCGCAACGAAATTCTCGTACGACATCGCGGGTGATGTGTGTTTACACAGGGTGAAAGTCAAAATCCCCACCCTGTCGCACAGAACGCGACAAGGGTGGGGCAACCGCACTTCGAATTGCTCGCCGCTCACGGCTCACGGCTCTTAGCTCATGGCTCCGAAGGAAAATTATGAAACCAGTACCCACTACAGTTACCGTCCATCTCACCGGCGGCAAAGAAATCTCTTTTGAAACCGGAAAGCTCGCCAAGCAGGCCCACGGGTCAGCCGTGGTGCGCATCGGCGAAAACGTCGTTCTCGCCACCGCCGTGGCCAACGCCGATCCGCGCGAGGGCGTGGATTTCTTCCCCCTCACCGTGGATTACCGCGAATACACCTACGCCGGCGGACGCTTCCCCGGAGGCTTCATCAAGCGCGAAGGCCGCATGAGCGAGCGCGAAGTGCTTACCAGCCGGCAGATCGACCGGCCCGTCCGGCCCATGTTCGCCGAGGGATTCAAGTGCGAGACCCAGGTCATTGCTTTCGTCCTCTCCGCTGACACCGATAACGATCCTGACGTGGTCGGCATTAACGCAGCGTCGGCCGCGCTGCATGTCTCTGATATTCCGTTCCTCGGCCCCATCGGCGCGGTGCGCGTCGGCCTGATTGACGGCCAGTTCATCGTGAATCCCACGTACAACGAGATGCGCGAAAGCTTGCTGAACATCATGGTCGTCGGGACGAAAGACGGCATCGTGATGATCGAGTCGGGTGCAAAGGAAGTGAAGGAAGAGACCGTGGTCGATGCGATCGAGTTCGGCCACACCGAGGTCAAGAAAATCTGCGCCACCATCGACGATCTGCGCGCCAAGGCGGGCAAGGCGAAGCGCGTGGTCGAGCCGCCGGTGTTTGATCAGGCGTACTACGACGCGCTGAAGAGCAAAGTCGGCGCCGAACTGACCGATGCGCTCGACACCAGGAAGCATCCCAAGCTCGAGAGCTACACGCTGGTGAAGCAGATTAAGAAGAAGCTCGAGGCGGAACTGCCCGAAGGCGACGAAGACGCCGAGAAGAAACTCGACCACTATTATGAGACGCTGCGGGAGCGCATTTTCCGCGACCAGGTGATCCATCAGCATCGCCGTCCTGATGCGCGCGCCTTCGACGAAGTCCGCGAGATCTGGATTGAAGCTGGAGTGCTGCCACGCACCCACGGCAGCGCCATCTTTACCCGCGGCGAAACCCAGGCGTTGGTCACGACCACGCTCGGCACCTCCGACGACATGCAGCGCCTCGAAGGCTTCGAAGGCGAAGCCAAGAAGCGCTTTTTCTTGCACTACAACTTTCCGCCGTTTAGCGTTGGAGAAGTTGCGTTTCTGCGTGGGGCCGGGAGGCGTGAAATTGGCCATGGCGCGCTCGCCGAGCGGGCCGTTTCGGCTGTGCTTCCTTCGGAAGAGAAGTGGCCTTACGCGATGCGTGTGGTCTCCGACATTCTGGAGTCCAATGGTTCGTCCTCGATGGCGACCGTCTGCGGAGCTTCGCTCTCGCTGATGGACGCTGGCGTTCCGCTCAAGGCTCCCGTTGCAGGAGTTGCAATGGGCCTGGTGAAAGAGGGCGATCAATACGCCATCCTCACCGACATTGCGGGCGCGGAAGATCACTACGGCGACATGGACTTCAAGGTTGCGGGAACGAAAGAAGGCATTACCGCGCTGCAGATGGATATTAAAGTCGCCGGCATTACCGCGCAGATCATGCGCGAGGCGCTGGCGCAGGCGCAGCGCGGGCGGACGCACATCCTGGGCAAGATGGAGGAAGTGATCTCGACCGGGCGCGAGAAAATTTCCGATTATGCGCCGCGCTTCTACACGGTGCAGATCCCGGTGGACAAGATTCGCGACCTGATCGGGCCGGGCGGAAAGATGATCCGCTCGATCGTGGAGGCGACCGGAGTCAAGATCGACGTCGAAGATTCGGGGCAGGTCAAGGTGGCATCGAACGATCAGGTGTCGGCGCAGAAGGCGCTGCAGATGATTGGCGACATCACGGCGACGCCTGAGGTCGGAAAGACGTATCTCGGCAAAGTGACGCGGCTGGCGGATTTCGGCGCATTCGTCGAAATTATTCCGGGCACCGAGGGCCTGCTGCACATCAGCGAGGTGGCCGAACATCGCATTGCCGATGTGCGCGACGAACTGAAGGAAGGCGACCAGGTGCTGGTGAAAGTGCTGGCGGTGGAGGGCAACCGTATCCGTCTGTCACGCAAAGCGATTCTGAAAGAGCAGCGCGCGAAGATGGCGCAGTCGGGCGGCGGAGCAGGAGAAGCGCAGGCGCACGCCCCAGTGGCCGAAGGCGAGCCGGCGGCCACCGGCACGCTGGTGATTGAGGGCGGCGGAGATTTTCCGGATGAGCCGGAGGAGCCCAACTTCAATCGCGAAGGCGCAGCGCCGCATGGGGGCGGCCGTCCTCACGGAGGTGACCGCGGAGGAGATCGTGGCGGCCGTGGCGGTCGCGGAGGTGGTGGACGCGGTCGAGGACGCGGTCGCAGTGGCGGCGGGGGTCGCGGCGGGCACGGTGGCGGCCACGGAGGCAGCGGAAGGCACTAAGTTCTTCGCGGCGATTTCAAGGGGAGTTACCAGATCGAATCGAGGGCCGCAATGACCATTGCGGCCTTTCTTCTTCGGATCGGGAGCCAACAATCACTTCGCTGCGGCAGTTTTCTTGGGGAACATTTCCCCGATGCGTTTGATCTGCGCGCCGACTCCCTTTAACTTCTCTTCAATGTGTTCGTAGCCCCGGTCGATGTGGTACACGCGGTCGATGATAGTCTCGCCGTCGGCGACGAGGGCGGCAAGCACGAGCGACGCCGAAGCGCGCAGGTCGCTGGCGAGGACGGCAGCGGCGCTGAGTGGGGTTTTGCCGCGCACGACGGCGCGGTGGCCTTCGATCTTGATGTTCGCGCCCATGCGCACCAGTTCGAGGGCGTGCATGAAGCGATTTTCGAAAATATTTTCGGTGATGACGGATGTGCCTTCGGCTTGCGTGGCCAGCGCCATGAACTGCGCCTGACAATCGGTGGGGAAGCCGGGATATTCTTCCGTGCTCATGTCGGCGGCGGTGAAGGGATTGTCGCCCATCACGCGGACGGAATCGCCGTTGGTTTTGGTTTTCGCTCCGACTTCGTGAAGCTTGCTGATGATCGCGCCAAGGTGCGAGGGATCACAACCGGCGATGTTGAGGTCGCCTCCGGTGGTTGCTCCTGCGATCAAAAATGTCCCTGCTTCAATGCGATCAGGAATGATGCGGTGCTTCGCGCCTCTCAGTTTACTTACACCCCTAATGCGAATCGTCGGCGTGCCGGCGCCCTCGATCTGCGCCCCCATTTTGTTGAGCAGGTCAGCGAGATCGGCGACTTCGGGCTCGCGGGCGCAGTTCTGCAGAACGGTTTCGCCTTCGGCGAGCGTGGCGGCCATGAGCAAGTCTTCGGTGCCGGTGACGGTGATTTTGTCGAAGACGATTTCGGCGCCCTTCAGGCGATCGGCGCGGGCTTCGACGTAGCCGTGCTCCTGGGTGATCTTCGCGCCGAGCTGCTCGAGGCCTTTGATGTGGAGATCGATGGGGCGAGCGCCGATGGCGCAGCCGCCAGGGAGCGAGACGCGGGCGCGTCCGCAGCGGGCGACGAGCGGGCCGAGGACGAGCGTGGAGGCGCGCATGGTTTTGACTAATTCATACGAGGCTTCGGGGGTGGCGAGTTTTTCGCACTGGATGGTGGTGCGGTGCTGGGCGCGTCCGTAGCCGAGTTCGACCTCGGCGCCCATAGCGGTGAGCAGGTTGCGCGTGGTTTGAATGTCACGCACCTGGGGAATGTTTTCGAGAATGACGGGCTGATCGGTGAGCAGGGCTGCGGCCATGCAGGGCAGGGCGGCATTTTTTGCGCCGCTGACGCGGACAGTGCCGAGCAGGGGCTCTCCGCCGCGGATGACGAACTTATCCATAGATGAGGTTATTGTATCGGCTGGATAGGGCGGGGAGTTGCGGGATCATGCACTGGAGTAACCAGTTAGTTCAGTCAAAATCCCGCCCTACGTCCTTACGTCTTGCCATCCCAGCGGAAAGCAGGTTCCTCCTGTCTCGCTACGCTCGCACGTCGGAATGACAAGTTTCGTATTGAGGGCTACTTTGTCGCCAATGCAATCGCCTTTCGCACGTGACCTTTGGTCTTCTTCAGGGCGGCGGTGGCTTTGGCTCGGCTCACTCCGGCAGCCAGCATTACCACGGCAACGGCCGTGCGATTCCCAGCGGCTTTCAGGGCTTGCGCTGCGGTTTCGTGATCGGCTCCAGTGGCCTCCTCCACGATGCGCACAGCGCGCTGAACGAGTTTTTCGTTTTTCGTCCAGACGCTCACCATGAGATTGCCGCAGACGTAGCCAAGGCGGCACATGGCGCCGGTCGAAATCATGTTCAGGACCATTTTGTGGGCCGTGCCGGCTTTCATGCGCGATGATCCGGCGAGGACCTCCGGGCCGACTTCGGTCACGATGGCGAAATCGGCGGCGCGCTCGAGCGGGGAGTTGCGGTTGCAGGTGAGGGCGATGGTCCGGGCGCCGCGGCGGCGGGCGTATTTGACGGCGGCGATGGTGAAAGGCGTACGGCCGCTGGTGGCGATGCCGAGGACGACGTCGTGCTTGCCGGGTTTTCGCTTCTTCATTTCGGCGACAGCGAGCGCGGTGTCGTCTTCGCTGGCTTCGGTGGAAGCGCCGAGCGCCCTTGGGCCTCCGGCCATGATGTACTGCGCGGTGTGGGGATCAGTGTTGAAGGTGGGCTGAATCTCCGAGGCGTCGAGAGCGCCGAGACGCCCGCTCGTGCCGGCGCCGACGTAGATGAGTCGCCCGCCCTGGCGGAGCCCTTCGACGACAACGTCGATGGCGCGGGCGATTTGCGGCAGCGCCCGTTCAACCACGCCGGCCACGGTTGCGTCCTCGCGGTTGATGAGGCGGACGATGTCGAGCGACGACATGCGGTCGAGGTCCGGCGCGCCGGGGAGAATCTGTTCGGTCGAGAGACGGCGAAGATCGGAGGCTGTTTTTTGGCGTGTCATTTCCCGGTTTCTCATGCACCGCCCGTGTGTTCCGGCTCCAATGCTTCAATCACAGCGTCGTGAAACTTGGGGCGCACTTGTTTGATGGCCTGGTTTGTGCCGTCGGGCCAGGTGCGGTTGGTGAGCAGTATGACGGAAAGCTGGCGGTCGGGATCGAGCCAGAGCGAAGTGCCGGTGTAGCCGAGATGGCCGTAAGATCGCGGCCCGAAATATTTGCCGGATTGCGATGGCTTGGACGGCGTGTCCCAACCCAAAGCGCGAGAAGTGCCGGTGGGTGAGGATTCGCGGCGAGTGAACAGGGAGACCGTTTCGGGGCGGAGGATGGGACAAAAGCCGCTAAGCATGGCGTGGGCGAAGCGGGCCAAGTCCTGGGAGGCGGAGAAAAGTCCGGCGTGTCCGGCGACGCCGCCAAGGACAAAAGCGTTTTCGTCCTGCACTTCGCCCTGGATGATTCGGCGGCGGAAGGTGCGATCGTCGGCAGTGGGAGGAATTTCACCGTGCATCACCGCGGGTGGATTGAATGTAGTGTGAGTCATGGCCAGCGGTCCGAAAATTTCGCGTTGGCAAAATTGGTCGATGGATTCTTCGGCAATGCGCTCGAGAGCGATACCGAGAATGATGAAGCCGATGTCACTATATTCCGCGCGCGAGCCGGGATCGGCGGTCAGCGGCGTAGCGAACGTGGCGGGGAGGAGTTCCTCGCGCGTGCGAGCTCTCAGGAAGAGCTTTTCGTAGGCCGGGAGACCGGAGGAGTGCGCGAGGAGCATGCGGAAGGTGACGTCGCGTCGGCAGGGATCGCCGGAATTGCCAGAGTTGGGGAAATCATTCAACGCCAGGAATTCCGGAATGGTGCCTATTATCGGCGCGTCGAGTTCGAGCAGACCGCGCTGATAGAGGATCATGGCCATCGCAGTGGTGGCGACGACTTTGGTAAGGGAGGCGAGATCGAAGAGTGTTGAGGGACTCACGTCAAATTCCCCACCCTGTCGCACAAAACGCGACAAGGGTGGGGCAACCGCACCCCGGTCTTTCTCATATACGAAGTGACCGAAGGCTTTGAGGGCGATCAGGCGCCCTTTGTGCGTGACCGCGACCGATGCGGCCGGAAATGCGTGTGCAGAAATGGCGTCCTCGAGAATCGAGAAGGCGGCGGAGAAAAGCTGATCCTGTTTCGCGCAGTCGTGAGGGAGCGGCGCGGCAGAACGGGCTGGGGTCGATTTTGAGTTCACTTTGTCTTCTTCGCCGAGCTTCTTCGCCCAAATTCCAGAAAAGACATGATATGGCACATCAAATATGTCACACCCAGGCACCCAGTTACTTGAGATTCTTGAGTCATCCCACATGGGTTGTGTAAAGTCGAGGCATCTTCTCCATCGGGTCAAATACGCTTGCGTGGCCGCGACTGCACGCCTTCTCGAAGAAGGCGCGAGAGAAGACCGCCGCCATCATCTTTTTTCTCATCTTTGTCTTAACCGCAACCACATTAGTTGGCGGCGCGACCACGCCTTCCAACCCCGTTCGTCTCGGGGCTGTGGATTCCATCATCCAGCAGTCGATTGCCGACAAGAACATTCCCGGAGCAGTGCTGGTGATCGGGCACGACGGCGCAGTGATTTATCGCAAGGCTTATGGCGAACGCTCGCTCGAACCGCGGCACGCGGCGATGACGCTCGATACCGTGTTCGATCTGGCGTCGCTGACCAAGGTGGTTGCGACGACGACCGCGGTGATGCAATTGGTGGAGCAGGGCAAAATCCGTATGAACGATCCGGTCGTGAAATACCTGCCGGAGTTCGGGCAGAACGGGAAAGAGGACATTACAGTGCGCCAGTTGCTGACGCACTACTCGGGGCTGGAGCCGGATCTGGATTTGAAGACGCCGTGGGAGGGGAAAGACACGGGGTACAAAATGGCATTTGCCGATGCGCCGGCGCAGGCGCCGGGATCGGGCTTCCTCTACAGCGACGTGAATTTTATTGTGCTGGGAGCCCTGGTGGAGCGCGTGTCGGGCGAGACGCTGGATGAATACGTGGTGCGGCATATTTTTGCGCCGCTGAAGATGACACGCACGCGATATGTGCCACCGGGCTCGTGGCGAGTGAAGATCGCGCCGACGCAGTATGACGAGAATGAGCACATGCTTTGGGGTGTGGTGCATGATCCGACGGCCCGGCGAATGGGCGGGGTGGCGGGACATGCCGGGTTGTTTTCGACCGCCGACGACCTGGCGAAGTTTGCGCAGGTTCTCCTGAATGGCGGCGACGGGATTCTGTCGGCCGCAGCGGTCGAGAAGATGACCACGCCCGAGCAGCCTCCGGCGGCGCCGGTGCTGCGCGGGTTTGGTTGGGACATCGACTCTCCGCTGTCTTCGAATCGCGGCGATCTTCTGCCGGTGGGGTCGTTCGGGCATACCGGGTGGACAGGAACATCGATCTGGATCGACCCGACCACGCAAACTTACATCATTCTGCTGACGAACGCGGTGCATCCGCGCGGCGGGAATGCCATTGCGCTGCGATCGAAAGTGGCGACAGAAGTGGCCGCCGCTTTGAACCTGACTGCGAGCGAAAAAGACGATCTGCGCTGGAAGAGCATTACCGGCTACAACGAAGCACAGAGCGCGGCACGGCGCATGAGTGCGCGCAATGGCATGGTGAAGAATGGAATCGATGTGCTCGAGGAGCACGGGTTCGATGTTTTAAAGGCGCAGCTGTCTGCCGCGTCGGCGAACACCCAACCGGCGGACGAGGCGTCCGCCGCTCCACAATCTCAGGCGAAAAAGAGAATCGGGCTTGTGACGAATCAGACGGGAATTGATGCATCGGGCAAGCGGACGATTGATGTGCTGGCGGAGGCTCCGGGCGTGGCGCTGGAGGCCATTTTCAGCCCCGAGCATGGCGTGACGGGCACGCTCGACACGACCAACGTTGGCAATACGGTGGATGCGGCAACGGGCATTCCTGTGTACAGCGTTTACGGCGGGACGGACGCGGCGCGGCGGCCATCGCTGGATGTGCTGAAGACGCTGGATGCGGTGGTGTTCGACATTCAGGATGCCGGAGTGCGGTTTTATACGTATGAGACGACGCTGGGATATTTTCTGGAAGCCGCGGCGCAAGCTGGAATTGAGTTGATCGTGCTCGACCGGCCGGATCCGATTACCGGGTCGTTCGTACAGGGACCAGTGTCGGACGCGGGCAAAGAGAGTTTCACGAATTACTGGACCGTGCCTGTGCGGCATGGCATGACGATCGGCGAGCTGGCGAAAATGTTCAACGCCGAGAAGAACATCAACGCCAAGCTCAGCATCGTTCAGATGGATGGCTGGCAGCGTGGCGACTGGTTCGATTCGACCGGGCTCGCGTGGGTGAATCCCTCGCCGAATTTGCGGAGCGTAACCGAGGCGGCGCTGTATCCGGGCGTGGCGATGATCGAGGGCACAAATGTTTCGGTGGGGCGCGGGACCGACACTCCGTTTGAGATGGTCGGAGCACCGTGGGTGAAGAGTAGGGAACTGGCAGCATATTTGAATGGCCGCGGAATCGCTGGTGTGCGCTTCGTCCCGGTGACGTTTACGCCGACCGCGAGCGTTTACAGCGGGCAGGAATGCCAGGGCGTAAATGTGATTCTGACGGACAGAAACGGGTTTGACGCGCCGGAGCTGGGCGTTGAACTGGCGGCGGCACTGCGCAAGCTGTATCCGGCGGATTTCAAAATCGAGCAGATGCAGAACCTGCTGGTGAATCAGAGTGTGTATGACGCGCTGGTGGCGGGCGAGGATCCGCGGCGGATTGCGCAAGATTGGCAGGAGGGGCTGGAGAAGTTTGAGAAGGTGCGGGAGAAGTATTTGATTTATAAGTGATGCAGTGTGGTATTGGAACCGAGATTACCAGTGTTAATAGGCACCTCGGCGAATTTGGGATAACTTCCGGCGTGTAGCCCGCATCCTAGCGGCTAAGTCGTAGTAAGCTTGGTTCGATATGGCTGATGTTCGGCGCTTTGGGAGGTGCTGGATGCGCGTTCTTCTAACATTACTGCTGGTTTCCGGGATGGCGTGGGGGCAGTCTGCGGACACGACGAAGCCGGCGCAGAGCTCTGATCGGCCCGACGAGTCACAGGATACCCACTTCTCCCAAAATCAGGGAGAAGCGGGGCACCCACAGGATCCGAATGCGCTGGTGATTCCGGCGGGGTCGAAGATTCCGCTGTCGCTGAAGCAGGCGATCTCGACCAAGAACGCGCGCGAGGGCGATGCCGTGTACGCCGAGACAGTGTTTCCGTTCGTTCTAAACGAGCGCATCCTGATTCCGGCGGGAACCTACATTCAGGGCAAGATCATGCACAGCGAACCCGCGGGTCGCTCGAAAAAACGCGCCGAGATTCTGATTCACTTTACGTCGATGATTTATCCCACCGGATACACGGTGATGCTGCCCGGATCGGTCGAGAGAACGCCCGGCGCGGACGACAAGGGCGTGAAGGATCAGGAGGGAACGATTCAGCAGGACAAGGACACGGGCCAGCGCGTGGAGGATTCGGTGAAAGACGCGGCTGTTGCGGGCACGGCCGGGGGCATTGCCGGCGCGGCAGCGGGCGGCTTGAACGGTGCGCGCATCGGCGGGGCAGCGGGGCTGGCCGCCGGAGTGGCGTGGGCCCTGCTGAAACATGGTCCGGACGTGAAACTCGATGCGGGCACGTCGATTGAGATGGAGATTCAGCGCGACATCACCGTTGACGCCAGCCGGATTCAGGTGGCGAAGGCGGGATCGTAGAAAGAACCGGTCACAACCTACCCGGCACTCCACGCGAGATTCCTCGTCCCGCTGCTGAGAACGCGGGACTTCGGAATGACGCCCTTGCCAGAGCGTTTTAAGCCAGGCCGCTGCTCATCTTGTCCCTGTTAGACTCCATTGCATGCAGCGCGCTGACGTGTCTGCGTGGGAGGGAATTCTGCGGGCACTGTGTCCTCGCTGCCGCACGGGAAAGATCTTCTTCCGATCCATTTGGCTGTTTCCTCCGATGTATGAGCGGTGTCCGTTCTGCAATCTCAAATTCGAGCGCGAGCCCGGATATTTCCTCGGGGCGATGTACTTCGGCTATGGACTGGGTGTGGGAGCGATTGCGGTGCTGGCTGCGGTGGTTTGGGAGGTCTTGAGGTGGTCTGTGATGAAAAGCACGGTTGCAGGAATTGTTTTGTTTCTGCCCCTGGCACCGGTTCTGACTTGGATGGCGCGGGTGCTGTGGATTTATATGGATCAGACGATCGACCCGGACCGGACGTAGCGAAGCTTGCCTTTCTGAGTTTGGCGCATCAAGCCAAGCAACTTGCGGCATGCGATTTGCGCGCTGCTTTCTTCCCGCTGCTATACAATCCGCGGTAGGAGCGTATTTGGTTGCTCCGGTCTTTTGCGTTTCAAGCGTTCGTTGCGAAGCGGAGGCTGCCGTGGAAGCATTCGGTTTTGGCTTTGGCACTATTGTCATCATCGTTGTAGCCATCTACCTGCTGAGTTCCATCAAGATTCTGGCGGAGTACGAGCGCGGTGTGATCTTCCGCCTGGGCCGACTGTTGCCTGCGGCCAAGGGGCCGGGAGTGATTCTTGTCTTTGCGCCGATCGACCGCATGGTGCGCGTGTCGCTGCGGCAGGAGGCGCTGGAAGTGCCGCCGCAGGACATCATCACGCGGGATAACGTCACGCTGAAGGTAAATGCGGTTATTTTTCTGCGTGTGATCGAGCCGCGGCAGGCGGTGGTGCAGGTTTCAAATTACGTGTATCAGACGTCGCAGTTTGCGCAGACGACGCTGCGGTCGGTTCTGGGCGAGCAGGAGCTCGATGAACTGCTGGCGCATCGGGACAAGATCAATCTGCGGCTGCAGAGCATTCTCGACACGCACACGTCACCTTGGGGCGTGAAGGTAACGAATGTTGAGGTCAAGCAGGTCGATCTGCCGGAGTCAATGCTGCGCGCGATGGCCAAACAGGCCGAGGCCGAGCGCGAGAAGCGGTCGAAGATAATTCATGCGGAAGGCGAATTCTCGGCGGCACAACGGCTGGTGGACGCAGCACATCTGCTCTCGGGCGAGCCGGTGAGCGTGCAGCTCCGCTATTTGCAGACCTTGACTGAGATTGGCGTGGAGAAGAATACGACAGTGGTCTTTCCTGTGCCGGTCGATTTCTTCTCCGGGATCCAGAAACTGCTGGCGAAGGCCGGGGACGGAGAACCGGCGGCGAAGACAGCGTAGTTGCTATTCAGGGTCGGGCGCTGTTGAGAAAAAGCAGGTTCCTCGCGCGATAAAGCTGCGCTCGGAATGACAAGCGCGGTTGGGTTTTGGATTGGTTTGCGCGCTGAAACACTCGGATGTGGGGAGTGGAATCATGACTTCGTCCGAAGATACTGAAATTACACTGGGGACAGGCAAGCTGCTGGTGCTGTTCTTTGGCCTCGTCGGGGTTTGCGCGTTGTTCTTTGCGCTCGGCTATTCGCTGGGACGCAAGTCGGAACCAGCGATCGCTTCTGCCAGCGCTGCCATCCCAGCGCAGCCCGCTCCCAGCAAAGTGAATTCGACAGCGGCCCCGGCGGCACCGCCGATGACGTTTTACAAGTCAGTGGAACAGAAGGACGCCACTCCGCAATTGACGCCGCCTCCCGCTGACACGAAGACGGATTCGACGACCGCGCAGGCGAATCCGGGCGGCACAGCGACGGCGCCTGCGCAACCTGCTCCGTCGCAACCGACGGAGCCAGTCGGATTGGTGCCCACCTCCGGGTACTTTGTGCAGGTTGCTGCCGTCAGCAAGCAGGAAGATGCCGACGCGCTGGTGGATGCGCTCAAGAAGAAAGATTACCCGGCATTTGTGGCGCCGGCGTCGGCCGATAAGTTGTTGCGGGTGCAAGTGGGACCATTTGCCGATATCAAAGATGCCGAGGCCATGCGGACGCGGCTGATCGGGGACGGGTATAACCCGATCGTAAAGAAGTAAGGGCTGCAGCGGTTCGGCCCTCCGCTAAACCCGAGCGTCACGATTGCCATATTGACAGCCATCGATCTTGACTTGACGCTATCTCTATTCACCATGTCTGCCAACGATTCGCTCGACCGCGCACTGCATGCAATCGCCGATCCCACCCGGCGGCGCATTCTTCATGAGCTCCGGGAGAATGCGAAAGCGTCACGAACGGCGTCCTGTTTATGCGCGGGAGATATTGAAGCGCGGGTGCAGCTATCGCAGGCGACCATCTCCCATCACATGGCGATCCTGACGAAAGCCGGGCTGGTGGAGGCGACCAAGCAGGGGCTCTGGCGGCGTTATCGGCGGAATGAGAAAGCAATCCGGCAGGTGGTAAAGACGCTGCGCGGGAAGTTGTAAACCATCGGCCCGTGCGGCACCGCAGTCTTGCGCACAACTCACGGCGCACGCAGTGCCCACTTCTCCAGATCTCCTGTAGAGCGCAGCAGCCCCAATTGCGCGCGCTGGAGTTCGAAGGTAATGTCCTGCAGAGCGATGAAGCGCTCGCTGGCGCGGGTGCGGGCGTCGTCGAGGTCGTGCAGTGTGGCCGTGCCCGCATCCATGCGGGCCGGGACGGCGGCCAAATTCTTCTCCGCGATTTCGTACTCCAAGTCGGCAACATCGCGCGCGGCCTGCATTTGAGTGACGGTGCGCTCGAGACGAAGCGTTTCTTCAGAGACCTGATTGCGGGCGGCGTCGGCCTGTTTTGCGGCTTTCAGAGCCTCGGCATCGGCAGCCTGGGCGCGGGCACGCTGCGACGCGTTGAACAGCGGCAAGCGGATGGAGATGCCAATCGTCGCGTTGTTCTGGCGGAATCCACCATTGGGGCAGAGAACTGTCCCAACAGATGTGACGCACTCCTTTTCGGGAATGTAGTAATTCTGGAAGTTATTGAAGGTTGAGAGCAATGCATATTGCCCGGCGAGATCGAAGCTGGGCCACAACGCGCGATGTTCGGCCTGGGCGCGGAAATACTGGGCGCGGGCGTGTTCCACCGCAGCCTTGGCTGCAGGATTAGACTCCGCGGCCTGGGAGAGTGTGGATACGTCCTCCGGCGGGGGTGGAAAATCAGGCAGCGCGTCAGGTTCAGTCTGAATGTCCGCGGGGCGAAGTCCCGTCAGCTTGGACAGATGCTCGCGGAGCACGTCGGCAGCGCCCCGGGCTTCGGCGATGCGAAGCCGGACACGCGCGACCGAGAGACGGGCGCGCGTACCGTCGAGTTCACTGTCGACACCTTCTTTAACGCGCTCGGCGACTGCTGTCTGCATCTTGTCGGCTTCCGCCGCAGTCTCCTGAAGACGAGCGAGGCGCTGCTCCCACTTGGTCAGTTCGGCGTAGCTGAGAACCGTGTCCTGGATGATCTGGTCGCGCGCATCTTTGGTTTTGAGAGAAGCAACGGCCGTGTCGGCGCGTGCGGAGTGAAGGTAGTCGTGCATGGCAAAATTCAGCAGCGCAGACTGCATATTGAGATTGAACAGGGACGGGGGCTGTCCGGCGAGAGTGAGAGGAAAGCCGTAGGACGGCGGACCGAGACCGGCGCCCACCGTGAGTTGCGGGATGTAGGCGTCGCGCATTTCCCGATAATCAGCGGAGGCCTTTTGCACGTCGGCGGCCGCAATGGCGACACCGGTGGCATGGGCCAGTGCGAGTTCGACCGCGCGCTTAAGGGGGAGGGGCTCAGCCGTCAGAGAGAGCGGGAAGAAGAAAACCGCTAGAATCCATTTTGCACAACGCCTACCTCGGCACGAGTTTGTCATTGCAATCCTTCCAGTTCTCCAGAGGGGGTGACCTCCAAAGTGATCTGTTAGAGATTTTATGAACAATTGGATGCAGCGGGATTCTAAATCTCGGACGGGAGTGGCAGAACGGATTCCGGCTGGAACTTGGCAACGAGCGGGCCGCACTCTGACACCCCCCCAGCGTTTCAGCGTTCGATCCGCTTCAAATCTTCCTGAGCTCGTGTGTACGCATGAGAGAGCACCAGAGCTGCGCGGAATTCCTCGGCGGCGGATTTACGGTCGCCCTGTTTCTCGAGCAACTGACCGAGCAGATCGTGCGCTTTGAAAGCAGGCGCTTCCTCCACCGGGCCATTGGAAAAGTAGCGGTGCACGAGTCGCACGGCGAGAGGTAGGTCGCGGCCGGTGCGAAGCAGCATGCTGGCCCCATCCAGCAAAGCCGGGGGGTGGTCGATGGGACTCGACTCCAAGTTGCGCAGGGCCTGCTCCATTTCGTCCAGGCGGCTGGCGCGGCGCAGAAAGCTGGCCAAGTCAAGCCAGGCGCGCACGCCAGAGTGGCTGGTCACAACGGCCGCGCGAAGTTCGCGTTCGGCGGTCACGGGGTCCTTGCTCTTTTCTGCAATGCGGGCTGCGACCCAGTGCGCCATGCCCGGATTTAGCGCCATCAAAGCGTCGGACTGAGCGCGGGCTTTCTCCTTGCCACCGCCGACTATCCCCGGAGCCTCCAGATAAAACTCAGCAAGATCGGTGCGTGCCTCCCAGTTCTTGGGATCCAACTCGACTGCGCGCTCAAAGGCAGTGCGGACTTTTTTAACCAAACCGGCAGCGAAGAGGAATCCGACGTGAGAAGCCTTTTCCCCGTAGATGCGGCCCAGCCAAAGCTGGTACTGGCCGTTTGTAGGATCCAGGTCGCGCGCGCGGACGCACGCAGGGATGCCATGGTCCCAGTCCTCCAGCATGAAGTAAGCGCGGCACAGCAGGTTGTAGGCCCCGGCATCGGTTGTGGAGCGGTCGAGTTGTTGTTGAAGTGCTTGGATGGCTTCATCCACGCGGCCGGCGGCAAGCATTTCTCGGGGAGAGGTCTCCGCCTGTGCGAGTTGACAAACGACAACCAGAATGCACGCAATCCGCGGGAAGGGAATTCGAAAAGCCGCACGAACGAGTGATCCAGCCGGCGGCATGCCCTAGTGAACCACCGTGACGGCAGCGCTGTCAGAGAGCGGTTTGGATTCTTCTGCGGACAGTGCGACGAGCGCGCCTTCGGCAAGCCCGGAGGTGATCTCGACCCGGGTGAGATTCTGCAGGGAAATTTCGACCGCCTGCCGCTTCAGGTGGTCGTTGACGATTTGGTAGACGTAGAGTTTGCTGTCTTCGGGGCGCAGCGCGTCACGTTCGAGCGTGAGGACGTTGTCGTGCTCTGCGACCAGTATAGTGACGTTCACGTTGACGTTGGGCAGAAGCTTCAGATCATGATTGTCGATGGTACAGGTGGTCTCGCCAATATTGCGGTTGAGTCGAGGCTTAACCGTGGACGGAACGCCGGTAACTGAGCCGGTCCAGGTGCGGCCGGGCAAAGCGTCCCACGTAACCTCCACTTTCTGTCCAGCGAGAAGGCGTCCGATGTCGGGCTCGTCGACAAACGCACGCACCACCACGCGCGACAGATCGGCCTCCTGCAGCAACAGATCACCGGCCTGGACGAATGCTCCCTGCTTGACGGGCAGGGAATAGACCACGCCATCGAAAGGCGCGCGAACCGTAGACTTACTGAGTGCGTCCTCTGCGGCATCGTAGGCGGCTTGTGCGGCAGACGCCTGTGCCTGAATGCGGGCCACTTCGGGTTGCGAATAACGGTCGTTCAGCTTCTGTTGCGCTTGCGTGACGTCAGCCTGCGCACTCGCGAGGGTGTCTTCAGCCTGGCGAAGCTCGCCCGGAGAAGCAGCGCCCTCCTGCTCGAGATGGCGGAGAGCATCAACGTTGTGCTGCGCCGCATCGCACGCACTGCGGGCCTTTACCAACTGCGCGTTCAAGGTGATGATCTCCTCCCGCGTGCCTCCGGTCTTCAGCGCGGATTGATCCGCCTGAGCGCTTTTCACTTGAGCCAGGGCGCGGGCTGCCTGGGTTCGCATGTCGGCTTCATCGAGCTGAAGCAGGAGCTGGCCCTTGCGTACGTGATCGCCTTCCTTTACTAAGATGCGCTTTGCCGTGGTCGCAACGGGAGCGTGCGCTTCAAAATTCTGGACCGGCTCGATTTTGCCGTTGGTCGAAATCAGGCTGCGGATCGGCCCCCGCTGCACGGCGGCGGCGTGCACGCGCAAGGGCGCACGATGGAAAGAGAAATACAACAGAACCGCGGCGACAAGAATGATGACGGGCCAAGCCCATCGCCGGCGGGACGGCGCATTCGAGTTGTTCGTCGATGCCAACCTGTTGTCTTTCAGGATGAGGCAGGGATAACTGTAAGCAGTAATTTACCACTCCAGAGGGATAGAACGCCCTGTTGCCCCATGGCTGATTTGATGCGGGCACTGACTTCGACGCTACGGCGGGCACTAGCATTCCGGAGTCCCGCAATTTACAAATGGCATACAAGGCAGTAGTGGCTGATGGAATCGGTTTGGCCCGTGATACCCTGCGTTGAGTCATCCCGCAATCGCATGTTTCAACCCGGAACCAAGCCTGACCCGCACCGCACTCAACGGCGTGTGCTGCGGGCAGTTGCCTTCTTCGAGTTTGTTAAAGGGGCGTTCGTGCTGGTCATGGGGTTTTGTGCCCTCGCTCTGGTTCACAGGGATCTGTGGCTGATCGCTGAAAGTCTCCTTGCCCTGCTCCACATCAGCACCGACCGCCGCTCGGCACAGATGTTTCTCGATTTTGCCGACAGCGTCACGGACGCTCGTCTTTGGGCCGCGGCTCGCATCGCCTTTGCCTATGCGGCACTGCGTTTCACCGAGGCCTATGGCTTGTGGAAGGAGCGCACCTGGGCAGAATGGGTTGCGTTTGTCTCTGGAACCCTGCTGCTCCCGCTGGAGATCCGCGAGCTTCTGCGTGGCCTTACGCTTCTGCGCTGCACTGTGTTCGTCGGCAACCTGGCGATCGTCCTCTACATGCTCTACGTGATCCTGGAAAACCGCCGCGAGCGCCAGAACGCCGCCTTGTCAGCGGAGCGCTGAAAGCCGCGCCGGAAGGGGAATTCCAGGGTCAGACTCTGGCAATTCTGTCCTGTCGGCGCGATAATCAATTCAGATATTGCTGATCGTCGGAGGTCCGTATGCGTGATTTGCGGGGTGGCCGGCTTGTATTGTTGCTGCTGACTTTCAGCGGGCTATGCGTGGCACAGGACACGAATTTCCCAATCGGTCCGCAATACCTGATCAATTACGGATCGCCGCTCTTCTTGCACCCGATTGCGACGCCGAGCTTGTCGCTCTCTGCGCCACCGGCTACCAATCCCAGTGCCCCTGCCGAAGAGGGCACGGGCGAACCGAGTTCCGCTGCCGTAGGCGGCCTTAAGAGCCGGGCGGCGATCGACCGAATCTATTGGGGAGTCACCCCAGCGAGCACGACCGCCGGTGAACCGTCCGTGGAGGAATCCAACAACTCGCAGGCAGAGACGGCAACAGTCGGGAAATCCAGTGAGATCGAGCTTAGCTCGGCAGGACCATCACGTCCGATACCGTCGAGCATCACCGACGTTGGGGTGACAGCGATGGCAGGTGAGCAAAGTGATTACGGTGCGCCGTTGGGCAATATCGCCGCCTACTGGAAAGCCAACAAGCCCCGCACATCACGCGTCTTTACCAATGCAGATGCCGCGCGCCTGCACGCCAACTGAAGGTTGGAATGTAGAGGCCTCTTCGCGCTGCCTCATCGCCCATCACTTCCCGTGCCAACCAGTCGTCCCGGCACCACGCAAGGCAATAGTCGCTTTCGTCAAACGCAGCTAAGCTGGCAAGAGAACTAGTGCGGAAACTTAACAGGGCGCAGCTTGCTCCTACGGCGCAAACTCGTTTGTCTGCTGCTGACCACAATTCTCCCCGTGTCTGTGCTGGCCCAGGACAGTGCGCCGGCCATGCTGCGCAGCAGCGGCGGTGTTCAGCTGAACAGAGCTGCCGCTCCCGCAGCATCCGCTATTTTTCCGAATGACCTCATCGAAGTCCCCAAAAACGCCATGGCGCGGATCGAAGCCACGGGTTCTGACGCGGACATCAATCCGGAATCCGTGGTGCAGTACAACGCCGATGAACTTGTGCTGGAACACGGCAGCCTTTCGGTGAACACTTCGCGCGGACTAAGAGTGCGCGTCGGTTGCGTGACCGTGACGCCGGTCAACAGCGCTGATTGGACGCACTACGACGTCGCCGACATAGACGGCAAGGTCACGGTGTCAGCGCTGAAGAATGATGTGTACCTGAATTCCCGCTCCAACAACCCGCAGCGGGCCCGGCAATCCCCTGAGTCGGGTCGTGTGATAATTCGCGAAGGGGAGCAAAAGTCTCGCGAAGAAAGATGCGGCGGGGCCGACATCAAGCGGCGACCTACATGGGCCGGAGACGGCGCGATCATGAATTCGCCGTACACGATGGGGGCCGCTCTAGGAATTGTTGTGGGGATCGCTTGTTGGGCGATTTGCCGGAGCGATGACCCCATTAGCCCTTGGAGTCCGTAGTAGCGGGATCACTATCCGTCGGTCATTCCGTAACCACCGCTTTCACCAGATTGCGGGGGCGATCTACGTCGTATCCCTTGTCGACGGCGACGTGATAAGCGAAGAGTTGCAGCGGAATGACCTCGACGATCGGCAGCAGCAATTCCGGAGCGGGGGAGACGTAGAAAACATGATCGGCGATTCTTGCCGCTTGCTTGTCGCCCTCGGTCGCAACCGCCACCAGCGGCCCGCGGCGCGACTTCACTTCCTTCATGACCTCGAGGGTTCGCCGGTAGCGCAGTACCGAATCCGGGTCGTGGTGATCGAACGTGGCCAGCACGACCACGGGCAGGGTCTCATCCACCAGCGCGTTGGGGCCGTGCTTGAGTTCTCCCGCGGGATATCCCTCCGCATGCGCGTAAGAAATTTCTTTCAGCTTGAGTGCTCCTTCGCGTGCAATGGCGTAATGAACCCCCCGTCCGAGATACAGGAATTTCTCCGCTTGGCAGTGAACCGTTCCAAACTCCTCGGCCAGACTGTCCCACGTTCGCAGGTTCTTGTCGATGGCTTCAGGAAGTTGCTGCAGGTGCTGCAGGTACGATCGCGTCACCTCCGAAGTCATGCGGCCGCGCTTGCGTGCCAGGAATAGCGCCATCAGGTAAAGGATGGTGAGCTGCGTGGTGAAGCTCTTGGTCGCGGGAATGGCCAATTCAGGACCAGCCCCGGAAATCAGCGCTGCGCTGGCCTCTCGCACGATCGTCGTGTCGGGCACATTGGAGATTGCAATCGTCTTCACGCCGCGGGTCAACGCTTCGCGTTGCGCGGCAATCGTGTCGGCGGTTTCTCCCGACTGGGTGATGACCATCACGATCGGGTCGATCGCGGCATGAGTCGAGCGATACGAGTACTCGCTCGAGTACTCGACGTCGACCGCCACACCAGAAAGATCCTCAATCATGATCTCCCCGGCCAGCCCGGCATGACGGCTCGATCCGCTGGCCGCGATAATCAGCTTCTCGAAGGTCAGCAGCGCACCTTCAATGGCGTCTAGTTCGCCAGGAAAAATCAGGTCATCGCGCAGGTGCTTGGCGATGGTCTTTGCGATGGCTTCAGGCTGCTGATAAATTTCATGCCGCATGGCGTACGAGTGCTGGTCCGTCGCAGTCTTCTTCTTCGTTTTCGTCGGAGTCATGGGACAGGGGCGAGAGTAAATCATTCGTGAGTGAATGAGCAAACGGAGCCTGGCGCGTTGCTCCAAGCTATGACGAAGGTAAGTCTTCGAAAACTAGGCTGGGTGCCCTTCAAAATGAGCTTCGATCTCTTCCAGCGTTTTTCCTTTGGTCTCCGGGAGGAACCACGTTGCGGTGACAAAATAGATGACGGTGCAGGCTGCAAAGCCGAAGAACATAGTTGAGTAGCCGTACTTGCCGACCGTGGGGAGGAAAACGGCAGCGATGGTCGTGGACACCGCCTGATTCAGCACCAGCGCGATACTCATTCCATTGGAACGAATGCGAGTGGGCATCAGCTCCGAGAGTGCCAGCCATACGCAGACGCCCGGCCCGACGGCATAAAACGCCATGAACACGAAAAGCGTGATCGCCACGAGCCAGCCGTTGCCGGAACTGGGAACCGGACTGATAAGGGCGTTTTCAATCGTCAGTGGCGCTGCGCGCGAAGCGTCGAGATTGCCGAACGGATTCGAAAAGAATGCATTCACGGCGTTGGCCGGAACGCAACCGTCGCGGCTGATTTCGATCGGCTTCGCGGCGGGATCATCGGAACGAACTGCGCGGCTCGCGGCGCGAAAATCACCGCACGAATAGATGACAACGAGCGAGGTGGGCCGGTTCGAGTCCCATTTGCGGCCGCTGAGTCTGCCCGCTAATTCGCCGTTGTACAGCAAAGTCAGTTTCTGGTCGGCGGTAACCAGCGACTGCACTGCACTCTTTGCGTCCAGGCGCAAGCTTTCGGTCTTGCGGAAGAGAGCCCCTGTGCAGATCAGCGATGCGATGATGCCAGCGGTGCCGACGCCAAGAAGAAACTTCCGGCCCTTGCGATCTACGAGAACCACGCCGCCGAAAGTCACAAGGAAATTTACCAACGTAAACAGAACGTAACCCAGGTGAGCGGGGAAGTCGGACA
This sequence comes from uncultured Acidobacteriaceae bacterium, assembly GCA_964407245.1. GTDB lineage: Bacteria > Acidobacteriota > Terriglobia > Terriglobales > Acidobacteriaceae > Sulfotelmatobacter. The sequence goes on from CAYOUY010000239.1 coordinate 20,946, forward strand.
ATCCGCTTTGCAAAAGAATATTCGTGTTGTAGGCAATGATCGAATTAATGCCGGTGGCCTGATTACAGGCGAGAATGATGCAGGCCAGCACAAAGGGAATGACATACTTGCGGTGGAACAGGGATTCGGTGGCCGCGGTTCCAGCGGCAGTCTTTCGTTTCTCCGCGGCGGAGGCCTCTTCCATTTCGCGTAGCTCCAGACCGGCTTGTTCGTTCGTGCGGGAGCGGAGCAGAGCTGCGTAGGCGGCGTCTCTTTTTCCCCGGCGAAGCAGCCAGCGGGGCGACTCGGCCACCATGAAGCTGCCGATGACGAACAGAAGTCCCGGTGGCAGGGAAACCCAGAAGATGCCGCGCCAGGCGGTGTCCTTGAAGGCAAAAAGCTTGGCCGCGTCGCCGAGTTTGGCGACCTGGTCGACGCGGAAGCTGAAGTAAAAGCCGACAATGGCCGCGGCCGCGATCCCCGCGGTCAGGAGCCACTGGAAAATTCCGGTGCCCTTGCCGCGATTCGAGGCGACGAGAGATTCCGCCAGATACAACGGCACGACCACACCGATTAACCCGCCACTCACGCCCTGCAGCAGGCGGCCAAAGACCAGCGGCCCGTAGCCATGCGCGAGCGCGATCATCGGGATGCTGACGACGAACATGATGCCGCTCAGCGACATCAGGGACTTGCGTCCCATCCAGTCGGCAAGCAGTCCCGCGAACAGAGTGGAGATGACGCTCCCCAGCAAAACCGCCGCGACCACGAACGAAAGCTGCCCTGCATTCAGGCCGGAAGTTGCCTCGAGATAGGGCAATGCGCCCGCGATGATGCCGACGTCAACTCCATAGAGCAGGCCGCCAAGGCCGGCCACGATCAGAAGAAAGCGGTTGTAGAAAACCTTCTTGCTGTCGAGCAAGGCAGCCGTTGCGATTTCAGCAGTCATAGAGTTCTTGGAACTTGCAGTATCCGGCGACGTTGTTCTGCTGCACAAGCAGCCCATGATTGTAGCCCAGCGGTGCAAACGACCGGAAAATTGGCGCCTGCCAGCGGCGCCAATGTTGATGCCTGCCTCGGCTCCGGCGCGGGCCTCAGACTGATCACTAAGCCCCACGTGCGCTCGGCTACAATACTTGTTCGGCCAAACATTGTTTGTCGATCCGGCATGAAATATGGCTTCATCATCGATAACCGCAAGTGCATCGGTTGCCACGCCTGCACCGTAGCCTGCAAGACAGAAAACCACGTTCCTCTCACCGTCAACCGCACGTGGGTGAAATACGTCGAGAAAGGAATGTTTCCCAACACCCGGCGCGTCTTCCAGGTGACGCGATGCAACCACTGCGCCCAGCCACCGTGTGTGACGATCTGCCCGGTTACGGCGATGTATCAGCGCAAAGACGGAATCGTCGATTTCAGTTCGGAACGCTGCATCGGGTGCAAGGCCTGCATGCAGGCCTGCCCCTACGACTCGATCTATATCGATCCGGAAGAAGGGACGGCGGCGAAGTGCCACTACTGCGCGCATCGGACGGAAGTTGGATTGGAGCCGGCGTGCGTGGTCGTATGCCCCGAGCACGCCATTATCGCGGGAGATATGGATGCTTGCGACGGAGAAATTTCTCAACTGCTCGCGCGCGAGCCAGTGCGCGTGCGCAAACCGGAACAAAATACGCACCCCAAGCTTTACTACATCGATGGCGACGAGAGCGCGATTGTGCCCACGGCGGCGCGGCACGAACCGATGTATATGTGGGCAGACCGCAATGCGGGCTTGCACGGCGGGGGCGCGATTTATCCGCCGGACAGCCCGCTGCTGCAGAACAATGCGCTGGCAGCCTACGATGTTTCTCACGCACGGCCCTGGGGATGGCAGGTGCCGGCGTATTGCTGGACCAAGGCCATTGGCTCCGGTGCGCTGGCTATCCCGGCTATTGCGATGCTGTTCGGACGCATGGGTCCAGACAGGCTGCGCGACGTGACACTCTCGATGATTGCCCTGGTTTTTACGGCGCTGACCACGGTGCTGCTGGTTTCGGATCTGGAGCATAAGACACGATTCCTGCGCGTAGTCTTCACGCCACAAAGCAGGTCGTGGCTGGCGCGCGGAGCGTTCATCCTGATTGGATACAGCGGACTGAGCGGGTTGTTCTGGCTGGCGTCGGTGCTTGGACTGTCCGCGTTATCGGCCGGATTGTTGTGGCCGACGGTGCTAGCCGGGTTTCTGGCTGCCGTGTACACGGCATTTCTTTTCGGGCAGTGCGAAGGACGCGACTTGTGGCAGACTCCGCTGCTGCCGTTGCACCTGATCGTTCAGGCGGTGATGTGCGGAGCGGCGGTGCTGGCTCTGTTGCCGCCGGTGCTAGGAGGGTCGGATCAGGCCCTGAGCGTGGCTAGGATTGGTCTCGTCTCGAGTTTAATTTTGCACTTGCTCATCGTCGCGGCCGAGTTCACGATGCCGCACTCGACTGACAATGCCGCGTATGCCGCGCGTCTGATCACACATGGGCCGTTTAAATTCTGGTTCTGGGTGGGAGCGGCGGTCCTGGGTGGAGTCTTGCCGTTGCTGCTGCTGTGGCTTACTCCATATGTGGCGATTTCGGCTGTGCTGATTCTGGGTGGATTGCTGAGCTTTGAATGGTGCTTTGTGATGGCTGGGCAGAGCGTGCCCAACAGCTGAACGTTTGGGGGACGGTGTTTCGTAAGGAAGCGAGCCAAACGCGCGGCCATCGCGTTGCAAAAAGCGCAACGCGCCGCGCGGCTCGCCCAGGTCCCTCGACTCGGCAAACAACGCCTCGCGCGGGATGACAGTTTGAAGGGAGTTTGTCGATGACCGATTTCAAGCGTGAAGGCAGCCACCTCGCCTATTGTCCTCCAGTGGAGAAGTGGGACGACTGGGTGGAACTCGATCCGGAAGCATGGCCGCGCCGCATCGAAAAACACTACCAGCTCGTGCCCACGATTTGTTTCAATTGCGAATCGGCATGCGGGCTGCTCGCCTACGTCGACAAAAATACCGGCCGCATCGAGAAATTTGAGGGCAACCCTTTGCACCCTTCGAGCCGCGGGCGCCTGTGCCCCAAGGGACCCGCGACGATCAATCAGATCCACGATCCCGACCGCGTGCTCTATCCCATGAAACGAATGGGACCGCGCGGGGCGGGAAAGTGGACGCGGACGTCTTGGGATGAGGTGCTCGAAACCTTCGGCATTTGCATTCGCAAGGCGATTCAGGAGGGGCGCGGCGAGGAAGTGATGTATCACGTGGGCCGGCCGGGGCACGACTTCATCATGGAGCGCACGCTGCAGGCGTGGGGAATTGACGGACACAACTCACATACCAACGTCTGCTCATCGTCGGCGCGGCTGGGTTATTTGCTGTGGCATTACGCCGATCGCCCTTCTCCCGATCATGCCAACGCCCGCTTCATTCTGCTGCTTTCAGCCCATCTCGAGTCGGGGCACTACTTCAACCCGCACGCGCAGCGAATCATCGACGGCAAGATGGCAGGGGCGAAGCTGGCGGTGATGGACCCGCGACTCTCGAACACCGCGAGTATGGCGGATTACTGGCTGCCGACCTACCCGGGAACGGAAGGAGCTGTACTGCTCGCCATGGCCAAGGTCATTCTGGATGAGAACCGGTTCGACGCGACGTTCATGCGGAATTGGACGAACTGGGAAGAGCTGGAAGTCGATAGCTTCAGCGCGAGAGGACAGAGCTTTGAGTCGGTGATTGAAGCTTTGAAGAAGCATTACGCACGTTTCACGCCGGAGTTCGCGGAAAAAGAGAGTGGAGTCAAGGCGGAGGTCATCGTCAGGCTGGCGCGCGAGATTGCGACCGCAGGAAGCCGCTTTGCCTCGCATCTGTGGCGGGGAAGCGCGTCTGGAAATCTGGGCGGATGGCAACCCGCGCGTGCCCTGATGCTCCTGCACGTTTTGACCGGTTCCGTCGGAACCGAGGGCGGCCACAACTTGAACGCGTGGAACAAGTTTGTTCCCAAGCCGTTCAAAGTTGCTCCGCCGCAGAAACGCTGGAACGAGCTTCTGTACCCGAAGGAATGGCCGCTGTGCACACACGAAATGTCCTTCCTGCTGCCGCATTTCCTGAAGGAGGGCCGCGGGCGAATTGAAGCGTATTTCACCCGCGTGTTCAATCCGGTGTGGACGTACCCCGACGGATTTTCCTGGATTGAAATGCTGCGAGACGAAGAAAAAGTTGGCTTGCACGCGGCGCTGACACCGACCTGGAGTGAGACGGCGTGGTTTGCCGATTACGTTTTGCCCATGGGCTTCGCATCTGAACGGCACGATCTGATGAGCCAGGAATCGTATGCCGGGAAGTGGATCGGTTTCCGCCAGCCGGTGAATCGCGTGCTACGCGAGCGAGCGGGGGAGAAATTCGAGTACACGCATCAGGCGAATCCCGGTGAGGTGTGGGAGGAAGATGAGTTTTGGATCAACCTCTCGTGGGCGATCGATCCCGACGGCAGGATGGGCATCCGGCAATATTTTGAGTCGCCGTACCGGTCCGGAGAGAAGCTGACCGTTGACGAGTACTACGGATGGATTTTCGAGAACTCTGTCCCCGGCTTGCCGGAAGCGGCAAAGAAACAGGGACTCACGCCGCTGCAGTACATGCGCAAGTACGGCGCGTTCGAAGTGACCCGCGACGTGTACAAGCAGAACGAAAAAGCGCTGTCGGCGGCCGAACTCTCGGTGTCGAAAGTTGAAACGAACGGCGTTTTGACGAAGGAGGGAAAAGCGATTGGCGTGATGGTCGAGGGCAGGGCAGTGGTCGGCTATAACACTCCGTCGCGCAAGCTCGAGATCTTCTCGAAAACACTGGCCGATTGGAAGTGGCCGGAATTTGCGCTGCCCGAATACTACCGAAGCCACATTCATCGCTCGGCACATGCCGCGTCTCTCGGACATCCGGGAGAGGGCTTCGATCCGCGTTACATGCCTGTGGTCGAGTGGCCGAAAGAAGCTGGCGGAGAGGTGTACACGCTCTTGCCGATTTTCCGTCTGCCGAATCTGATTCACACGCGCTCGGGCAACGCAAAATATCTCTACGAAATTTCTCACAAGAATCCACTATGGGTGAATCCGGTGGACGCGAAGAAACTCGATGGCATCCGCACCGGCGATCTCATGAAGGTGCATACTGAGATCGGCTACTTCGTGCTGCACGCCTGGGTTACCGAGGGGCTCGCGCCGGGCGTGGTCGCGTGTTCGCACCATCTTGGGCGATGGCGGATCAACAAAGACGAGCAGGTCGAGCGCATGTCGAGCGCATGGGTCGATTTGAAGGAAGTCGGCAAAGGGCAGTGGAAGATCCGGCAACTGGAAGGCGTCTCTCCGTACGAGAGCCCCGATCCGGATACGAAGCGCGTGTGGTGGAGCGACGCGGGCGTGCACCAGGATATTACGTTCCCAGTGCATCCCGACCCCATCAGCGGCATGCACTGCTGGCATCAGATGGTGCGCGTGGAGCGGGCCGGGCCGGGTGACCGCTACGGCGACATCTTCGTCGACACGAATCTTTCCTTCGCGGTGTATCAACGATGGAAGGCTCTGACCCGGCCTGCCCCCGGCCCCGGCGGGCTTAGGCGGCCATTGTGGATGCCGCGCGTGGTCCGGCCCGAGGAAGCGGCGTTCTACATTCATGACTGACCTGCAACGCCGTTCCGGGTGGTGCCGCACGGGTCGGCGATTGAACTCAGATACCAAGACCCCAGGAGCGAGAAATAGTTGAAAGTCGTGGTGTTACCTGCGCCAACTGTGTCAGGCAAGGACACTTCCGCTAAACTGAAATTAATTGCCATGTCCGGATTGGCTCTCCCAGCGACTGGACGGTAATCCATTGACTCTAGTGGGGTTACTTCTTTCTATCCGCGGACCCCGGGTTGCGACTCGACTACCATGATAGGGATTGATCCCATTTAACGGGCGATCCCTAAGGAGGAACATGCATTTTGAACAGTTTTACCTGGGCTGCCTGGCTCACGCTTCTTACTTGCTGATTTCCGGCGGCGAGGCCGTCGTGGTCGATCCACAGCGCGACGTGGACATCTATCTTGAGGCGGCGAAACGTCACAATGCCAGCATTCGCTACGTCTTCGAAACCCATCTTCACGCCGACTTCGTTTCCGGACACAGAGAGCTGGCGGAGCGTACGGGCGCCGAGATTTACATCGGACCAAACGGCGGCGCCACGGTTCCTCATGTGGAAGTCCGTGAGGGATTCGAGTTGCAGGTGGGAGCCATTAAGATCGCGGTTCTGGAAACTCCGGGACACACTCCAGAGAGCATCTGCTTGCTCGTTGCCGACGAGGAGAAATCCGCGGAGCCTTGGGCGGTGCTGACCGGGGACACGCTGTTTGTCGGCGACGTCGGCCGCCCTGATCTGTCGAAGGCCTACACGCCGCAAGTACTGGCCGGCATGCTCTACGATTCGCTGCACCAAAAGCTGCTTCCGCTCGCCGATCACGTCGTGGTTTATCCGGGACATGGAGCAGGCTCGCTTTGCGGGCGCAACCTGGGCACGGCGCGGCATTCGACCATCGGCACGGAGCGGCTGAGCAATTACGCACTTCAGATCAAGACCAAGGCAGAGTTCATTGAGCAGCTGACCACCAATCTTCCTCCGCGGCCGCAATACTTCCCGCAGGATGCGCAGATCAATCGCGCTGGTGCGCCGGCGCTGGCGGACTTGCCGGAACCCGCGCCCGTCGCTGCCGAAAAGTTGAAATATTTGCTGGAGAACGACGGGATCGCGATCGATGTCCGGCCGGGCGATGAGTTTGCCGCCGGGCACGTTCCGGGCTCGATCAACATTCCTCTTTGCGGTCAGTTCGCCTCCTGGGCAGGGACGCTGGTTGACCTCAAGGCACAGCCGGTGCTGATTGCAGCTTCAGCGGAGCAGTTATCTGAGGCACGGGTCCGCCTGGCGCGCATTGGTCTCGATGAGGTGCGCGGATCGTTGCAGGATGGCGTGAGGGGCTGGGAAGAAGCTGGTTTCGAGCTGGCGTCGCTGCCGCAAATCACGGTTCGCAATCTGGAGGCGCGTCTGCGATCGCACAACCTGCAATTGGTCGATGTGCGGCGCCGGCCTGAATGGCAGACCGGACACGTCGAGGACGCGATGTTTTGGCCTCTCGATGGATTCAAGAACGCGTTGCCGAACTTGGACCGTAAAGCGCCTCTGGCGGTCATTTGCAAGAGCGGCTACCGAAGCCTGATTGCCTGCAGTTGGCTGCAGAGGGCCGGGTTCGAAAACGTCGCTAATGTGGTGGGGGGCTTTGATGCCTGGCGTCGGGCGGGGCTGCCGACCGCGGTTAAAGAGGCACTCGTAGCATAGGGTTGGTGGGTGCGCGACTCCTGATTCGGGAGTCCGCACCGCCGGTATCAATCCTGGCAAGTTACGTTGGCGTTCGTTCAACAGAAATTCACAGGAGCTTGGGGAGCTTCCGTGGGATAATCCGACCATGGAAACCTCGAGTCTCGATCTCCTCTACGTAGACAACGATCCGAGAACGCAGCAACCGTCTGCCTGTATATGCGTCAAGGCTACCGGTACCGAGGACTTCGCCGGCGTCAAGGCGGATCGGCTGATCTCGGCTCACTGTTTGAGTTTCATCGAGCTGGATTCCGAGCTTCGCCGCTTGCATGCTGAGCTGGACGAGATTCGCGCCCGGGCGAAAAAGATGTTCTACAAAGCTGAAGCGGCCGCCGTCGGAAGCTGAACGGATCTGTCGGTCGCGATTATGGCGCTCATCGCCACGCGGGATCCATTTCCGCCGTTTGGAATCAGCGTTAATACTTGCGTGGTTGCAAATGCTGGGTAATGCTCCGATATTGAGGAGCATGCCCATGCAGCTTGGTGAGACCATCGCAACCTATGATGTCGCTTTGGCCCTGCGCGGGGAGAGCGGCAAGTTTGACGTTACAAGCCCGACTGGCGAGATTTACCACGTCACCTGCACGCCGAATCATTCCATCTCAAACTTGGAGTGGTCGGGGAACCGATCGGATCCTCATCCGTTCATTATTCGGAAAGTCGCTGAGCCTGTCTCGCCCGAACAGGCGAGAGCAACCACTGCGGCAGCCACAGCTGCAACCGCCGAGAATGGAGCAACAAGCCGTTCTGCCAAGACCCCGTTTCTTTTGGAGAGTCAAGCCGACGAAGCGAAGTCGGCATCACATCAGAATCAGGTTGCGATGGCCCCGAAGATGTCTGAGGAAGATTCTTTGGATCACGCGGGGAGAGATCTGGAGCTGCTCTACTTGGAAAGTGATGCCAAGACCCAACTGCCCTCGGCTTGTGTATGCTTGAAGGACGGAAGCTCGGAACGTGGTGTCGCACAGGAAAGGCTGACTGCTACGTGTTCCACATTCAACGAACTCGACGCCGAAATACGACGGCTGCAAGGTCAGCTGGATGAGATTCGCAGCCGGGCGAGAAAGAAATTCTACAAGACGCAAGCGGATGCCATGAGCGCCTAGGCACGTTGTTTTGAGCGTTGCCGCCACCCAACGGGCTTCTTCTCGAATTCACACTGGGACAATAAAGCCTGCCGAAGGCTTTCCAATCGGCAGGCACCCTGTTGCCCAGCTCGCCCCAACAACAAGAGCCGAGAAACGAAGGCCGGAGTAATCTACCGCATAATTGCAATGAACTCAATTTATATAATTGACAATATGGAGAATGGAAAAACTCGGAGCCGTGTTCGGGTTCCGACTGGGGAAGACGTGCCCAATGTGGGAATTCACTCCTAACGCCCGGCGGCCGAGCGGCTCGAACCGTGGTGTTTGATCTGAAAAGAGATTGCTGTGTTTGCCATCACAGACGCGAACTTCTTGCCGTGTTGTATACTTTCTGCACCCCAACAAATGAGCTTGTAAAGGCCGGCTCATCCAATCACTACCGAGCCCCAGGAACTTTCGCAGTGACTGGCGGTGACACGTTTGTGCGCGCCCGCCGGGAGTTTGACACGGCAATGCATTCGCAATCAGATTCTTCAGCACTAAGGAGCTAATCGCATGGCGACAGCAGAAGTCCGTCATACGCTGAGCGAGCAGCAGGCTCGCCAGCTTTCTACCGTTACAAAAACCGTCCCCATGATGGAAGCGATCACGCCGCGCTGGCTGATCACTTTCCTGTCGTGGGTGCCAGTCGAGGCCGGAGTCTACCGGCTCAATAAAGTGAAACCTACCCGTCCGGGAACGCGCACCATTGAATGCAGCCCCGACGAAGAGATCGATCTGCCTGAGATCTACGTCGATTATGAAGAAAAACCGCGCGAGTACACGCTGAACGCGGTAACCAGCATTCTGGACGTCCAGACCCGCATCTCTGATTTGTATCGCAGCCCGCACGACCAGATCCGCGAGCAGTTGCGGCTGATGATCGAGAAGGTGAAGGAACGCCAGGAAACGGCATTGATCAACAACACCGAATACGGACTGATCAACAATGTGGCTCCGGAGATGAAGGTAAAGGCCAGAAACGGGACGCCGACGCCGGATGACCTGGACGAACTCATCGCCCGGGTGTGGAAAGAGCCCAGCTTCTTCCTGGCGCATCCGCGGGCCATTGCCGCATTCGGCCGGGAATGCACACGCCGTGGGGTTCCACCACCGACCGTCACGATGTTTGGTTCTCCCTTTGTGACCTGGCGCGGGATTCCATTGGTTCCGTGCAACAAACTGCCGGTAAAAGCCGAAACCACCGACATTCTGCTCCTGCGCACGGGCGAGAAAAAGCAGGGCGTCATTGGGCTGTTCCAGCCGGGAATTCCGGGCGAAGTATCGCCGAGCCTCTCGGTGAGGTTTATGGGAATCAACCATAAAGCGATCGCGTCGTACCTGATTTCGCTTTATTGCTCAATCGTGGTCCTGACCGAAGACGCCCTCGGCGTGCTGGAGAACGTCCATGTCGACAAATATCACGAGTACAAGTAGCAATGGGGCGGGAACGGCGAAGCCGGGCGCACCCAGTGCAGGCCGCAGGCCTGTCCAGGGTGCGCAGGAACTCAGGTTCCCGTTTGCAACATTCCCCATGCCGGATGCGGCGACGCTGGACACGCTCGCGAATGAGTTCTTCCGGGCGATGCCGCGCGATCTGGGCAATGGGGAGGCACCGTCATTCTCCGAGACCGAGTCGGAAAATATTCCTGTAACCATGTTTGAGGAACCGCTTCCGGCGAGAGAGACGTCAGTGGTCGAATCTGCCCCCAGTGCTCCATCGCCACCGGCATACACCCAGCCCGGGCCGTTGACTGAAACGGATCTGAGGGCGATCGCGGCGTCTCTTGCAGGAGCGACGGCGCTGGTCCCGGGCAGTCCCGGGGGCGTACCGACGCCGCCAGTTCAAGGTTCGCCGCCGGACACTCTCGCTGGCGGAAAAATTTCACCGCTGGCCATCGCACCGACACTGCCGCCTGGAAATGAGCTGTTTTCATTCCCGGCGGTGGCTGCAGCATCTCCTCCGGCACCAACATCCACGCCCAGCGGCGCGGATGCGAGCGTCGTGCCGCAATCGCCAGCTTCAGTTCCGGTAGCGCCCGGCGCGATGCCGTATTTTCTGGAAGGCGAGAAAGGAACATCGCCGGGGGCCGCACCCGTGCTGCCGCCGATCAGCGATCTCTTTTCGTTTCCGCGTGTGCCGGCAATGCCGAATGTTGCCGGCATTGAGACAATACCGAACCCGCCATCTCCGCCCGCGTCGCCGTCTGCGGCGCCCCCGAGTGCGGCAGACGGAACCGCGGTTCCTGCGCCGGTGCACGACGTGAAGGGGATTGCTCCGCAGGCTCCTGGCGTAAGCGCGCCCGGCGCACCGTCATCGGGACCCTCGGGCTCGCCCGCATCTCTTACAAGTGCGGGCTTGTCAGCACCGTCGGGAGACGTTGAGAAATCGGTCTATCCAGGAACCGCCGCACTTCCATCATTGAGCGACTTGTTTTCTTTTCCGGGAGTGCCTGGCTTGCAGTCGGCACCGGGGGCTCCCGTTCTGCCTTCATCCTTGCCGACGCCGGCACCGACTCCGGCGGCGCCGGAGTCCGTTCCGGGACCACTGCCACCGGGCGCGCCGGACTCTTCGGCCGCTGCGAGCCAAGTAGGTGCTGCTGAAAAGTCGTCAGCGCCCCCGGTTTCCCAATCGTTCGAATTCCAGCCCAATCTCGTCCCAGACCTCGAGATTGGCAAGCGACCGCTTGATCCACGGCTCATCCGTCGCGACTTCCCCATTCTCGAAGAGCGCGTACATGGGCGGCAATTGATCTGGCTCGACAACGCCGCTACCACGCAAAAGCCCAACGCAGTCATTGATCGTATATCGCACTTTTACCGGCATGAAAATTCCAATATCCATCGCGCCGCGCACACCCTCGCGGCACGCGCGACCGATGCTTACGAAAGCGCGCGGGAAAAGGCGCGCCGATTTCTGAATGCCCCCTCAACGCGCGAAATCATTTTCGTGCGCGGCACGACCGAAGGCATCAATCTGGTAGCCCAGGCTTGGGGACGCCGCAACGTTAACGAAGGGGACGAGGTTGTCATCACCTGGCTCGAACATCACGCCAATATCGTGCCCTGGCAGCAGCTTTGCTCGGAAACGGGAGCACGCCTGCGCGTCGCTCCGGTCAACGACCGCGGCGAAATCATCCTGGAACAGTACGAGAGGCTTCTTGGTCCCCGCACTCGCATCGTTTCCTTCAGCCAGGTTTCGAATGCGCTTGGGACCATCACACCGGCGCGGGAAATGGTCGAGATGGCGCATCGGTATGGCGCGCGCGTGCTGGTGGATGGTGCGCAGGCTGTATCGCACATGCGCGTCGATGTGCAGTCTCTGGATTGCGATTTCTACGTCTTCTCCGGGCACAAGGTCTTCGGGCCGACAGGGATCGGAGTGGTTTACGGAAAGCTGGACGTGCTCGAGAATATGCCGCCCTGGCAGGGCGGCGGCAATATGATCGCCGACGTGACGTTCGAGAGAACAACGTATCAGTCTTCGCCGGCAAAGTTCGAGGCTGGAACGGGGAACATCGCGGACGCGGTGGGACTGGGCGCGGCTCTGGACTATGTCGAGCAGATTGGCATGGAAAACATTGCCGCCTATGAGCGCGAGCTGCTGAACTACGGGACAGCAAAGCTCCTGACGGTTCCCGGTTTGCGATTAATCGGAACGGCGCACGAGAAGGCCGGCGTGATGTCGTTCGTTCTCGACGACGTGCGCACCGAGGATGTAGGCGTCGCGCTGAACCAGGAAGGCATTGCGGTGCGCTCCGGCCACCACTGCGCCCAGCCGATTCTGCGGCGCATGGGAGTGGAGAGCACGGTTCGTCCGTCGCTGGCCTTCTACAACACGTGCGAAGAAATCGACCAGCTTGTGGCGGCTCTGCTGCGCATCCAGGCTGGGCGGGGCCATCGCCAACTCGACGACATGAAAGGGCGGTAGCCTCAGATCTGATAGTCCTGATAATCCTCGGCAAACAACTGCTCCGGGGAAAGTCGGGGTGTGGCCGATTCTTCGTCGATCGTAAGATCCGGCTCAGCGCCCAGCGCTTCGTGCGTGTGCTCCTGAAATCTTTCACGGAGCTCATGTACTTCTTTCGCCAGCTTGATGATCACATCGGAGAGCGGATCACGAATCTCTTTCGGATCGCTGATCACCACGCGTTGGCCGTCGCGCAGGACGATGTGACCCGGCACGCCCACGATCGTCGAGTTGGGAGGTACACTGCGCAGCACAACCGAACCGGCGCCCACTCGGCAGTTGTCCCCGACTGTGATGTTGCCGAGGATTTTCGCGCCCGAGCCGATCGTTACGCGGTTGCCGATTGTAGGATGACGCTTGCCTTTCTCCTTGCCGGTGCCGCCCAGAGTCACGCCCTGGTAAAGCGTCACATCATCGCCGACGATCGAGGTTTCACCGATCACGACCGACATGCCATGATCAATGAATAAACGTCGCCCGATCTGCGCACCGGGATGAATCTCAATGCCGGTGAGAAGCCGGGCCACTTGAGATCCGAAGCGCGCGAGAAAACGAAATCTGTGCTGCCAGAGCCAGTGCGTCGCATGCTGCGCCCAGACCGCGTGCAGGCCCGGATAACAGAAGAGAACTTCCAGGTACGAACGAGCCGCCGGATCACTTTCGAAGACCGCAGCCACGTCCTCCTGCACGGATCTGAAGAAGCCGGTCATGGCAGCGGAACGGTGGGCAGCTGTAGCGCTTGCTGACGTAGCCCTTCAAACAACACGCTGCTCAGATACCGCTCGCCGAAGGAAGGAATAATCGTAACGATCAGCTTGCCGGCGTTCTCCGGTCGAGCGGCAACTTTCAGGGCCGCGACCACCGCCGCTCCTGACGATATGCCGACCAAAAGCCCTTCTTCCAGCGGAAGCCGGCGCGCCATGTTTACTGCTTCATCGTTAGTCACGGTGATGATTTCGTCAATGAAATCGATGCGCAGGATGCTGGGAACAAACCCCGCCCCGATTCCCTGAATCTTGTGGGGGCCCGGTTTGCCACCAGATAGGATTGGACTGTCCGCAGGTTCGACGGCGATTGCTTTGAAGGACGGCTTTTTCGGTTTGATGTACTGGCAAACGCCAGTGAGCGTACCGCCAGTGCCTATACCTGAAATTAGGAAATCGACTCGCCCGTCGGTATCGTTCCAGATTTCCGGACCGGTCGTTTCCAAGTGGATCTTCGGATTGGACGGATTGTCGAACTGCTGCAGCATGTAACCGTCGGGAGTATTGGCCAGCAGTTCCTCCGCTTTGAGAACTGCGCCTTTCATTCCCCGCGGACCTGGTGTGAGCACGATTTCCGCGCCAAAGGCAAGCAGCAACACGCGCCGCTCCAGGCTCATGGTTTCGGGCATCGTAAGGATCAGCTTGTAACCTCGCACTGCAGCTACGAAGGCCAGCGCGATTCCCGTGTTGCCGCTGGTCGGCTCGATCAGCACCGTTTTGCCCGGTTGAATCTTGCCAGCACGCTCGGCCTCAAGAATCATGCTGACGCCGATGCGATCCTTGACGCTGGCCAGAGGATTCTGGCTTTCCAGCTTTGCTACTACTTCCGCTGCCGATCCTTGCGTGACCCGATTCAGCCTGACCAACGGGGTTTTCCCAATCAATTCAGTGACGTCTTTTGCAATTTTTGTAGTCAATCGCTCCTCCTCACCCCAGATGCTGATGATTTCAAACAATCACATGTATGTCTAGCATATTAATTGCTTTTATAGTATAGTAATCGGGTCTTACTGGGACGGGAAGAGGCCGACCTTTATGGCAGCATTCTTCGCAAAGACCTGGTTCCTGTGGTGGATGCTTGCGGTCGTCATCGTTATGCGGTGGTTCCACGTAGCCGGCGTCGATGTAATAGAGGAGCAATTCCTGCCCACAGGGGAGAGCGATGAAGGCAATGCGTTGGGTTCTGGCAATTTGATTGAAGTCGCGGACGCGACAACTGTGGGGGAAACGTCCTAGAAAGTTGCCGCCATGGCAGTTGCGATTCTCCTGTTGCATTTCGCCCAGTCGCTGCTTCCCACATATGCGCTTAAAGGGGGAATCGCGGCTGCCCTGGGCACGCCTAGCTCGACTTCGATCTGCTGTGGGCAATCGCCCTCCTTCTGGCAGGTGTCTGCATTCTGTTTGGGTGACCTGCCGAAGCACTCCATTGAAGTGTGCCGCCAGACTGGAAGATCGGCTGAGAACCACAGTATTCGCGCGCTTTATTACAAGTAGAGCAGTAGAGATACTTGACCATGCGAACAAGGCCTGCTAGGCACGACGACCCGCTTAATTGACGAGCCGCCGCTGAACACTCACCCGGCGCCCACGGTCCTGGACCAATAAACCCCGACTAGGCCGCCATGACTCAAGACGCGACCTCCTGCAACAAAGCGCCCGACCGAGCCCATACAGCAGCGATGTTTCTATATCTGGTTTCGCCCGGCGTGGGGACCCCAGGAGCTCTTAGGCTTTTGGGCAAGATCGAACAAGATGTAGCCCTTACTACGCTTCAGGACACCTTCGGGACACTGAATCACCACTCTCGCGTTGCGCCTGCCTCGGTAAATTGCCGTGAGATAATGGGTTACGTCGCATCGGCCCCGTAGCTCAGATGGATAGAGCAGCGGTTTCCTAAACCGTTGGTCGGCAGTTCGACTCTGCCCGGGGCCTCCAGCTCATTTCGCGTAAACAAACGCATTACCAGCGGAGTAGGTCACTGCTTTAGAGATTTTCCTGGATAAAGTGAGGATTGAGGTGAACGTCGAGCTCTACGAGTGGCGAATCACCCACCGCCTTGAAGCTTTGAATCTCGCCGGCCTTGATGACAAAGATGTCTCCCGCGCTGCCCTCGAACATCTTGCCGCTCACCGTCCATACTCCGCGGCCTTCGCGGATGAACTGGATCTCGTCGTAAGGATGCCGGTGCGGGCCGGGCCCGGAACCGGGCTTCCCGTGGAATAGAAATACCGAAACACCGGTGTTGCCCTGCTCAGCTCCGACGAGCGGCAGGTTTTCCTGGTGCACGTGATGCATCTCTCGGCACCCTCCTGGCAGGATCTGATGAGTGGGACAGCCATTCGGCTTCATGAATTCCAAATGACTGCGATCGCACCCCCTTCGACCTGGTTGTCGTTCCCAGTGCCAGCATGACGGTCTGCGGGCGCGGAAGAAGGCGTATACTCACAGCGCCTTTAAGATCGTAAAACGACTTCTAAGCAGATCCCCGCACCGTTCCACAAGTAAAGAATCAACGATTGACGAAGCGATGATTCAAGGAGCGAGCGCATGACCAGATGGTGTGCAGCGGCGGCGGCGGCATTCGCGGTAGCAGCAACGCTTGCTGTAGGCCTGGGCCAAGCGACGGACCCAGCAGCGAAGCAAACGACGAAGGAGGTGCCGCTATTCACGGCACAGCAAGTGGCGCAGGGCAAGACGCTCTACGCGGCGAAGTGTGCGGTGTGTCATGGCGAGAAGCTGCAGGGCGGAGCGGCGGGCCCGCTCGCGGGCTCTGCGTTTGCTGCCAGGTGGACGTCGGCCTGGGCCGATTCGAAGTTGACGGTGGACGACCTGGACTTCATCATCCGCACAACCATGCCTAAGGGTTCGCCCAGATCAATGACTGCGGCGGAATACACTGCGGTGCTGACCTACATCCTGCAGCAGAACGGATATGAAGCGGGAGGGTCCACGCCTCTGCGGGCGGGTTCGGCGCGGATGAAACAGACGCGACTGCGATTCACGACGGCGAAGGAATTGGCGTCAGAGCCGCCTCCGATGCGGGTGCCAGGCGACCCGGCAGCCGTTCCGAAAAGTGGAGGGCCGACCCAGGAAGAACTGAATCGAGCAGCCGAGTCGACTCGGAATTGGCTTTATCACACGCACGACTACTCCGGCGCGCGGTATGTGGCGCTGGATCAGATCAACCGGCAAAATGCCGGCCAACTCAGGCCAGTCTGCGTGTTCCAGGTGGGCGACGAAGGAAATTTTCAGACCGGTCCGATCGTATATCAAGGGACCATGTACATCACCACGAACCGGAGCACAATCGCGTTGAATGCGACCGACTGCCGACCCAGGTGGCGCTACAAATGGGCGCCTCGCGCCGCCGATGTGTGGCCGACGAACCGCGGAGTTGCGATCAAGGACGGCTATCTGGTTCGGGGAACGTCCGACGGATATCTGTTGGCTCTGAACGCGGACACCGGGGCATTGGTGTGGGCCGTGAAGGCGGCAGATACCGGGCAGGGGGAAACTTTCACCATGGCGCCGCTCATCTTTGAAGACCTGGTTTTGATTGGACCGGCGGGCAGTGAAAATGGCATTTCCGGCTGGGTGGGCGCTTTCCGGCTGCAGGACGGTTCGCCAGTATGGAAGTTTCAGACAGTGCCGGGAGCAACACTGGCGGGTTCGGACGCGTGGGTCAATCCCAAAGGGATCAAGCTGGGCGGCGGGTCGGTGTGGACGCCCTTCACTCTGGACGCGGAGAAGGGGGAACTGTTCGTAGCCGTCACCAACCCCGCTCCGGACTTACCTGCGAACCTGCGGCCGGGCGACAACCGTTACTCCAATTCGGCGGTCGTATTGGACGTTCACACGGGCAAACTGCTGTGGTATCGGCAGATGGTCCCGAACGACTCCCACGACTGGGATCTGACTCAGGTGAGTCCACTCTTTGAAGCGAAGGTTGACGGGCGGGAAACTCCGCTGTTGACCACCGTGGGCAAGGACGGGATTCTTCGCACCGTCAGTCGGGAGAATCACGAAGTGGTCTATTCCACCCCGGTGACAACGATCAAGAACACGGACGCGCCCGTGACCAATGAAGGGGTGGAGGCCTGTCCGGGGGTTTTGGGCGGAGTGGAGTGGAACGGGCCAGCCCTTAGTCGCGAATTAAACATGCTGTTCGTAAACGCGGTGGACTGGTGCTCGACCTTTACGAGCGCCGAAACGGTTCGGCATATCCCGGGGCGGATGTATATGGGCGGCTCGGTGAAGTTCGCCGACGAGTCGCAGGGATGGCTGACGGCGATCGACGCTTCGACCGGGGCGGTCAAGTGGAAGTATCAATCGAAGCGACCCCTGGTGTCAGCGGTAACGGCCACGCAGGGGAACGTCGTGTTCACCGGCGAGTTGACCGGCGACTTTCTGGCCCTGGATGCAAAGAGCGGGAAAGTGTTGTACCGGTTCAACACGGGTGGTGGGATCGGCGGCGGGGTCGTGACCTACGAGGAAGCCGGAAAGCAATATGTGGCGGTCATGTCGGGCAAGCCGTCAAATTTTTGGATCAACGAGATCGCCGGTGCGCCGACGGTTTTTCTGTTTGGGTTGCCGTAAGTCGGCGATCGCAGTTCTGTTTCCTCTGAACCGTGGAAGCGGCTTGTGGTCGGCAAATCGGCTCTGGGCTCCATGCTCTCGTCAAAATGCGAACTTTAGCGCAGCCTGCATGACCCGACTTGGGGCTGCGCTAATGACCTTGCCGAAGGTGGAACTGCCAATATTGCCATCCACTGCCGCAGGGCCGGTGAACTGTGCGTGATTGAATAAGTTGAATGCTTCAATCCGAAACAAGAGAGCCTTCGATTCGCTGAGGGACAAGTTCTTGCTGACGGCCATGTCGAAGTTGTTGGAGCCCGGCCCGTGGAAGAACCGTCGCTTTGAATTGCCTGGAGTCCCGAGCTGGTTCATGGAGAAGGCGCCGGTGTCGAAATAATAATTCTG
>CAYOUY010000240.1:0-2133 GCA_964407245.1 uncultured Acidobacteriaceae bacterium
AGCGTCCAGCTGTAGCCATCCCAGGTGGCCGGCGCCGTAGAGGACCAGAATTCTGTCGCTCGGTGAATCGACCAGATTCACGATGTTGTGATAGATGCGAATGTTTCGTTGATACCACGCTGCCAGCAGATCGGGCCCAGCATAATCGCTGGGATCCCCATAAGGCACGATGGCGTAATAGAACGCTACTCCCTTCGCCGACATGGAATCGGAGTTGAGATACTCGAACATCTCTGAAATCGTGTGCGAGTGCAGGAACTCATCCTGCTCCTTGACCAGTTTGCCCCAGGCGTCATTGAGCGAAGCGAATTTCTCTGCCATCCCGTTTGCTTTGCTGAAATTGACGACGCGGCTCCAGGGGAAATCTCCTTCTTCGTCGACCGGGTAGATCGTCTTGTGGCCCATTTCTTTGGCCAGCCGATATCCGATCTGGTTGGTCTCGTTCGCTGTGAGCGTGTACTTTCCAGCGACGTAGTCGGCATATTGCTGCGTGACCCGCTCGCTACCAACATCCGCCTCAATCGCAACCTTGGTCGGATGGAATTTCTTTAGCACCTCGACCAGTTGAGCAATTTCCTGCTGCCGCTTGGCCGCGAGCACGTCGTCGGCTTGCATGTTGATGATGTCGCGTCCAGGATTGGCCATGTGATAAGTGCCCAGCACCAGAATCTCCGGACGCGCGTCAGATTGGCACCAGGCGGTGGTTGAGACGGCCAGAAGGACCAGAGACAGAAGTATCTTTCGCATCGGTTTCACGCCTCGATCGGATGTACGGAGGAAGGAGAGGCGAAGTTCCCGGTTTTCGCAAGTGGCAGCCGTCTTTGACTCCCCTGGGACGGCGAATACGTCCGTCAACGCGAACAAAAAAGGCGCGGACAGGAGTGTCCGCGCCACACACACAATCAAATCAATTACACCAAGCCCTGGTCCAGCATCGCGTTCGCGACTTTGATGAAGCCGCCGATATTGGCGCCGTTCACCAGGTTGCCCGGCGTGCCGTACTTCTCGGCCGTTTCGAAGCAAGTCCGGTGGATGGCGATCATGATCTTGTGCAGACGGTCGTCCACTTCCTCGCGGGTCCAGCTCAGCCGTGCGCTGTTCTGGGCCATTTCGAGGCCGGACGTGGCCACGCCGCCGGCATTGGCGGCCTTGGCCGGTCCGTACAGGATCTTCGCGTCGAGGAACATTTTGGTCGCTTCGAGCGTGGACGGCATGTTCGCGCCCTCAGCCACCAGCTTGACGCCGTTCTTGATCAGGTTCGCCGCATCTTTCGCGGTGATTTCGTTCTGCGTGGCGCTCGGGAAGGCGCAGTCGGCCTTCACGTTCCACAGTGGGTTATGATCCAGCTTGATGTCGGTCGGCATGAAGATGGCTTTCTTGAACTTGTCGGCGTAGTCGCGGATGCGTCCACGCTTCACGTTCTTCTGCTCCATGACCCAGGCCAGCTTCTCGCGATCGATGCCCTCCGGATCGTAGATCACGCCGTTCGAATCCGACACCGTGACGGGCTTGGCGCCGAACTCGAGCAGCTTCTCGATGGTGTATTGGCAAACGTTGCCGCTGCCCGAAACCAGGCAGAGCTTGCCTTCCAGCGAGTCCTTCTTCGTCTTCAGCATTTCGTTGGCGAAGTAGACGCAGCCGTAGCCGGTCGCTTCCGGACGAATCAGCGAGCCGCCCCAGCCCAGGCCCTTGCCGGTCAGCACTCCGGTGAATTCGTTGCGCAGGCGCTTGTACTGGCCGAACAGGTAGCCGATTTCGCGTCCGCCCACGCCGATGTCGCCCGCCGGAACGTCGGTGTCAGGGCCGATGTGACGGCAGAGCTCGGTCATGAAGCTCTGGCAGAAGCGCATCACTTCGTTGTCGCTCTTGCCCTTGGGATCGAAATCGCTTCCACCCTTGCCGCCGCCCATGGGCAGCGTGGTCAGCGAGTTCTTGAACACCTGTTCGAACGCCAGGAACTTCAGGATGCCGAGATTCACGCTCGGGTGGAAGCGCAGTCCGCCCTTGTAGGGGCCGATGGCGCTGTTCATCTCAATGCGGAATCCGCGGTTGACTTGAATGTTGCCAAGGTCGTCAAACCACGGCACGCGAAACATCAGCACGCGCTCGGGCTCGACAATTCTTTCGAGCAAA
>CAYOUY010000241.1:0-6541 GCA_964407245.1 uncultured Acidobacteriaceae bacterium
GGCGGCGTGGCGCATGTTTGACCGGCTGGCGCGTGCGACGGAGTACGGGCGAGTGGTGTCGCCGGGGAATGGGGCGAGGTGAGGTTCTCGGGCCCTCCGCGGCTAAAGCCGCGATGAGTGAGTGGGACTTACGGCGCGGCTGGAAGCCGCGCCCTTTCAAGACCAATGCGACAGCGGTGGCCGACTTCCCACCCTAAAATCGCAAAGAGCGCGATTTTAGGAAGGAGCACCCTTCGCCACTACTTGGCACTGGCGCTCGTCACGCGTGTCGGGGCCAGCTGTTGCCGCATGAGTTGCAGTGCGGCTTTGGCCTCGACGGGCTGGGAAAAGTAGTAGCCCTGTCCGAACTCACACCCCAACGCACGCAACTGCTCGACGTGCTTTCCGGTTTCGATACCTTCGGCGATCACCTTGAGATTCAGTTTTCGCGCCAGGGTAATAATCATTTCGACGATTTCGGTGGCGGCGCGGTCCACCTGCATCTCGCGCACCAGCGAGCGGTCGATCTTCAACGCATCGAGCGGGAACTGCCAGAGCCCGCGGAGGGAGGAAGAGCCGATGCCGAAGTCGTCCATGATGACCCCGATGCCGAGATGCTTGAGGTGAGTGAGGACGGTGACGGTGAGTTTGGGATCGGCGGCGGCGACCGATTCGGTCATCTCCAGTTGGAGGCGGGATGGATCGACGCCGGTCTGGCGCAGCGCGTCCTGCAGGTCGCTGGCAAGGCGTGCGTCGGAAAATTGGCGGGCGGAGACATTGAGTGTGACGTTGACTGGTTGCCCGGCGGCGTTGTTGACGTCCCACTCGCGCAACTGGCGGCAGGCCTGCAGCATCAGCCAATGGCCGAGGGAGACCAGGACGCCGGTATCTTCAGCGGCTTCGATGAAGCGATAGGGCGAGATCAGCCCTTGCTGGGGATGGTCCCAACGCAGCAGGGCTTCGAGGCTCACAATGCGGCGTGTGTCGAGTTCGACCACGGGTTGATAGAAGACGCGGAACTGATGGGCAGAGATGGCTTTGCGCAGGTCGGATTCGAGGCGCATGCGGCCTTCGGCACGGGTGTGCATGGCCTCGTCGAAGACTTCGCAGCGCGATCCGCCCAGGCCCTTGGCGCGCCGCATGGCGACGGCGGCATCTTTCAGGATGTCTTCAGGGCGTTCGTGCTCGGGTGTGCCGAGCGCAATGCCAGTGCTCAGGGAAACTCGCACTTCGCGTCCATCAACGAAGATCGGTTCGGCAACAGCGGCCTGGATTCGGTGCGCGACCCGCATGGCATCGCTGGCGTCGCCGACTGTATCGAGAAGGATGGTGAATTCGTCGCCGCCCAGGCGGGCGACCACGGCTCCGGGAGTCGGAGTAGCGGCATCGGCTCGAGCGAGCGAGTCTCCATGCCGAAGGCTTGCTCCGAGACGCCGTGAGATTTCCTGCAGCACCTGATCGCCGCCGGCTGCGCCCAGCGTCTCGTTGAATACCTTGAAGTGATCGACGTTCGCCAGCAGCAAGGAATATTGGTGCCCGGGATCGCGGCGGGAGCGGACGTAGGTCTGCTCCAGGCGGTCGAGAAAAAGGCGCCGGTTCGGCAAGCCGGTGAGCGGATCGTGGTAGAGGTTGTGCTCCAGCTGCTGCTCGGCGCGCTTGCGTTCGGTGATGTCGCGGTTGACGATCACCAGCTTGGCGACCTTGCCACTCGAGTCACGCACCGCACTGGCCAAAGACTCGAGCACGCGCCAGCTGCCGTCCTTGTGTTTGATGCGGTATTCGAGGCGTTTGCCCACGCCGGTTTCGCGCGCCTCGCGCGCCGCTTCCAGAATTTTGAAACGGTCGTCGGGATGGATCTGCTCGAAGGCAGAAGTCTCACCTAACTCGGCGGCGGAGTATCCAAGAATTCTCTTGTAGGCCGGGCTGTTGTACAGGCGCCGTCCTTTAACGTCAACCAACGCGATCATGTCGGCGGCGTTTTCGGTGACGATCTGGAACAGTTCGTCGCGCTGCTTCGCTTTACGGACTGTGCGGAAAATATGCAGCTGCTGGAAGAGGACCAGAATAGACAGAAGCAGGATCGCGAGTGCGCCAAGCGGGATCGATGGCCAGGGCAGGTGCATGCAGAACTCTTCTGGGGAAAATATCGGCGCAAGGGCGGCGCGGGATTAGCCGGAGATTACCTTGGTGTTGGCGCCCGCTCCGGGGTGACGCCAGTGGGTACGACGCCCCAGCTGCCAGTCTGGCGTATTCGGCGAGAATGCGCCCATAATGTCGGCATGACGGTTCGGCGCCTGAAAACCTATGCCGGCGCGCAAGGATACGTTTACCAGTATTACTTTGTGGGCCAGCGTGCGGCGCTGGCTGACGATCCTGCAGCTCCCGCCGATGAATTCGTTTTTGACGTGACTTCCGACCGCAAGGTGACCTATGCAGTCAGCGTGTTCCTTCCCCAAGGCGCGATAACGGCATGGGCAGCGGCGCATGGCCGTACCTTGAACGACGCCGAACAATATGCCGCAGCCAAGATGCGGCTCTTCCGGGCCTTCGACGAGTTGAAGGACGTGAAGCGGGAGGGTCGGAGGCTGGTTATTGATGCGGACTTGCTCGAGGAGGCGCTGGCGAATCTGGGAGTGGAGTAGGAATTCGCCCTTCGATTTACAATCACGGAGCCATGAAAAAAATTCATTTTGCCGTTGTCGTGATTAGTGTCTTGGGCTCTCTAGCGGCGTGCAACAAACCACCAGGCCCGGCGACCTCGCCGAGTACATCCGCCGCGCCGGCTAAGCCCGCCGATGCGGTGACGCAGAAGTTACAGGAACATTCCGGACCCGGGGCTACTGATTGTGGACGGCTCGATATCAGCGCCACCCAAACCCAACTGAAGACCGCCAGCGACTGCGCGCTCGAAGGCAGTCAGGGCAAGCATCCGTTCTATGTGGCCTACGACATGCCCGGCATGAGCGTAGGCGTGGCTGGCGGCGCCGACGGCAAGCTGTATACGGTGCAATCGCAAGGGACAGGCGTGGCTCCGACAGTGACCAGCGGCGATTGTCCGGCGCAATTGCGGGTGGCTTCCAGCGGACGCGTCACCTGCTTTGCTCCCGGCGACATGGGGTCAATGGGCAGCGGCCACAGCGCAGACATGTCGGGGATGGCGAATCCGCACGCCTCCGGTAGCGCAACGCAGCCGAGCCACAAGCCGTAAGTGCGCATCGGGCGAGACGTTATGGCCAAATTGTGATTTTAATCACACCCCTAAGTGACGCCGTTTGTTGGCCTTGTGCCTGGGTGACAGGAATAATGTCGGCGTGCTAGAAGGTTCGGTTCGGGGTGCGCGAGTTGGGGTAAACTCAAGGGATTCCGGACGTTGTGGGTTATGCGGATTGGGTTAAACGGGTTGGGTTAAGCGGATAAGACGAGAAGGCCATCCATGTCACTGCTCTGGCTGCGCTTCGCACTGGGTTGCTACTTCATCGGGCTGATTTATGCCTTTGTGGCCCTGAGCCGCACCAGTGACCTGTTCAGCCGCATCGCGCTGCATGCGGCCAGCCTGGGCATGGTGTTTCACTTCGTGTCACTGGTGGAAGTCTTCGTTTCCGGACAGTTCGTCTGGGCTTCGGTGCACAACGGAGAGTCGCTCCTGGCGTTCATCTCCATGTGCTTCTTCATGATCATCTATGCGATCTACCAGACGACGTCGCCCGGCGTGGTGGTCTTCCCGGTGGTCTTTTTCCTGACTTTTGTGGCGGCGGTGGACCAGCAGCCGGTGCTGCTGACCGCGTACGTGCAGCGCCGCGGATGGCTGATCGCGCACATCATCCTGATCTTCACTGGCTACGCGGCGTTGGTGCTCAGCTTCGGGGCAAGCTTGTTGTATCTGCTGCAGGAGCGCCGCCTGAAGTCGAAGCAGCCGACCAGCCTGATTTCATTCTTACCCGCGCTTGAAGTCATCGATCAGATCGGCTACCGCTCGCTGCTTTTAGGTTTTCCGTTCATGACGCTGGGCCTGCTGACCGGCTCGGTGGTGGCGCTCACGACCTACGGGCGGGTGGATTTTCTGGATCCGAAGATACTGCTCTCGGTTTTGATGTGGGCCGTGTACATGATCATGGTTTTCACGCGGTGGAATTCGGGATGGCGCGGGCGCCGCGCCGCGATTCTGGCGAGCTTTGCCTTTGTGGCTGCGCTGGCCGCGTGGGCAGCGAATTATTTCTCGACGATTCACAGGTTCATTTCATGAGATACCAGCTCATCGGACTGAATCATAAGAGCGCGCCGCTGGAGGTTCGCGAGAAGCTCGCGATCCCGGAGTCGCGCCTGCCCGATACCTGCCGCGACCTGACCGCGTATCCGGGAATTGAAGAGGGCATGGTGATTTCCACCTGCAACCGGGTCGAAGTGGTGACCCACACGACCAACGGTTCGGCCGATCTGCGGGGATTTCTGCATGACCATTTTCATCTGACGCCGGAAGAGCTCGACGCGCACTTGTACGAATTCCGCGAAAAGGATGCGGTGCGGCACATCTTTCGTGTGGCGGCAAGCCTGGATTCGATGGTGGTCGGCGAGGCGCAGATTCTTGGACAGGTGAAGGAAGCGTACGCGACGGCACGGGCTGTGGGCGCCGTTCGCGGGCAACTGGATCAACTCTTCAGCCGGGCCTTTGCCGTGGCCAAGCGGGTGCGGACCGAAACCGCGGTGGGATCGTCTTCGGTGTCGATCGCGTCGGTCGCGGTGGAACTGGCCAAAAAGATTTTCGGCACTCTGCAGGGCAAGAACGTCTTCATCGTGGGCGCCGGCAAGATGAGCGAACTGGCGGCCCGCCACCTGATGGCGCATGGCTGCGCCTCGATCTTCGTGGCCAATCGCACCTACGATCGCGCCATCGGCCTGGCGCAGAAATTCAACGGTCAGGCGATCAAGTTTGAAGATCTGTACGCGACCTGCGACCGCGCCGACATCGTGATCACGTCAACCGGCGCTCCACATGCCATCTTCCGGCGCGAGCACGGCGAGCAGTTCCTTTCCCGGCGCAAGAACCGGCCAATGTTTTTCATCGATATCGCGGTGCCACGCGACGTTTCGCCAGAGATGGCGAAGCTGGACGGCATTTTTGCGTATGACATCGACGACCTGCAGCAGGCGGTGACGAGCCACGTCGCAGACCGGCGCAAGGAGGCCGAGCGCGCGGAAGCGATCGTGGCCGGCGAAGTGGAGCGCTTCGAGGCGCGGCAGCACACGCTCGATGTGGTACCGACGATCGTGTCGCTGCAGGATCATCTGGAGACCATCCGCCAGGCGGAAATCGATCGCGTGCGCGGGCGCATGGGCCAGTTGACGCCAGAGCAGGAAATAGCGGTGGAGGCGCTGACGCGCGGCATCATCAACAAAGTGATGCACACGCCGATTACCACGCTGAAGACGGCGGCGAGAGAGTCGGAGGCGACCACCGTTGTGGATGTGGTGCGGCGATTGTTTAACCTGCAAGTGAAGGCGAAGGACGTCTCGTCGGCGGGCGCGGAAAAGAAAGACGAAGTGGGGACGCGGCACTGATGGCCCATCTTCGCATCGGCTCGCGGGGCTCCCAGCTTGCCCTCTGGCAGGCCAACCACATCTCGGCGCTGCTGCGCGTGCGCGGACATGAAGTCGAAATCGAAATCATTCATACCACAGGCGACAAAATTACCGACGTCGCTCTTGCCAAAGTCGGTACCAGAGGAATGTTCACCAAAGAGATTGAAGAAGCCCTTGTGGCCGGGCGCGTCGATCTAGCTGTGCATTCGCTGAAGGACCTGCCGACTGAACTTCCCGCTGGGTTCGAAATTGCCGCGATCACCGAAAGACAAGACCCGCGCGACGCCTTCTGCTCGCGGAAATATGCCAGGATCGACGATTTGCCAAAACGCGCGCGCATCGGAACTTCCAGCCTGCGGCGCCAGGCGCAGTTGAAGGCGCTCCGACCTGATCTCGAGATTCATCCGCTGCGCGGCAACGTCGACACGCGGTTGCGCAAGCTGGAGCAAGGCGAATACGACGCAATCATTCTTGCTTCCGCGGGATTGAAGCGCTTGGGCAAGACTGAACTGATCAAACAGATCATTCCTGCGGAAATCATGTGTCCGGCGGCAGGGCAGGGAGCGTTGGGAATCGAAATCCGCGAAGGCGATGCGAAAACGAGGGAACGGCTGGCGTTCCTGAACGATCCGGCCGCCCGTGCGGCCACGACCTGCGAGCGAGCGCTGCTGAACTCTCTTGGCGGCGGCTGCCAGGTGCCGATCGGCGCTCACGCCACGGTGGAGGCTGGAAAGCTGCGGCTGCTAGGCCTCGTGGCGTCGCCCGAGGGCGATGAGGTGATCCGCGGGGAAGCTTCGGGCGCGGCGAGCGAGGCGGCGACGCTCGGGCGGGCGCTGGGGAATGAACTGCTCGCACGCGGCGCGCGGCGCATTCTGGACGCGGTCTACGCGGGGTGACACGTCCATGCCCCTTACTTTTCTTACGGTCGGGCATATGCGTAAATTGTGGGGCCGACCCCCAGGTCTGCGGCCGACCCCCTGGTCGG
>CAYOUY010000242.1:0-3373 GCA_964407245.1 uncultured Acidobacteriaceae bacterium
AGGGGCCTCACCGAGAGTCCCGATGACTTCATCGTGATCCTTGTGTCCGATCAGGATGAGCGAATAGCCTTCCTTGGCGAACTTCACCGCCTCTACGTGAACCTTGGTGACCAGGGGGCAAGTCGCGTCAATCACGCGCAAGCCGCGCCGGGCGCTGTGTTCGCGCACTTCCGGAGACACGCCGTGCGCACTGTAAATGATGCGCTCGCCGTTGGGCACTTCGTCTTCGCTGTCGACGAAGATGGCGCCCTTGCCGCGGAGTTCCTCAACTACGAAGCTATTGTGGACGATCTCCTTGCGGACGTAGATCGGCGGGCCAAAGGCCTCGAGCGCGATGCGGACGACGTCAATGGCCCGCACCACCCCGGCGCAAAAGCCCCGCGGTTTGAGCAAAAGTAAGGTCTTGCCGTCAGAATTGGTCATTCCACCCACGATGTCAGTCCATTCTCCAGGCCCGATCTAGTTGTCATTCCGAGCGGAGCGAGGAATCTGCTTCTTTCGATGCCAATGCGCTACAAAACCGGTGCACTTAGCTTACACATTCCCCAAGGTAGCGATACTACTAAGCTACCGGAAAGTACCGGGATGGTCAACGTAAGATGATGAAGGGGCTGGGATTAGGCGTAAAGGCGGCGACCTTCACACAAGCAGCGGAGTCTATGCTCTTTGTGCTGAGGCGCGGCGTCATTGGCACTTGGCACAAAGTCTCTCCGAGGCTTCGTGGACGATGCTTCGCTCCGGATCACATCGGTCGGATGACGAGTCGAAGGTCAAAATCCCACGCCAGCCGCAAAGGAGGCCACCCAGCCCATGTGTGTTCCTGCTTCTCCACCCGGTTGGACTAACCAAAATGGTTATATGGCCCGCTCGTGCCACTCCTACCCCACCTTGTGCCATTGCGAAGTAACCGGAAGTAACGCAAGCTATGGGCGTTGGTCGCGAGAAGTCCCAGGTTGAGCGACACAATGACCCAGCCGAACTCCAGACCGAGACCCACGCAGAGATTGAGGACGCAGCCGCAAGCCAGGCCGCAGGCCCGGGTCCCGCAGCGCCTGGTGGTTCATCCCTCGCAGGTTCCGCCCTCGCAGGCCCAACTCATTGCCGAAAGCAGACAGCCGGCGCGGCTGGTGCTAGCTCTCGTGCTGCTGCTGGTGGCGTTCGGCGGGATCATCGCCAAGGATCACAATTTCTGGTTCGGCAGCAACGAATCGCAAGAAGCAGAATTCACCCGGCCTGCTCCGCGGCAGGTTGCAGTGCAGCCTGCGCCCGCTCCCGCGATCGAAGCGCGGACCATGCCGACGACTACGGCAAAGAAGGCCAGTTCGGCCGCCAAGAACTCAGCCGAAACTGCCCAGCCGAAGCCTTCGGAGCCGCCGGTTATCGCTACGAATCGCACTTCCGTGGCTCCTCTGGATGTGGAAGTGGTCGCTGGCGACTCACACCGCACGGTTCATCCCGGCAGCGTAGCTACGAAGGTGCAGCTGACCAATCCCGGTTCGAAGACGCCGAACTACACCGCCCAACTGGCCGCTCCCACGAACGCGGCTGAACTGGAGCGCGTGAACAGCCTGCAGCCGGCTCTGGGATCGGGTGATGGTTCGTACCCACTGCTGGCGCAGCAGATGAAAGTTCAAGGCTCGGTAGTGCTGCAGGCGTTCATCGGAGCCGACGGCGTTATCGAGAATCTGAAGGTGGTCAGCGGCCCTGCGATCCTGGCCTCGGCCGCACAGCAAGCGGTACGCGAGTGGAAGTTCAAACCCTACCTGCAGAATGGCACGCCGGTCGAGACCAAGGCGACCATAACGGTGAACTTCACCATCAAGGTCGGCGACAATACCGCCGTCAAGGCTAGCTAGGCTGGCTTTCCTCCTCGCAAGTTTCCATTAAAGTCATCGCAGCGGCGGGGATGCTTCGGCTGCGATCGAGCCTCGCTGTCGCGACGCTCGATCCTCGTGCAGCATGATATATGCGAAATCACGTATTCGCTTTGATCATCTGCTCGGCGTGCTTGCGCGAAGCTTCGGTGAGTTTCGCCCCGCTCAGCATGCGGGCGACTTCTTGCGTACGTTCTTCGCCCGTCACGAAGCGAATGGTGGTGCGGGTGCGCCCGCCCGATTCCTTTTTCTCGATGACGTAATGGCGATCGCCGAAAGTGGCAATCTGCGGCAGGTGCGTGACGCACAACACCTGATTCGAGCGCGCCAGCGACTTCAGTTTCTTGCCAACCGCCTCCGCGGCCCGGCCTCCGATGCCGGCGTCGATTTCATCGAAGACAAGCGTTCTTTGGGTGCCCCACTTCTGGCCGGTTTTGCCATAAGTGGGGTCTTTGCCCGCTTCCACGCTCGCCTTGAGAGCCAGCATGACTCGCGAGAGCTCGCCGCCGGAGGCGATATGTTCCAGCTGCCGCAGCGGCTCGCCGGGGTTCGTGGAAATCATGTAGACGACTTCATCGATTCCGGTGCCGTTCCAGTTCCCTTCTTCCTCTGACGTCGTGATCTCGATGCGGAAGGTGGACTTCATGGCGAGGTCGTTGATCTCGGCCTCGACCAGTTTCTCCAGCCGGCGCGCTGCAGAAGCGCGCCTTTTCGAGAGCGAGCGGGCGGCTTGCAAATATTCAGTGGCGGCTTTTGCGAGTTCGGCGTGCAGCTGGCGCAGAATTTCGTCTTTGTTCTCGACTTCCGAAAGCTTTCTTGAGACTCCCGCGCCAAACTGAATGACGTCGGCAAGGGTTGGCCCATACTTGCGCTTCAGGCGGTCGAGCAAAGCCAGCCGGTCTTCGACTTCCGCTAGGTGCTCGGGTGAGGCATGAATCCCTCCGGCGTAATCACGAACGGTCGCGCCCACGTCCTCCACGCTGATGCGTGCGGTTTCGAGGGCTGCGAGAGCCTCTTGGAATTTCGGTTCGTAGCGGGCCAGTTCTTCCACCTGCTTTTGCGCTGCGCGCAAAGAGGATGCGGTCGAACCGTTGCCTTCGTACAGCAGATCGAAGGCGTTCATGGCCGCGTTGTAGATTTTTTCGGCGTTCGCCAGGATGCGCTTCTCCGCTTCCAGTTTCTCGTCTTCGCCTTCCTGTAGACGCGCCTCTTGAATCTCACGCTGCTGGAAGGACCACAGATCCACCAGCCGCAAGCGGTCCTGTTCGCCCTGCTGCAGTTCATCGATGCGGGTGCGAATCTGTTTCCACGCCGTGAATGCGGCTTCGACCGCCTCCAGATTGCCGCCGGCAAAGCTGTCGAGCAGGGCCAGGCGCGCAGGGCCATCGAAGGAAAGAATGGATTCGTTCTGTGCGTGAATAGTCGCCAGATGAGGCGCGAGTTGCCGCAGCACTGCGACCGTCGCCGGCTGATTGTTCACGAACACACGCCCACGGCCG
>CAYOUY010000243.1:0-2846 GCA_964407245.1 uncultured Acidobacteriaceae bacterium
CGACCTGATCGGCGCGGAATACGAGCGCGACATCAAGCCCGGCGAACTCGTTGTGGTGGGGCCCGACGAAATCACGTCGCGCTTTTATTCCACCAGCGCGCCGCAGTCCAGCTGCATTTTCGAGCACGTTTATTTTTCTCGCCCCGACAGCATCGTGTTCGGCCGCGCGGTGCAGACCAGCCGCGAAAATCTCGGTCGTCAGCTGGCGCAGGAAGCTCCGGTGGAAGCCGATCTGGTTGTGCCCGTGCCCGATTCCGGCGTAACCGCCGCCGTGGGATACGCCGCCGAGAGCGGCATTCCGTTCCGCTTCGGGCTGATCCGCAACCACTATGTCGGACGCACGTTTATTGAGCCACGTCAGAGCGTGCGTGACTTCGGCGTGAAACTGAAACTGAATCCGGTGCGCTCCTTGCTCGAAGGCAAGCGCGTGGTGCTCATTGACGACTCCATCGTGCGCGGCACGACCAGCAAGAAAATTGTGCGCATGATCCGCAATGCCGGCGCGCGCGAAGTGCACATGCGCATCTCGTGCCCGCCGACGATTTCGCCGTGCTTCTACGGCGTCGACACGCCATCGAAGAAGCAGCTCATCGCCGCCAACAAATCCGTCGAAGAAATCCGCGAGTACATCGGCGCCGATTCGCTTGCCTATCTTTCTCTGCAGGGATTGAAAAAGGCTTGCGGCGAGAGTCCGGCCATGTCGTATTGCTCGGCGTGCTATACGGGGAACTATCCCACCGACATTATTGATGTCGAGGAAATTCAGCCGGCGTCGGTGCGGCGCTAGTCCGCGCTCTTGTTCTCCAAAACGCGCTTCCGAGAACGCATCTTCCGCACTAACAGGTCTAAGCGGGCTTACGCGCCCGCGCCACGCGCGGGATCGACTGCAGGTCCGGCGTAATGCGTACGTCATCCCAGCCTTCGAGTAATTTTCGCACCGAGTCTTCGGTCGTCCCGCTGATTTCAAAGACGAGCCATCCGCCCGGCCGAAGCGCCGCGCGCGCTTGTGGAATCAACCTTGCGATGACTTCGGTTCCTGTTGGCCCGGCAAACACCGCGTTGCGCGGCTCGAACTTCCGGACTTCCAACTGCACCTGATCCGCCTCCGACTCCCCGACGTAAGGAGGGTTCGACACAACGAAGTCGAAATCTCTGCCCAAGCCCTCGAGCAAATTCGCTTCATGAAACTGGATGCGTTTTCCGAGTTGATGTCGCGCAGCGTTGGCGCGCGCAATTTCGAGTGCGACAGCAGAATTGTCGGTCGCGTGAATTTCTGCGTTCGGGAACTCCTTGGCGAGAGCCAAGGCGATGCATCCCGAGCCGGTTCCGACATCGGCGATGCGCACGCCGGACCTCAGCCCTCGGCCCTCAGGCCTCGGACCAACTGGATCCGAAGTCTGAGGTCTGAGGCCTGATGCCCGAACCTGCCCTGAAGCCTGACGCCTGACGCCCGAAGCCTGTAGCTCTAAGACCGATTCGATCACATGCTCGGTTTCCGGCCGTGGGATCAGGACGGCGGGGCTGACAATCAAATCCATGCCCCAGAATTCCTGGTGCCCGGTGATGTATTGCGCGGGCACGCCACGAGAGCGCTCGTCGAGCGCAGCGTCGTATCGGGCTGATTCATCCGGGGTCAGTTGGCGCTCAGGATGCGCATATAGATAGGCACGATCGCATCCGAGCGTGAACATCAGCAGAAGCTCGGCATTCATGCGCGGAGATGGGACGTTCTCGGCAGTCAGGCGAGCGATCGCCGAAGTCAGGGCAGCCTTCAGTTGCACAAAGCTATTTCACCACAGCACCACGTAGAACAACGGCTTGAATTCGCCCTTAGCTTGCCGCCTGCCGCCGAAGCTCATTCACTAGATAGACTATCTGTCCGATGTGATGCTGCATGTGTGCGGCGCATCGCAGGACCGCGTCTAAACGATTGCTCGAGTCTATGCCAACACCCGAGTACGACTTCGCCCAATCATCGGACGACTGCGAGTGAATCGTCTCGATCACCATTGCAACGGCATCGCCGAGACGCTTGAGCGTTTCCTTTTTTGAGGGAGGGTCCGATTCGGTGAATTCGCGCGGACGATCGCGAACATATCCAGTGCTGGCGATCTGCGCGCCAACGTAATAGTTGAGGTTCCCTGTCAAATGCAGAACGAGATGGCCAAAGCTGTTGCCGAAGTGAAATGGCTTGGTCCAAAACTGTGCATCGGTAAGACGCGAAGCCAACTCGCGGATGCGTGCGAGATTCGCAGCGTAACAATCTGCCAGGTCCGATGCTAGCGTGGCGCTGAGTTCAGTCATGCTCTCCCGCTTCGTGGGCAGGGCGTGCACCTTTGCCCCTAAACCGCGCTCGCCGTTTCCTGCTTCAACTTCTCCGCCTGGTAATGAGTCACGAGTGCTTCGATCAGCGGCTGGATTTTTCCGTCCATCACCGAGTCGAGCTGGTGGATGGTGAAGCCGATGCGGTGGTCGGTGAGCCGGTTCTGCGGAAAGTTGTAGGTGCGTATCTTGTCGCTGCGGTCGCCCGACTTCACCATGGCCTTGCGCTCCTTGGCGAGCGCTTCCTGCTGCTTTTCCATCTCGATTTCGTAGAGCCGTGCGCGCAGCACGCGCATGCCTTTTTCGCGGTTCTTGATCTGTGATTTCTCGTCCTGGCAACTGACGACCGTGTTGGTGGGAATATGCGTGATCCGCACGGCAGAATACGTCGTATTCACTGACTGGCCGCCCGGACCCGACGAGCAGAAAGTATCAATGCGCAGGTCTTTGGGTTCAATCTTGATGTCCACGTCTTCGGCTTCCGGCAGCACCGCAACGGTGACGGCCGAAGTGTGCACGCGGCC
>CAYOUY010000244.1:0-25383 GCA_964407245.1 uncultured Acidobacteriaceae bacterium
CGTCCACTGGACCAACGGGACATACCCGAGCAGCCCTGGTTGCAACCTGACAGTAACTGGACCGGCGCCGTCAACCACTCAGGTTGGTTCCGGAAATTGCAACACCACAACAGGAAGTGTCGCACTCGGTACGTTATCGCCAGGCACATACAACATTTTGGTTGCTCCGCAATATGCGAGCACAGGCGGGATGAGCATATACGTTACGACACCTTAAAGGCTTGAGGGGACAGAATGAATATGGCTGCGCACTTCAAAACTCTGTGTTTGGTCACTGTGTGGCTGCTTGTTGGGTCCAGCTCATCGGCGCACGCGGGAACGCCTCCCCATTTTTTCAGAGCCCATTCGTTTGAAGTCCCTGCTGTGCCAGCCGGCAGCAGCATCGAAACTCTCCTTCCTGACGGCAGCGTGCTCATTGCAGGCGGACAGAACAGTCAGGGAGTGCCACAAGCTACTCTGGAAACGAGAAACCCAACTACGGGTGAAATAACTCCGATCAGTGCCCACTTGCTCGTGGCGCGCGCGGCGCACACCGCGACGGTTCTTCCGGATGGGACCGTCCTAATTCTTGGCGGTGTCGGCCAAGACGGCAAAGTTGTTTCGAGTGCGGAGATATTCGATCCGATTTCGGTTTCCGTGCATCTCTTGACGCAGCCGGCACCGACGCCCAGGGCATTCCATACCGCAACTCTTCTGACCGACGGGCGCGTATTGGTCGCAGGAGGAATTCTTGATAGCGGCTTGATGGCGCAACCGGTGGAATTGTGGGACTTCAGAGGCCAGAACAGCACAACGTTGACTTCGAAGGCAGCTTCGCTCATCCGCCGGAACCACACTGCGGCACTTCTGTCCGATGGGCGCGTACTCTTTACCGGTGGAGTTGACGCGAACGGAAACTCCGCCGCCCAGCCACAAGTTTTCGATCCGCAAACTCAAACTGTCTCATACATCGCTGACCTCGCATCTCTGCAAGAGCCCGCCGGGTCGCTCACTGAAATGCGCGCCTCCTCGCCGCAGGATGGCGCGGAAAACGTGCCTTTGAACACTCTGGTTTCGGTGCGATTTTCCAGACCAGTGCAGATGACGAGCGTCAGCAGCACAACAGTCACATTGCAGGAACCGGACGGTCCTGTTGCAGGCAAGATTGTCGCCGCGGAAGGCGGGATGCTGGCGTTCATCACGCCTGCCACTGCGCTCCTTCCGTCAACAACTTACACCGTGCAGGTGTCTGGAGTCGTCGACGCCGCAGGTCAGAGCACTGCTTCTGCAGAATTTGAGTTCTCTACGCTCGGCAGTACGCCCAGTCAGTTCGGGGACGAAACATGGTCCCCCACCTCTGATTGGCAGACCCACCGCCCGCCATCGAAGTACGAGTCTCTTCCAGATTTGCAGGGGCCACGAGGTACGACCGCTCTGGCCGGGCAAGTGCTCAAATTGAATGGCGAGCCCTTAGAGCACGTGACCCTTGAAATCGGAAATCAGCGGGCGCAATCTGACAGCACCGGCCGATTCCTGCTCACCGATATCCCGTCGGGACACCAAGTATTCATCATCGAGGGAGCGACAGCGAATTCCCCCGGCAAGACATACGGACGCTTCGAATTCGGCGACGAAATCAAATCCGGCGTGACGAACAAGCTGGACTTCAAAATCTGGATGTCCTTGCTGGACATGGCGCATGAAGTCACCATTCCGTCACCGACGGTCAAGGAGACAACTGTCACCACACCGACGATGCCTGGACTTTCGCTCCATCTGCCTCCGGGCACAGTTATCACGGACTCGAACGGCAGGCCAGTAACGAAAATTACGATCACTCCGATCCCGATTGATCGTCCTCCTTTCCCACTCCCGTTCGTCAGTATCCCGATCTACTTCACGATTCAGCCAGGCGGTGCCTACATCTCGGTGAACGGCAGGGGACCACGAGGAGCCAGCCTCTTCTATCCAAACAACGAGCATAAGAAGCCTGGGGTGCCTTACGCTTTCTGGAACTACAATCCCGACCATAACGGTTGGGTTGTTTACGGAAATGGCCATGTGAATCGCACGGGCACAACGGTTGTGCCCGATCCGGGTGTCTACATCTATGGCTTTTCCGGCGCTATGGTGGGCTCGGGGACTGGACCCCTCACGCAGAACACCGCGGGCGACCATTCTGCTGATGGCGAACCGGTGTATCTGTCTAGCGGCCTTTTCGTTTATCGAAAAACCGACCTTTACCTGCCAGATGTCATTCCGATATCTCTACAGCGCACCTATCGCCCGAACGATAGCTGGTCACGACCCTTTGGCATCGGTGCAACCCATCCTTACGAAATGTTTATCGGAGGCGACGGGAGTGATTTTGGACAAACAGCATACGTCGATCTGATCCTTCCGAACGGCACGCGTATTCACTTTACTGGCGTCGGTTCGGGGTCTTACGGGACCTATCTGAATTCCTCCGCCGGAACTCCGTGGTACGGAGCAATCGTCACTGCAACTCCTAGCAATCCCAACAATTACACTTTGCCGGGGGCGATCCAGCTGGTAACGAAAGATGGCACAATCTACAGCTTTCCCGACGCGGCGGGATTGGACAATCCGGGCTGCCAGGGATTGCTCGCGATCACCGACCGGCACGGCAACCAGCTCAAGATCACGCGCAGTACAAACACCAACTGTACGATTTCGCAAATCACGTCCCCAAGCGGACGGTACATTCAATTCACTTACGATAGTTCGTACCGCGTCAAAACCGCCACGGACAACACAGGTCGCGTGGTTCAGTACAACTACGACACGAGCGGACGCCTTCAAACCGTCATCGACGCCAATAATGGAACCTGGACGTACGGCTACGACACGTTAAACCGGATGACAACGATTGAAGACCCGCGATTGATCACCTACCTGACGAACAGCTACACGAGTGCTGGAATGGTCTATCAACAGCTTCTGGCTGATCAGGTGAGCTACTACCAGTTCAATTGGACCACCACTTCCAACACACAGAACGTCACTTTTACCGCGAATAGCGGATCAGGTGGCCCTCCGCCTTATGACGTTTTGACTTTTCGCGCCTGCGGCACGTGCAATGAAGGCTACGCACCCCTTGTGAGCCAGGTTTCGGTCATCGATCCGCGAGGATACACTCGGCAGGTTTCGTTCAACCAAAATGGCTACACGTCCAGCGACACTCGGGCCCTTGGGCAGCCCGAGCAGGAAACGACCCAATATTCGTACTACGCCGACAATCTGATCAGTTCCACTACAGATCAGCTCAATAGGGTGACGAGCTACAACTACGACGTGATGGGCAACGTGACTTCCCGCACGCAGCTGAGCGGAACCTCGAACGCGGTCACAACATCAGTTGAATACGACGGCATATTCAGCCAGCCCGTGTTGATCACCGACCCGCTCGGCAATACGACGATCATCGGCTACGACAACTATGGCAACGCCATTTCTGTCACCGACCCCCTGGGCCACGAATCCACATTCGGCTACAACGGCATGGGCCTGATAACTTCCGCATCCGACGCGCTGTCCAACACGACGCAGTTCGGATACGACCTTGCGAACCTCGTCAGCGTTACCGATCCCCTGCAGAACACTACGGCAATCTTCAACGATCAGGCTGGCCGTCCCGCTCAAGTGACCGATCCTCTCGGCCACATAACGAAATATCAATACAACAACCTCAACCAACTTACGCAGGTAACGGACCCCCTCCAGGGAATCACTACCTTGACCTATGATCCGAACGGGAACCTCCAGACCGTTCTGGACGCCCGCCAACAAGGGACAAACAACAAGACTGTCTACACCTACGACAGTTTCGATCATCTCCAGACCCGCACCGATCCCCTGAACCGGCAAGAGAGCTACGTTTTCGATCAGCTCGGGAATCTCACCAAGTTCACAGATCGGCGAGGGCAGGTCGCAACCTTCCAGTACGACGGAATTAATCGGCGGAAGTTTGCTGGCTATGGAACACAGCCGGGGCCAACGTACCAGAGCACAATTAACTACAGCTACGACGGTGGGAACAGGCTAACGCAGGTGGTCGATTCGACTTCCGGGACAATCACACCCGGTTTCGATCTCCTGGATCGTCTGACCTCCGAGACAACGCCCCAGGGCAGCGTCAGCTACCAGTACGACAACGACAGCCGACTCACGAGCGCCACAGTATCGGGCCAATCCAGTGTTTGCTATTCGTATGACAACGCCAGCCGTCTCACGGGTGTTGGCCAGGGAACCTGCCCAACCTCAACAAATATCGTCGCCATCACTTATGACATCGCAAACCGTCGCTACACATTGACTCTGCCCAACAGCATTGTGCTGACGTACGGCTTCGACCACGACTCTCGAATCAGCACCCTGAGCTATCAGTTGGGCACAAGTACAGCAATCGGCAGCTTGAGCTATCAGTACGACGCGGACAGCCGACGAACCGGGCTGAGTGGGAGTCTGGCGGCGACCGGCTTCCCGCAGGCTGTCACGTCGGCAACCTACGACGTTGCGAATGAGCTGACGAATTGGAATGGTACGACCATCACCCCTGACGCCAACGGGAATGTTCTGAACGATGGGGTCGCGGCCTATACCTGGAATGCCCGCAACCAACTCATCACGCGGGGAAGCACCAACTTTGAATATGACTCCTTCGGAAGACGGATTCTCAACCCCGCAGGGGACAATTTGCTGTACGAGGGCTGGAACCCTGCGCAGCAACTCTCCGGCAGCACGCCGGTGGAGAATCGAGTCCTCGGCGGAATTGACGAGTTCTTCAACCGGACCGATACGGCGGGGAGCTACACGCCGATTACTGACGCTTTGGGGAGCGTCTTGGGGCTGACCAACTCATCGGGGGCATTCACAACGCAGTACGGGTACGATCCATTCGGCAACACCACAAGCAGCGGAAGTACTAGCACGAACGTGTTCCAGTATACCGGACGCGAGAACGACAACAACGGCTTATACTTCTATCGCGCCAGATACTACAGCCCGCAATTCGGTCGGTTTACGTCGGAAGATCCGATAGGCTTCGCAGGTGGCATTAATCTATATGCTTACGTCGGTGACAACCCAATGAATCTGGTCGATCCCCTAGGTCTTACGGATTGCGTCGTCACCATTGTGGATACTGTTTGCACAAATTGGCGTCCCGGCCTGAACTGGATAGAGCCTAAATCGCCTCCTCCACCACCAGTGCCTGACATGGCTCACGTGTCTCTTTTTCCGCCCACTCCGCCGCCCACTGCTGGAAGAAAAAATAGGTCCGACAGGTCCGGTTGTGGTGCGGCGGTCACTGAGACAGTAACTGGTGGGGTGTTCATACTTGGAGAAATTGCACTTGTACCTGTAATTACTGAGTATGTCGCAACAACTGGCTGGAGCCAGGGAATTGAAGGTGCTCTTGAAGCAGGCCATGCTTACCCAGCTCTCATCCCATTGACAATTCCGGTTGTTCTCTATTGGAACGGAATTATGGATATGACAGCGGATTGCGAGTAAGCTGAGGCAGTATCGAAAGCTAAAGGAGGAAAATGACCTGTCGGTCGTGCAGAACTGTCGGCACGTTGCTGGGGGCTGGCATTTTCGCGTTAGTCCTGATTTCTAGAGACTTTCGGTTGCTCGGTGGTGGTGCCACATACCTATGTGATGCCGCGTTCTTAGGAGTGCTCCTATTCAGCCCAGTAAAGGCAGCTGCAAGGACACAAGGGGGATTGACGGTGGGTCAGTTGTACCTGGTGAAGGCTCTAGCCATCGAGTTCGCCATCCTGGGCATGCTGGCACTTGTCTGCCATGGCGCAACGTTTCGTTTCGAAAACATTCTTTCGTTCGTAGTGACAATTGTTTCGGTTACCATTCTGTACGTCTTGATGGCTAGAACTAGTGTAGAGAGCCGCCGTACCATTTCCATGAAAGGATATTTCAGAAGAGCTTTGTCCCCTAAGTTGGTGTTTCTCATTGTTGCCTATCTCGTAGGACTCTTGTACCTCTTGTTTTTTCTGAAGGCAATCGAAAGCCGCGTGGACAGTGTGGAAATAGCCAAAGTGGGTATGGCGATTATAACCGTCTTTACACTTATAACTACTAGGCTAACGTTCGACTCGTCCGCAATAAAATCTGTTCAGAAAGAGGTGCTTGCTGGTGCTGCCGTTTTCTTGGGAATAACCGCCATCTTGGTCGTTCTTACGGAACTGATTACCTCGAACGGATGGTACTTTATGTGCTCATCCCTGATCATCGCAAGCGGGCTCACGTCATCCGCCATGTCTATATGGCCGCTGCAAGAGAACGAGCAACGGGTCACGCCTTAAAGGGGGAAAATACGGGGACAGACGGGAAATTCCCGAATTTCGGGCCCAGGGGTAATTGGGGAATATTCCGTCTGTCCCCAGATTCCCACCTTGGATGCTTTGCCGCCTGCGGCGTAGTTTATACGGGTCCAGTGGGGCCATAGTTGTGTGTCGGTGCCGTTTCCGGCTACCGCCTTACAAATTTACCGGATGGGATTGGTAATGAACCGTCGGCGGCTTCTCAAGGTTTTATGGGTCGCGGAATTCATCATCGGGCTGCTGCCAGCATTCACGCTTGTCTGCGCGAGCTTGGTATCCTATGTGTTCCTTATCCCAGTTTTCCCCAATTTGCTTGCGGGGCCATCAAATTCTGCTGCACTGCATAGCTTTATATTAGTTAGCGGCATGGTGATAGGGGGGCTCTTGGGCCTGATTGGAATAGGCCTGGCATTCCGTCCGGAGCGCCTGCATCAGAATCGGAAACTGAAAAGCACCGCCGTTTTTCTCGGCTGTGCTGGGATCCTTGCGGAGGGCATCTACGTTGCCCATGAAGGCCTTAGCGCCGTAGCGTCCAATTGCTTTTCGCTTTGGGTCGTCGCCGGCCCCTTACTTGTAGGCGCACACTGTGTGTACCGAGTCTTCTTGTCGCCGACGGTAACAGTAGAATAAGGACGGGGAATTCGGGGACAGACGGGAAATTCCCCAATTTCGGACTAGGGTAATTGGGGAATTTCCCGTCTGTCCCCGAATTCCCAAGGATAGAGACTACTTTACCGAAGCAGCGCAGCTGGGGGAAGTGTTGAGATGACGCAAGGGATCGGCCGGATTTTTGCCTCGGTGTGGACGCTCATTCGAGCAGTTTCGACATCCGCTGTAGTAGGTGCAGGAATCGGTTTTCTGGAAGGTCAAACAGTTGGTCGGGGTTGGGCGCGCGGGGAGCAAATGGCGCTTGCGGAGGGGGCCGCGTCGGTCGGCATAGTCATTGCGGCCATAGCAGGTACGACAGCGTATTATCTTTTCAGAAATAAAATCTCACTTAACGTTTTCTTCGGAGTCGTGACCTCAGTGCTTGCTACAGGATCCGCAATTGCCTTTTGGACTCGCAATGAGATGGCGACTGCGCTTTCAAACGTATTAATGATACTTGCCGCCATCGTTTATCTGTCTATCAGCGGGCCAAGAGATCGACCGAGCGGGGAATGATTTTACAAACTGGTTAAAAGAACATCAGACCCAAGGCGCGACCGTTACGATCACTGGCGCATTCAGCTGACCTGCTCCCCTGTTTCCGGACAGCTCCGGCTAGGATTTTGAACAATTGAAGGGAGTCGCAGGTGTCGCGGTGGTGCATAAGGCTATTGGGAGCATGGCTGCCGGTCCTGTATGGACCTTCGATTTTGGCTCACGGTCAAGCCCAATCTTATCCGCACAACGCTGTAGCCTGCGAGCGCTGTCACACCGAGCCCGTAAAATTCGGCGCCAGTGCCATGACGGTAGTAAGGAAGGGGTTTTCCTTCCAGGGAGCGTTCAGTCCTTCCCCAGAAGGAGGGATTCACCACCGCAACGGCGAATCAGCCCAAACCTCAACTACCGGGAAGGAAATTGCTGGCGAGCGAGTCTCTCTGAGCCTGCTCGGGGATGGCTACATCGAAGCGATTGATCATCAGGACATCGAGCGGAATCGCGAGCAGCAGCGCCGATTGGACCTAGGAATCGTCGGAGCGATTGTCGAAGCTCCCGTCCTTGAAGCGCATGCGGATTCACCCGTCTTGCAGGTGGGAAAGTTTGGCTGGAAGAGCCAGCACAGCAGCCTGCTATCCTCCTGCGCCGATTCGCTGCGCAACGAACTGGGCATCCGCAATGCCCTCTACCCCGACGAGTATCCGACGCACTCGCCAGACGACGGCCCAACGCCCCTCGACACACCAGATCCGAAAACGGGAAAGACGGAACTGCAGCGTCTGGTAGAAGAAATCCGCCGTACGGAGCCCCCAGCCCGCGACTCAAACCTGGCTGCCAGCGCAGACGGCTTGGCGGGAGAGAAGCTCTTCTCAGAAATCGGATGCGCGGTTTGTCACGTGGCCACGTACAAAACCCTGCCACCAGGAACGCGCATAAACGGAGGAGCCTACAAGGTGCCGAAGTTCGTCGGCAACAAAGTCATCCATCCCTATAGCGATTTCCTGCTTCACGATGTCGGAACCGGAGACGGCATACCCCAAGCCGCCAAGCCGGGATTCCTCGACCAGTCCACGGCCAACAAGTTCCGTACTCCGCCTCTGTGGGGCCTGCGCTTTCGCTCCGGCCTGATGCACGACGGGAACTCGCCTGGCACAGCCGCAGCCATCGCCCGTCACGCCGGCGAAGCCACCAAAGTCCGGCAGCAATACGATCGCTTGACGGCTGACGAGAAGCGTCAGGTCGAAACCTTCCTGAAATCCCTATAAGCAGCGTAAAATGAGCCTGTCACGCTTTTGTCAATCCTTCGGATACCACCCTTCGCGGATAGGTCCTCTGAAGCGCCCTGTAATCCGCAACTAACCAAACTTGAAAGATTCAGACATGATTGTTATCATACACTAGCGTACGCGAAGCGCTGAAACGCCCCGTTTTCGACAAGAACTTCGCTTTCACAATGTTTTCATTGTTGTTCTTAACCATGACGAAAGCACAAGTCTTGATGGTCTTTGCAAAGAGCGGAAGGCTTCTTAAGCCGGATGATGTCCTTCTCCAGCTCAATCCAAGGCCGGATCGCCGCTCGCTTTACAGCTACCTCGCAAGACTTGAAAGGCAAGGATTGCTTTTTCGTCGGGCCATCTCTAGTAGGGGCAACTTGGCCTATATCGTGACCGCCCGAGGACTGGCAAGGCTGGAATACTTCAAAAAGAACGCGCCCCGATAGCCGGTCTGCGTCCGGCTGAGGGCCTCACAGGCCGCCTCTAACGTTACGTACATACGTAACGTTAGACGCCGCAATCGCCGCCGATTACGGGTTGCCCTACCTTGCGTACTGCGAGCGAGATTTGCTTCCCACGATTTTCAGCGATTGTTGAAGATCGCATAATGGCGTCGGATCATCCGTTTTCGATGTCGTTCACCTTCAGTTCCCACGACAATTCCCCTGTGCCGCATTCGCGGCAGGCACCGTCGAGGGCTGGCCCTTTGTAGCCGCAAGAGCATTCGATGTAATACTCCCGCCGCACGATGACGTTTCTTACTTTGGCTCTTTCTTTCGCGCATATCTCGCGGGAGCGGCGGGGCGTCACGAAGCCCTGACCCCCGAGAGAATCGGCCAAGAAGTGAATCTGCGATTCTGTCCGGGCACGAGGAAATCTCCGGTCGTGCACGACAGCTAGGATCAACGCGGAGTGGTGCATTAGGCTCCCGCCGATCGTGGGTGCATCTTCCTTGATGGCCTTTTCTATGTCTTCGCAGGACTTTGCCCGCAGGAAGCGTGGCCCGAGCTTCGCCCAGAACTGATGGAACCAGGCGCGGAAGGCATCGGCTGAGCCGACCACTATGTTCGGGTCAATCCGAGCGGGCCTTCCTTTGACTCGTCTTCCCTCAGCCTTTTTCAATCACTTCTCCGGCAGTGTAGATTTTGCATTCTGGGGAGGTATTCTCAAGTTCCCCATAATTATACGGATAATATACTGCACTTGTCACCTTCCATCGGGACAAGAACCGCACAGACTACGTATAACTATATTGTACAACGCATCATAACGCAGTTTTCTATTGCCTAGCAGCATTTCCCTAGCGTATCACATTAGTAGGAGAAATACGATGTCTAATAGGGATGAACAGTGGTTCCCGTGTCCGATTTGCCTCAAACCGCTTGATGTTCGCCAGAGCATACGAAAGAAGCCCTACGTCATTTGTTCGCCTTGCGGTGTGCAGATGTTTGTCCGCGAACGAGCCGGTATCGAGGCGTTTAAGAACTTAGTCGAGCAAGGTTTGAAAACTGACGTGCTGACCCGGATCGGGCAATTAGAGCAGCGCTACAAATTGAAATGCCCCGATTGCGGCAAGGAGTTTTGGGCCAATCCTGCCTTGCAAGAAAGGAATCTGCTTACTGGCAACGTGTCGGGCTACTGCTGTCCTGAAAAGAATTGCAAAGGCATGGTGCCGATTGGAGAAAGCACTGGTAAATGATGTCCCTCGCGGATCAAATCGAGAAGATCGGTCGGGCCTTGACCGCTGAAGAGCTATCGAAGTTGCTCTCTGTCTCCAAGGTGACGATCTTCAAGCAAGCTGCCGCCGGGCGCATTCCTTCGTTCCGCGTTGGCACTTGTGTTCGATTTGACCCGAAAGCTGTTGCCAACTGGCTACGCTCGCAGTGAATCCCCTCATCAGGAAAAGATTTTGTTGACCTTATCGCGTACTTGCTGACTCCGGCTTGGTTTCAAATAGCGCATGGTGCTTTCCATGTCGGAGTGTCCAAGCCATTGTTGGACCGTTCGCAGATCGACACCAGCCCACAGCGACCACGTGGCGAATGTAGCCCGGAATTTATGCAGCCAGAAATTGTCCTTGTCTAGCTCTGCCCGCGTTGCGCATGCTTTCAGGCAGTCCAGG
Source organism: uncultured Acidobacteriaceae bacterium (assembly GCA_964407245.1). Classification (GTDB taxonomy): domain Bacteria; phylum Acidobacteriota; class Terriglobia; order Terriglobales; family Acidobacteriaceae; genus Sulfotelmatobacter. Next base: position 10,881 of record CAYOUY010000244.1, read on the forward strand.
AAATCCAGCTTGGGCTTGCATCCGGCGGTGGGAAACACAAGCCCGCATGTCTTGTCAGAATTCGCTTTGCATGCCTTGAGGCGCTTAACCAGCTTGGCCGGAATGGGAATTTCCCGCTCCCGGTAGTTCTTGGGGCTGAAGCCGTATTCCGGCTTGTAACGGACGGTGACCGTGCTGCGCGTCAGGTTTACATCCGCCCATTCACAGTGCATCACTTCCTGTTCTCGCATTCCGGTCATCAAGAAGAACTCATACCATAGCCGCTCTTCCGAGTTGCATGACTTGAAGAACTTGTCTAATTCTTCCCGTTCATACACTTCTGGCTCTTCTTCTACGAATCTTGGCCAATCGTTCTTGTCAACAAGACCACGAATCCCATTGATTTTCAGAAAAGACATAACATTTGAAAATTTGTTCCAACAACTACGAGGCGATTGCTTCTTCTCATTCCGCAAGAAGGCAGAGAACTTGAGCAAGTCCCCGCGTTCAATCTCTTGCAAGTTCATCTTGTGGCAAGATTCGGTGAAGTAGCCAAGAGCCGTGCTGTAAGCGGCCAAGGTCTTGGGTTTCTTGGTTAACTTGACTTCATCCAAGTAGTCGGCAACAGTTGCGGCAAGTGAACGCTGCCCGTTGCCGTTTTCGGGCAGCACTGAGACGCCGTTGTTGATGGCGTTTAGCTCGGCTTCTTTCTTAAGACGCCGCGCAGCCGCGTCTTGCGCGTCTTTGCCCACGGAAAGACGCACGCGCTTTGCTGCTTCGCGCCATTCCAGGTAGTATGCGCCTTCGGGATGCCGTTCTTGGTGCCCATTGAGGTAGACATAATCGGGCTTGACACGGCCATTGGCCGAGAGGACAACGCGACAATACCGCGTCCCGTGCGGGGTTTGGACTCGTTTGGTTAGATTGACTTGACGGTTGGCCATTGGTGATCCTCGCTGATTCTGGTATCAGTGTAGGTATCACCGACAGGCAAGCACTAGATAACAAAAGTACTGGCGGAGAGAGTGGGATTCGAACCCACGTTACCCTTTCGAGTAAACACGCTTTCCAAGCGTGCGCCTTCAGCCACTCGGCCATCTCTCCGGCGCAAAACTCAGGAAGGAACTGCCCGTTCAACTTGCCCGCGCGCACGAAATCCCAGGATTCTGCGGCTGGTTCGTTTCAATTCTATGGGTGATCCCCTCGAACCGCAACTTCGCGGTATTGAAGTAGACTCTGAAATCTGCCCGGAGATTTCAGACACGCCCATCGAACGATGCCGGTTGACAGACTGCGCGACTCAACCATCTGCAAACTAAGGCACCATGGCTTTCTTAATCGAAACAGGAAATTCGCAAGTTGAAACGATTGCGTAGGAAAACTACGAGGACTTTTGCAGAGAGTCGGGAGCCAATCCGGCGTCTGATGCACCCGTCGAGGCAGAAGCGCCGGCCGCCGCCGCGCTGGCGGCTTGGTTCTTCTCCGCTGACGCCGGCAGGGGCGGCACTTTCGTATTGTCGACGACGTGGTGATTCAGGCAATACAGCGCCAGTTCGAGGCGATCGGCGACACCGAGTTTGTCGTAGACTTTACGCAGATAATTCTTCACCACCTGCTCGGTCGTGCCGACGCGCAGGGCAATTTCCTTGTTTTTCATTCCCTGCGTGACGCAGGAAACGATCAGCATCTCCTTGGGCGTCAGCTGCACTTTCGGACGCGCGCCCGACGGCCGGCCATTCGAATTGCGGTAGGCGGCCATGACCCAGTGCACGCCCTGCGTGTCGAGCCAGGTTTCACCGGCCGCAACCTTGCGCAGGCAATCCACCAGAACTTCGGGTTCTACTTCGCGCGAAACAATTCCGTGGGCACCGCGGCGGAACAATTCAAGTGTGAGTTCTTCATCCGCGCCGGGAGTCACGACGACGAAGCGCGGCTGCGGATTCTGTCGGATCAGTTCGGCCACCACTTCCACCGGATTGGGCGCGAGCGCTGCTTCGAAAATCACCACATCGCAGGCGAATTTCTTCACCGCGGATTGCGCCTGCGGAAGCGTCTCTGCCTGGCCTACTACTCGAATGTCATCTTCGAGGGCAAACACCTTGCGCAGACCGGCGCGGAAAATTGCCTGCGTGTCGGCCACGATGACGCGGACGATCGGGCCTTTACCCGCGTCCTGGCCGGCTCCGAGATTTTCTTCCATGCTGACCGGAGTGCTCGCCATTCAATCCTTTGCGCCTACGCTCGCTCGAAATGGTATTCGTCGATCACCACACCCACGCCGCGGCGGCCTCGATCTTCGAAGCTGCGCACCACGCGGCCCCGGCAATCCAGCTGTACGTTGCGCCGGGCGCCGACAACTTCGGCCGGCAGCAGAATCGTGAAGTCCACCATCGAACCCACGGGCACATCGTTGTCCATCGCAAGAAGCACGCCGTTGGCCGAGATGTTTTCCGTCTCCGCCGCATACGCGCTGCCCATCGATTTGACCGATGCCGAGAGGTGCAGGGGGAATCGCGGCGCGCTCTGCAAATCTTCGTAGTGCCTCGCGATCACCGCTTCCTCCGCTATCTGCTTTCTGCCTGTGTCTGGTGCCACGGGTGCGGCAACCTTCCTTTCCGGATCGCCTCTTCGCTGTTTCGGCGCTCTCGGAACTCAAGGGCAGCGTACACCCGCCAAATAGGCGCCGCAAAGTTACCGAAGTCATGGAACGATGGTGGTTAACTGCTTTTATTTGAATAGATTAGAAAGGATTTGCTAAAGCAGGATCAGGCCTGAATTTGCCCCCGATCAGCGGCCATTTTCAGGCAAAATCGGGTCAATTTCGGCAGTTGCTTTGGACGATTTTCGGAACTTGCTGCGCGAGGTTTTGGGCAACCCAGACCGGCTGAATGCTGGTTGAGAAGCGCTGAATGCTCTAGAACTTCGTCACTTCGGTAAAGTTGAAATCCTTTACCTTCATCGCAGGAACCACCATGTCAAACGATTCTTCTCCGCTCGAGCGCACCGGCGCGCTCATGGCTTCGACGTTCGACAGCATGTGAATCAGACTTTCGTTGAACCGGAAATTGCGCACGCCGCCAACGACGCGGCCGTTCTCCACCAAGAATGTCCCGTCGCGCGTCATGCCGGTCAGCATTTTTTCGAAGGGTTCGACTTCGCGAATGTACCACAGGCGAGTCACTAGAACGCCGCGCTCGGTCGAAGCGATCATTTGTTCGACAGTCGGTTTTTCGACCGTCTGCGTTTGCGCTGGATTCGGCGCGCCGAACACGATATTCAGGGGCATCTCGCCCATCTCGTTGGGCAGGGCAAAGCTGTGGCCCGTGGCCGCGATCGGTCCGACCTTGCCGCGCAAATCCGAGCGCTTCATTCTTTCGGCGGTCGCGCGGGCAAACACCACGCGTTTCACGATTCCATGTTCCACCAGCGCCACACGCTGCCGCCGCATGCCTTCGCCATCGAATGGGCAACCGGTCTGCAGTGGATGATAGACGTCGTCCCAGATCGTGATGTTGTCGCCGAACAGCTTCGTGCCGATCCGCCCGGTCAGAAACGAGCGCTGGTCAATCAGCGCCATGCCGGAGTAATCCCAGAACATGAATCCGACGATGTCGAGCACCGCCGCCGGCTCGAGAATCACCGTGTACTTCCCCGCCGAAATTTCGCGCGGATGGGCCGATTCGAGCGCCTTCTTCGCCGCTGTTTCGGCGAGCGCAAGCGGGTCGAGATTGGACACGTCCGGCGAATTTGCCTTTTGCCAGCCGGAAGAGTCTGCCGCAAGCATGGTGATGGAAACTTCCGCCAGCGTCTGGGTGTGCCAGGTGCTCAGCCCGCGCGAGTTGAAAATGCCCTCGAACGAATCGGCACTGGAGAAGACTCCCGCGGTCACGAGCTTATGCTGGTCTGCCACGGCAACAATTTTTTCCACGCCTTCGGCGCGCTGTTCCGGCGTGATGCCGGCAGTGTTCTCGAAATAGCGGGACGGAGGTTGCGTGGTGCGGGCGCTCTCGCCCGCGCTGCCTTCCGCTTCACACGCATCGGGCATGGGGAAGAGATCCGGATCGGGATGCTGCACCTTCGCCAGGCTCTCCGAGGCTCGCACGACCTGGCGCAGGCTTTCATCGTCAAACTTGTTGGTGGAGGCTCGCGCTGTGCGGCCTCCGAATACGGTGCGCACAGAGACCGTAGAATTTTCCTCGGCAACATTCTGATGGATGGTGTTGTTAGCGAAGCGGGTCAGGGCGAATCGGCCGCCTGTGAAATGCACTTCGACCTCATCGGCGGAAGAGAGTTTCTCAATGCGATCAAAAATGTCGCCGGCTTGTTCCTTCGTTACCATCGGAATTGATCGCTTGAACTGCCCTCCATGCCTCAGTGGCTCCGTGTTAAGCTACGAACTGAACGCGCTGCCCACCTTAATGCCACGAAACCGCGCCGGGCTCGCGCCATGGCCCGTGCCGATCACCTGCTGCGGCTGGCCCTTGCCGCAATTCGGCGTGCCCCACAAGGTCCATTCCTCGTGCGAGCAGATCGCGTCCAAAGCATTCCAGAATTCCGTTGTGATTCCGGAATACGACGGATTTTTCAGCATGCGGGCGCGCTTGCCGCTTTTAATTTCCCAGCCGATTTCGCAGCCGAACTGGAAGTTGTACCGCTTGTCGTCAATGGACCACGAACGATTGGTCTCCATCAGAATTCCGCGATCGGTCGCGGCAATTAGTTGCTCGAGCGAGAGAGGATTTTCTCCCGGCAGCAGGCTGATGTTGGTCATGCGGATCATGGGCAGGCGGTTCCATGCCTCCGCGCGTAACGTGCCGGCGGAGCGGTTTTCGCCGATGGCGTGCGCGGTCTCCCGAGAGCTGAGATAGCCCGTAAACAAGCCGTTCGTGATGATCGGTGTGCATTGCGCCGGCACTCCCTCGTCGTCGAAGCCAAACGTCCCCAGGCCCGGACCGTGCTCCTGGCGGGCGTCAGCGACTACATTCACCAGGTCGCTGCCGTAACGCAGCGTTCGCAATTTGTCCAAGGTCAGAAATGACGTGCCCGCGAAATTCGCCTCCATGCCCAGCACACGATCGAGTTCGATGGGATGCCCGACCGACTCGTGAATCTGCAATCCCAGTTGCGAACTGTCGAGGATGACGTCGAATGTCCCCTCGGGACACTGATCGGCCTTGTGGAGCGCCACGGCTTCTTCGGCAATCCGGCGCGCGTTCTCCACCAGTTTCAACTCTTCGATCAGTTCGTAACCTTTGTTTTGCCATTGCCCGCCGTAGGAGTTTGGATACGACCGCTTTTGAATTTCACTCCCGGCAAAGGAGTAGGCCGCATATCCGGCGCCGGTCGAGAGCTTCGTCTGATGAATGTCGGCGCCCTCCGACGACAGGAACCATTGCTCATCGCGATTGAAATTCAGATTGGCCTCGGCCAGCGTGATGCCGTGGATGGCTCGCAACTCTTGGTCAATCTTCAGAAGCAAATCGATGTTCTGTTCGACCGAAACCGAGAAAGGATCGATTTTGTAAGGCGTGGTCCATTCGGCCACGACCGGCTTTTCCGGCGCCAGGCGCACGTTCTCACGCTTGACTCGCGCCGAGGCGCGTGCAATTTCCAGCGCTCGGGCGGCAGTGGCCTCGACCGCGCCACGTCCCAACTCAGCCGAGGCAGCGAAGCCCCAGGCTCCATCGGCGAGAACGCGCACGTTCATGCCGACCGATTCCGAGTCGGAGGCGCTGCCGACCTTACCGTTCTTGGTGGTGAGCGCGCAGCTGCGCTGGGCCAGGACTCGGACATCGGCGTACTCGGCGCCGCGCATGGCCGCCACGTCCAAAGCCCACCGGGCAACATGTTTCATCGCAGGAATTTCCAATCTAACATAAGCGCCTCCGAGGCCCCGGCTGGCGTGGCACCGCTCCGGAGCTGTTACTCACGGCACACCTATTCGTGATCCCAATCACAGTTTCAGACCCACTCCCGCCATTCAATATGGATGGATGGGCTTGCGTTCCACACGACGTTAAATGCCCCTTCCCAAGGAGTCCCGTACTATGAGCCTTTTCTTTGAGGATGCAACTACTAGCAGCCTCTCAGTTGAATCTGACGCAGAAGTAGCAAGTGGTCCCCCAGACAATAAGGCAAAGCAAGCCGACCTGGCCGGCCCCGGCATTGGCAATTATGAAGAGATCGAAAAGATTCTCCCTCGCGACTACCACCCCCTTCTGACTCCCAAAGAAACACAGAAGGCAATTTTTCACGTCAAGCGCTACATCGAAGACAATCTATGCAAGGAACTCGGCCTCATGATGGTTGAGGTGCCGCTGATTGTGGACGCGGAAAGCGGCGTCAACGACATGCTCGACCGCGACGGCTCCCGCACGCCGATCCAGTTCCACATTTCCAATGACCGCAACCAGCATCCCATCGACGCGCAGGTCGTGCAGGCCGCCACGAAATGGAAACGCGTGGCCCTCAAGCAGTTCGAATGCCGCACCGGAGAAGGCATTTGCACCGATATGCGCGCCGTGCGCAAGGACTATTTCCTCGACCACGACCACTCCGCCTATGTGGACCAATGGGATTGGGAGCGGGTCATCACGCCGGAACAACGCAACCTGGAATTCCTGAAGTCGATCGTAGGCAAGATCTGGAAAGTCCTGGTCGGCGCAGAGAAGTTCGCGCAGGAAATGTTCCCCGAGCTGCGCAATCCGCGCTATCCGGGCCTTCCCGACGAACTCACATTCATCCACGCGGAAGAACTGCTCGCGATGTATCCTGATCTGCCGCGCAAGCGGCGTGAGACGATCATTCTGCAGAAGCATCCTGCCGTCTTTATTATCGGCATCGGCTGGCCGCTCAAAGACGGCTATCCGCACGAAATGCGCGCCGCCGACTACGATGATTGGATCACCGACACGAGCACCGAAACCCGCCGCGACACGCACGGATTGAACGGCGACATCCTGGTCTGGAATCCCGTGACCGAACGCCGCCACGAACTGAGTTCCATGGGCATTCGCGTCAACGCAGAAACGCTGCGCCGGCAACTCGAGATGTCAAACCTGCTCGACAATCTCCGCTTCCCTTACCACCAGGCCATTATCAACAACGAGATTCCGCTCTCGATCGGCGGCGGCATTGGGCAATCGCGCACTCTGATGCTGCTGCTGCGCAAGGCGCATCTCGGCGAAGTCAGCGTGACGGTGTGGCCGAAGGTGCTGAAGGAGATGTGCGCGAAGAAGAACATTTTCGTGCTGGAATAATTGTTCGATGAGAAATGAAGCGGGACGGCGCTCGCCGTCCCGTTGTCATCACATGATCAGTCCCGGCAGACCGGCCAGACATTCTCTGCCGACTTTCCGGTGACAGCGGTATTGGACAGAGTCCATATCTGCCCTACCTCATCCTCGCATTGTTCCGCTGTAGGACTCTCAGCACTGTGACTGCCCTTACAACGCTTGGCTGAAAGTGAGTGAAAGTTTGCAAAAAACTATGTTCTAAATGCTCTTCCGATCTGGCCAGCCGGCTTCATACCATGTGTCTCAGAAAAAGCTGTCGCCACCTTGTGTGCAACCTGGAGCGGGCTCATAATTTTTGCGTGACTTTCGAAACCCTGCAGTCACCGCTTCGATTTCTGCAATCCACTCTGAGTGGTACTTGCTTGCCGGACTGGTTGCAACAATACCAGTGTTGGTGGGAGAACGAGGGCCAGGATATTTCCGACGGCATCGATCGTCTCGGTACGCCGTGGCTGCGAATGTTCGCTCTCTCCGGAATGCGAATGGATGAAATTTTGTACCCGCCCGAGTATTGGCGGATGCTGAAACACGGTTATCAGGCTGGCTTGCTCTGGCGCGTGTCGGAGGAAAACGCAGTCTTTCCAGCCGGTCTGGGGATCTATGTCACCTCGTTTTATGACCCTGGGCTCGCGTGTCCCTACACCGTTTCGCTGAGCACCCTCGTTCCACTCTTGAAGTACGGCGATGCCGAACTTAAGGAACGCTTTCTGCCGAGGCTGCTGCAGAAGGACGAATCGGTATGGCAAGGGGCAACGTGGATGACCGAGATCAAGGGCGGCTCCGACCTTGGAGCGGGGGTCGAGACGGTTGCTCGGCCGGCCGGGAGCCAATGGTTCTTAACCGGTGACAAATATTTTGCCAGCAACGCAGGAGCCGAACTAGCGGTAGTGGCGGCACGTCCTGATGGCGCTCCCCGAAGCGTCCGCGGATTGGCTCTGTACCTCGTTCCTCGCTATCGTGGCGATGGGCAGCTCAACTACTTCATCCGTCGTATTAAAGACAAGATCGCTACGCGCTCGGTGCCAACGGGCGAGATTGAATTACGTGAGAGCCAGGCTTGGCTGCTGGGCAAGGCGGAACACGGGATCTACCTCATCCTTGAAGTTCTCAACGTGTCGCGAGTGGCGAACAGTATGGGAAGCATTGCACTTGCGCAGCGTGCCATGGCCGATGCTCTGTCCTTTGCCCAAAGCAGGGTGGTGTTTGGCAAGCCGCTGATAGAACAACCCTTAATGCGGCGTCAATTTGAGGATCATTTTGTGCGACTCCGAGCTGCCTCAAGGCTGGCATGGAAGGCGCTCGAGCTTCTGAACGAAGTGTGGCAGCAAAGGCCTCCGTATTCAGACCGGTACCATCTGTTCCGGCTGGTTGCTCATTTGGCAAAGTACTGGACCGCGGAGGTCGCGGCGCAAACCGCCAAATGGGCGATGGAAGTGCACGGCGGGCTGGGCACATTGCAGGAGTACCGCGCTGAGCGCTGGCTGCGAGAGGCAATGATCCTCGCGATTTGGGAGGGACCTGCGCATCGCCAGATTTTGGATGGCCTGGAGGTCATGGAGCGCAAACGTGCCCACCACCTTCTGTTGCAATCCTTGTCCGCACATGTGGGCGCGTCTGCGGCACAAGATATGAAAGCAAGGATCGATCAGCACCTGGCTTTACCTCACGACGAGAAAGAGGCTGGGGCCGAGGCCCTGTTCGCTGATCTCGCAGCGTTTACGGCAGATGCCTTATTGAAAGCCAAGGAATGAAGCACGCGTACTTTGGATTTTACGCAGAGCTTTCTGCAGGTCACAGCACAAGACCTGCAGGCTTCGCAGGCAGGAGACAGGGATTGCGAGTCAGTCCCTAATCTATTGGGCAGTCTGGGATCCACATGGTGCCACCCGAACCTACTCATATCTGAGCGATTCGATGGGCTCCAGGCTCGCAGCACGGACGGCGGGCAGCATTCCGCTGACCAGCCCTACCAGGGTAAGCACCGCGACGGCAATCAGCACCGTTGCGGGACGAATGACGAGTTCGATATCCGCGCCTTCGGCGTGCGACGCCATGGCGCTGTAGAACGTAAGTCTGCCTGCGCACAGCGCGAGCGTGTACGCCAGCGCCATCCCAAGGATGCCGCCGATAAAACTGATAGCTAGCGCTTCTGCCAGGAATTCAAAGAAGACGTGTCCGCGTTTTGCGCCGAGTGCCATCAGCGTGCCTATTTCGCGCGTGCGATGCGTCACCGAAACCAGCATGATATTCATCAACCCCACTCCACCAATGCCGAGCGTGAGCGCGCCGATAAATCCCAGCAAAATCCGCAAGCCTATGGTCAGAACCCGGAATTGATGCACTTGCACCATGAGACTGAAAATATTCACGGCGCGGCGGTCCGAGGGATCAAATTTGTGCTGTTCGGCCAGCGTGGAGCGAATCGTGGTCTCCAGCTGGTTAAAATCCTCAGTTTCGTAGCCAATCCAAATGGCATTCAAGTATTTCGTGTCGGTGAGGGTGCGAAGAGTCTTGAAGGGGACATACACGATACGATTCACTTCGTTATCGCCCTCCTGCATTTTCGGTTGGAGCACGCCGATGACTTCGAAGCTGACCCCATTCAGGTGAATTTTCTCCCCGATTGCATTTCGCCCCGAGAACAGCTTGTCTTTGGCCTCCGACCCGAGCACCGCCACGCGAGCCAGCTGCAATTCATCGCCGGCGTCGTAAAAACGGCCCTCATCGAGCTCCAGCACCTTGATTTCGGCCGCATTCGGCGTAGTGCCGAGTGCCGTGAATTCAAATGAGCGGTTGCCGTACTGAATCAGCGGCCGAACCGAGGCTTCCGGCGCAATTCGCGTGATCTGCGGAATGCCGCGCAGCAAGTCGACGTCATCGAGGGTAAGCCGCACGGGAAAGCCGGCCTTCTGTCCGCCTGCCTGCACTGAGGTCCGGCCGGGGAAGATGATCATGGTCTTCATGCCGAAGCTGGCGAAAATCGCGTTGATGGCGGTTCCAAATCCGTTGCCATAGGCGAGCAGCAAGACGAAGGTTGCGATCCCCCAAGCCATTCCGACAATGGTAAGCACCGTCCGCCTGCGGCTGTAGCGCATGGCATCCCAGGATTCGTGCAAGAACGCGACGATCATTGTTCACGCCTCAGTGCTTCTACGGGCTGAAGATTCGCCGCTTTGTAGGCCGGATAAAGTCCGGCGGCGATTCCGGCCAAAGCCAAACTTCCTATGGCAATCAATGCGGAAAATGGAACGATGCGAGGCGGATCAAATCCTTCCGCATTGGCGGGCATGCTCTGCAGCACCGAAATCACGCCAGCCGCTGCCGCAACCCCAATGCCCCCGCTGAACCCGGTGATGGTCAGGCCCTCAAGAAAAAATTGTACGAGTATGCTTCGCTTCGTTGCCCCCACCGCTTTGCGAAGGCCAATTTCTGGCGTGCGTTCACCTACAGACACGAGCATGATGTTGATCACGCCGATGGCACCCAAGGCCAGCGTCACGAGTCCCACGCTGCCCAGAAACGCGTCCATCAAGTCGAGCACTTTGCCCATCATCTTCGACTGCTGAATCGTGTCCCACCCGTCGAACGCATCCTTGTCGCGGTAATCAAAGGAATGATTGCGCGCGATTACCTTGTGAACTTCCAGCTCTGCCAGCTTGTATTCTTCGCGGGTGCGGGGGCTGTAGTTCAAGAACGAGATGCAGCCTCGGCGGTTTTCGCCGGGCATCGCGAAATAGGTTGACATGGTGCGAAATGGGATGTATGCGCGCATGTTCGTGGCATTATTGTCGCCATGGCCCACGCGCTTCAGGGTCCCGATGACGGTGAAAGGAACGTCATTAAGAATCACGCGTGCGTCAATCGCCGGCTGCCCGGGGAAAAGGTGCTTCTTCAGTTCATCGCCGAGCACGATGACATTCCGTTTCTGTTGCTCGTCGCTCCAATTGAGCCAGCGACCCTGCTCGATGGGCAAATAGCGCAAGTCGCCATATTGCGGCTCTACGCCTGTGATCTGCCCGTTGGCGCTGGCGAATTCGCTGACGGCGCGGGCATCGTCGCGCACCAGTACCGGCACTCCGACTCTAACGTATGGGGCGCGACTCGCGTCCACGTAGTCCTGGTAGGTGAGCAGGTAGAGGCGGCCGGATCGCAGGCTGCCCTGCACAGCCGGAGCGCGGGCCGGGTAGAGGAACATAAGATCACGGCCCAACTCGTCGAGCTCGCGCTGATTGCGCGAGCGGAAGCCTTCCCCCATGCCGACCAGGAGCAGCAGCGAAGCTACACCCCAGGCGATTCCAAACATGGTGAGCACCGAGCGCATTTTATGTGCCCAGAGCGAGCGGGCGACCTGGCGAACAACATCAGCGGCAACTTCGAACTGGCGCTGGATGCGGAACCGAGGACAAGAAGGGGCGGCGGAACGGCGCGCGGCAAACGTATGCACGACCGCAGGAGCAAGGACCTCTGGCTCTAAGGGCTGGACCGGCACACATCTCCTCAGCCACAGAATAGAAAATCCGGTGTCCGCAGACAGTGACCGTACGCACGTACGAACAGGTGTCAATCAGAAAGTCGCGGCCGCTGGAGGTAGGTAAAACGGGAAAAGATTTACACAGGCGATTTTGAATGACTCCAGGGCTTTGGATCAGAGAATTCCGTCGCGGACTATTTGTCGCCAAGCAGAATCGCTGCGACAGCGAAGCCCAACATGATGACCGCCAGGAACACGATGATCGGAGCGCACCAACTGGCGAGCGCTGACTTGAGATTCGTCGATGGTTTACCAGCAGCCTCGCTAGGCCGCCGGTCGCTTCCGGGAGACGGATCTTGATTCGAGAGCAAAGATGCGATGCCGACGACCCCTCGGTTCAGCAAATAATTTTTCATCTTAGGATACCCCCGCGCTTCGCCTCATGACGAGAGTGGCACGATATACACCCGACGGTGCGAACTACCGGAAAGCCTCAGATGCTTCCGGATTCGCATGGACCATCGGAGCGCATCGTCTTCGGTGATTTCCTGGCAAGTACTCGTGTATCAGCCAGTCTGCGGCTCGAGGAACCGCAGCCTGAATGGAGGGTGAGAGTCCCTGGAAGATTTGGTCAGGCAGGGGCCCGGTCTGGCACGCCAAGATTCGTATCTCGACTCCGCAACTTTCTTGCAACTCGCGGAGCAGGTTGGAGGTGGGTAGCTGGTGGAGGGAAAAATCGTCGAGTTTCACGGGTGGAATATCCGCTGGATCGATCTCGAACAGTTCGCCCGGAGTGCGTCCGGCATCGATCGCGTCGAAGATCAGCACGCGCTGCGGGCGAATAGGGCTTAAGCAAAGGGTGAACAGCAGCTTGCGCACGCTGGTACCGGCATCGAGCAGGCAGACGGCTTCGGGAAGGTCGTAGTGACTTTCTACATAGTCCACCACGGCGCAACCGAAACCGTCATCCCCGAACAGAAGATTGCCGATGCCGAGCACGAGAGTCGGCTTGCGGCAAAAATCGGGGAGACCGAATTGTTCGATCTCCCTCATCGGCTTTATCGCCTCAGTTTCCAAGCGTGTCCAGCAACTTGCCATCCGCATCGTAAATGTCCAACTTGACTGCCAGCTTCCCGTCCAGCCGGTGAGTCGCGCAGGACAAGCACGGATCATAAGCGCGAATCGACATTTCTACTGTATTCAACACTCCCTGGTCGTACTTGCCGTCATGGATCAGGCTTTTGGCGGCCTGAGTGACCGACATATTAATAGGAGCGTTGTTGTGGGTGGTGCCAACGATCAGGTTCGCGTTGGTGATCAGGCCGTCGGCATCGGTCGTGTAGTCGTGAATCAGCGTGCCGCGCGGCGCTTCGGTGCAACCCACACCGCGAGCCGCCCGAGGCGCGACCTTCACCCGCGTTTCGGTGCTGGTGATCTCGGGATCGTCCAGCAGGCGAATCGCGTTCTCCGCGTTGTAGAGCAGTTCGATCAACCGCGCCCAGTGGTAGAGCAGGGTTAACTGAGCGGGCCGGCCGAATTTCTGGCGGAATTCTTCCAGTTCGGCTTGCGCCAGCGGTGTGTCGATGTAATCGCACACGTTGATGCGCGCGAGTGTGTTGGCCCGATAGATGCCCTTCGGGTTTTCGAAATCCATGGAGAAACCGTCGCCCCACTGTTTGGCGTAGGGGAACTTCAGGTAGCTCCACGACTCGATGTGCTCGGAGATGAAATCCGTATAGCGATCGTACGGGAAGTCCTGGTACGAGCCATCCGGCTTCATCAGGCGGAGCTTGCCGTCGTAGAGGTTCAGTGCGCCGTCGTCCTTGACCGTGCCTAGGAAGCCGGTGGTAATTACACCGAGCGACTTCACCACGTCGAGGTATTTCGGGAACACGTTCTCCTTGGCGAACTTGATGGAGAATTTGGCCAGTTCCAATGCCTCATCCGCCATCTTGCGCAGCTGATCGCGATCGGCCACAGAGAGCGGCTTGCTGAATCCGCCAGGAACAGCCGCCTGAGGATGGATCGCCTTGCCGGCCAGAATTTCCAGCATGTGAGCGCACATGTGGCGTACGCGCACCACGCGGGTTGCGACCTCGGGCGCTGCCTTGAGGACGCCGATAACGTTGCGCACCGAGTAGTCGGCATCCGGCCCGAGCAGGAAATCCGCTCCGGCCAGAATATAGAAGTGCAGGATGTGCTCCTCCATATACGCAACGCTGTTGCAGAGCTCGCGCAGCTTTTTGCCGGCGGGCGGCGGTTCGACTCCGAACACCGCGTCAGTGGCCTTGGCAGCGGCGAGGTGATGCGACCACGGGCAAACGCCGCAGATGCGCGGAGTGATGCGTGGCAGGTCTTCGACGGGACGGCCGAGACAGAATTTCTCGAAGCCGCGCAGTTCGATGACGTTGACCCGGGCGGTGTCCACGTTGCCCGCGTCGTTGAGCTTGATCGTCACCTTGGCGTGGCCTTCGATGCGGGTTACAGGCTGAATGACCAGTGTCTGTGCCATGGCTCACCTCTTGGGCGTCGGCCGCAGACGGCCAGCGCCGGCGAAACGGTTGAAGGTTGCGGCTCGATCCGGAATCTGCTTGGGATCGAGGCCGATGCTCGAGAGCGCGCCCATCATGTCGACCATGGGGTTGGCCTTCTCCGAGAGCGGGCCAAAGCAGCCCTCACACGGCATGTAAGCGCGGATGCAGCGCGGCGTGCCGTCACTGCCGCTGCAGCCGGCACGCGTTGCCGGGCCGAGGCACAG
>CAYOUY010000245.1:0-3012 GCA_964407245.1 uncultured Acidobacteriaceae bacterium
GCGGCTTCTGCGGCTACGCCTCCCAAGGCCAGCCTGCCGGACGAGCAGCCGTCTCCCGCCGCGGTGCAGGACGCGGTGATTCGGCGCCGAAGGCCGCATCGCATGATCCGGGGCGCGTACTAGCACGACCCTGGTAGGGGCAATTGAAGCCGGGTGCCCCAGGTTCGCGCCGCGCCTTGCGGCGCTAACCTGGGAATGAATAAAATAGTGCGCGCCGCGCGACATCGTTCCCTCCCTCGTGCTATCCGGAAGCTAACTTGGTGGGCGAGACCTTGCGATGGATTCGTTGGGTTTCAGCCCGCATTCGCTCGTATCCCAGGTCTCGAAAACCGCGAGACCTGGGGCACCCGGCTCTTTAAGGGAAGCTGCGCTTTTCCGAGACGAGACGTTTCAGCCGGCGTCAAGACTGAGCACCGAGATCCAGGCTTCGAGCCACCTCGGCGAGGCGTCGGTCGCGGGTCCACAGCCGGGAAGCTGCGAGCGATGCCGATGCCAACAGATGAGCGTCGATCCAGCCGATTCCCCGGCCCATAAGGCGATGGCGCTCAACAAAGGTCAGCACCTCGTCGTCGCTGCTTATCGGCACACGCGGCAATCTTTGAAGCAGCATCAACACTTCAGAGCGGCGACGCAACCAGCCGCATGCCAACTCGCCGATAATGAATGGGTGGCATTCCACTTCTTCGTGGCTGAGCAGGACGCGGAGCGCAGGATCGCCCCGCTGGAGATGGTCAACCCAGACGGAAGTATCAACCAGCATGAACGCGCCTGTTGCGCGGCTGTGGTCGGCGTCGGCGGATTTGCCGGATGCCTGGCTCACTTCCACCCAGTGCCGCCAAGCGCCGAGCGCTCTCCCGAGCGATCAGGGCCTCCAGACCCGCTCGGACGATCGCAGTCTTCTCGGCAATGCCACTGAGCCGAGCCGCTTCTTGCAGAAGGCTGTCATCAATGTTCAGCGTTGTTCTCATATGTATAGATATGCATTATAGGTGCATATAGAGTGAGCAAGTCAAGCCTCGCGGGGACGACTTCAGCGGGCTGGCTAGGCGCTACGACGAAAGTTTCGAATTCGCCGCTTGCTGAATAATGCCGCTGGTGACAGTACAATTACCGCCATGAGAACTCGCCTTTTTCGTTTTCTTCTTGCCCTGCTGCTCTCCGCGTCGGCGCTGGCGGCGCCCGCAACCATGCGCCTCGACTACTACCATACCGGCGACGCCACGCACGAGATGTTCAGCCAGGATCGCATTGTCATCGAGCCGCTGCCGTGGCCAGGGAATCCGCGGCGCAATATCGACGACACCAACTCCGGCAAGTATTTGTTCGAAGTGCGCGACCGCGCGAGCAACCGCATGCTCTATTCGCGGGGCTTTTCGTCGATCTTCGGCGAATGGGAAACCACCGACGAAGCCAAGCACATGAACCGCTCGTTCTCGGAGTCGCTGCGCTTCCCCGCTCCCGAGGCGCCGGTGCAGATCGTGCTCAAAAAGCGCGGGCACGACAATTCCTTCGTCGAAATCTGGTCCACGGTAATCGACCCGAAAGATAAGTTCGTAGACACGTCGCATCCGCCCGCGCCCGCGCCGTTGATCACGCTGGAGAAGAACGGCGACTCGGCCGACAAGGTGGATTTTCTGATTCTGGGTGATGGCTACACCGCCGCTGAGAAAGGCAAGTGCGAGAGCGATGCGCGGCGCCTCTCGAGCATCATGTTTTCGACTTCGCCCTATAAAGAACGGCACACCGACTTCAACGTTTGGCTGCTGTGTCCGCCGGCGGCTGAGTCCGGCATCTCGCGGCCCTCGACAGGAATCCATCGCCGCAATCCGGTGGGCTCCACCTACGATGCTTTCGACAGCGAGCGCTACGTCCTCACCTTCGACAATCGCGCCTTCCGCGAGATCGCACAGTTCGCGCCCTACGAGTTCGTCGAAATCATGGTGAACGCCAACACCTACGGCGGAGGCGGCATCTTCGGCCTCTACAGCACGGTTGCCGCCGACAGCCTGTGGGCGCCGTACATCTTTGTGCACGAGTTTGGCCACCATTTTGCCGATCTTGCCGACGAGTATTACACCTCCGACGTCGCCTACCTTCCGCCGGAGAACCGCGTCGAACCGCACGAACCCAACGTCACGGCGCTGCTCGATGCCGACAACCTGAAGTGGAAAGACCTGGTGGAAAAGGGAACGCCGCTTCCCACGCCGTGGGAAAAAGAAAAGTTTGAGACCGACGCGCGCGAGTATCTGAAGCGGCGACGGCAAATCCGTAAAGAGAACCGTCCCGAAAGCGAGATGGAAGCGCTCATGACGGAAGTGGAAAAGCATGAGCACGAGCAATTCGCGAAGGAGAAGTATGCCGGCAAAGTGGGCGCGTTCGAGGGCGCGAATTACGAAGCCAAGGGATACTACCGTCCCGAGATCGACTGCATCATGTTCACGCGCGCCAAGACTTTCTGCGCGGTCTGCCGGCGGGCGATCGGGAGGATGATCGACTTTTACACCGGGAAATGAACTGCAGGTCCCCTTCGACTTCGCTCAGGGCAGGCTCTCGACTCGCGCTCGGTTCGCAGGCTCACCTCGCGCATCGCTCGGGATGAAAAGGTTTTTTGTATTCATAACAAAAGAGCTGTGACGTTGGTGCGTTCGAGTCGCCGGCTCCAGGGAGTCCGCGGCGTGGACCACGCACCGTCACAGCTCTTGATGTGATCACTGCTTTCGCAGTCCCGGACCCCGACTTCTCTTCGCGTGGAGGCGTCGGTTTTTTCGGGTCCAGGTGCCCGGTGGGTCGCCCCACGTGGGCGGGTCACCCGGCCTATGTCGGACCGGCGGCTGGTAGGCGCCGGATCCTTTTCGGCTGTCGACGTGCGCTAGACTAAAGCTCCCGCGTCGTCTGTTCTGTGAGGCGCATCACCTTAGTTTGTGAGGTAGCTGGCGCAGCTTCCTGAAGGCGTCAGCGCTTGCGCGAGCGCTCGGAACCGATGGCGATCAGCCACATCACGGCGACGCCGCA
>CAYOUY010000246.1:0-12713 GCA_964407245.1 uncultured Acidobacteriaceae bacterium
GACATGAAACTCATCGAGCTGGCGAAGGTTCGCAAGTGCAAGGTCATCACCAACGATTTCAACCTCAACAAGGTCGCGCATGTGCGCGGGGTCGACGTGCTGAACATCAACGAACTGGCGAATTCGCTGAAGCCGATCGTGCTGCCGGGCGAGGCCATGCGGGTGTTCATCCTGAAGGAAGGCAAGGAGTACAACCAGGGCGTCGCGTATCTGGATGACGGGACGATGGTGGTCGTGGATAACGCGCGCAAGATGATCGGCAAGACCATCGACGTTTCGGTCACATCGGTGCTGCAGACGACCGCGGGGAAGATGATCTTCGGCAAGTGGGACGAGCGCGCGGCATACTCACGGCAGGCGGTGCCCGTGTCTGCTCAGCCGGTGCCCGTCGGCGCAACCAGTGCGCCTTCCGCGGCTTCAGGGGCGGGAGTGGAGTCGAAGCCGGGAGCCTAGAACCCCTCTCATAAATCCCCTCAGGCGGGGTTGCAAACCGTCGCAATCCTGAACTGCTTAGTAACCTAGCGTGGAGCGTTCGGTCCTGCAGGCTGCCACAATTCGATCGGATTTCCCTCCGGATCATGCAGACGCGCGAAGCGCCCAATGTTGGCATAGGTTTCCGGGTCTTTGACCTCAATTCCTGCCGCTCGCAGCTGGGCCACCATTTTGTCCATGTCATGCACTCGAAAGTTGATCATCCAGACTTTTTGAGGATCTCCGAAATACTTGGTCGTTTCGGGAAAGGGAGTGAAGGAGGTCGGCCCGGCCTCTTGCTGCCAAACGGATCCGCCTTCGCTCGTTGGTGTGAGCGAGATCCCTAGGTGCTGCTGGTACCAGTTCCCCAACGCTTTCGGATCGTGGGCCCGGAAGAACAGCCCTCCGATTCCCGTTACTTTTTCCATTTCCCCTCCTGTAGCGACCCCATTCCCAACAACTGGCCCCACAGCCGGAGAAGAGGTCGTTGGATGTGTGCCGGCCGGCTGTGCGCCCGTCTGAGCCGCCAGACCGAGTCGCGCCCGGCTGAAGATGAAGCTCGACCCAAAAACAAATGAGAGGGTTCGCAGCAGTTGGCGTCTGTCGAAAGGCATCCTATCCTCCTTGGGATACTCGAAGCCTTCTCATAATGAACCAGGCGGCGGCCCTCAGGGGCTAAAGCCCGTCGTTTGTGGCGTCTGTCGGCGCGGCTGGAAGCCGCGCCCTTTCAAAACGCATTTACGAGACGGCTTGTCGTGGCTAAGTGTTTTACGTTCCGACGGCCTTGTCGATCAACTGTCCCCAGCGATCGCGCCAGGCTTTCCCGTCCGAGCCGGCGTCTGTGTGTCCGTAAAGCAGCCAGGCGACGGTGAGCGCGGTCTTCCCGGCGCAATTCTCCGCGAAGACGGACAACATCTTGTTCGCGAAATCGATGCAGTAGACTCCGCGCGGATGGAAGTGACGGATGGTGCCGCCGACCAGAGCGTCGCAGAACGGCTTGTCGGCGATGAGGCGATGCCACGTTTCTGCCGGGGGCATGTCGAGGAAGCGGAAGGTCCAAGCACTCGCGCAGGAATCAACGCCAGCTTCGGCGCTTCGCTTCAGCATGGCCATGAAGACGGGCCACGCCCTGCCGGTGGATTCGAACTCGCCGTCGAATTTGGCGTCGTCGCCGAATCCGGATTGGACCAGGCGCAGGATGGTGGTCTCGCCGTTGGCTTCAATGTAGTAATCGGTGCGGCCGGCGCTCAGGTGCTTCTCCGGCTCCCACACCTTGATCTCCTCGGTGAATTCCATCTCCGGGCTCCAACCGAGGGTGATGCCGCCGCCGACGCCCGGCTCCACCTTCGCGATGGGAGCGAACCAGCTCTGTATGCCTTGCGCCGTGGTCAGCGCTTTCCACAATTCGGCGGGAGTCGCCGCTACTTCGATCTTCAGTTCATGTTTACGCATGCCTGGTCTCCTGGTTCTGGTATCGCTGCGGATGTAATGGCCGGATATACGCCGGCGATCAAGCGGAAGGAGCGTCCTTCCGCGCTGTGATATTTCGCGACAAGTTTGGTAATGAAAGCCGACAACTCCTGCGCAAAGGCAGCGCGAGATCCCGCGGTAGCAAAGCGGATATCTGCGTCCATCGCCATGGTGGACAGGCGCTTCTTCGCCGCTGCCGCGCGCACGCTCAGCCAGGCGAGATCGCGGATGGTTCGGGCGGCAAGTCCGACGAGGTATCCGATGGAAAAAGTGTCCTGCTGCTCGGCGGGCGTCGATCCGAGCGATGATCCGAGCGATCCCAACGCCGCGGGACTCACGACATAACTGCGCGCCGCGGCCCGGACTACCCGCTCCACGCAGTTTCCCTTGCGCCGCTCCTCCACGAAGGTGACGAGTCCCGCCTGCTCCAGTTCGCGGACGTGATAGCTCACTTGCTGGCGAGGCAACCCCACGCGGCGGGCGATGGCCGCGGCGGTGTCCGGCTCTGCGAGTTCGGCCAATATCTTGAGGCGCGGCGCGCTAAACAGTGCCGCGGCCGCATCGATGTTTTGAACGACTTGGACGGCTGGGGTCACGACGCCGATTAGACGCCGACAATAGTATTATGTCAAGACAAAAATTACTGTCGGCATAAGACGAGGGTTTGGGTGAGTGGTCGGCCAGTCGAAAGTGTTCCCCCCGAATTTCCGGTTTGCTCGTTATCCAGCCGTGATGGCGATTCGATTCTCACAGCCGACTTCCCACTAGGGCGGTCGGCTGCTAGCGGATGTTCAGGTCGGGGTAGTGCGCGAAGCCGGAGAGCGCTACCTGGTCATCGCCGGGTATGTAGAAGCCAAACTTGCCGAGGCCGAAAATAACTCCGGGCTGCGACCAGCGATCCAGGACAGTCCAACTGTTGCCGTTCCTGATCTCGTGGACGATCTCCGTGGGGCTGACGCGGATGTGGAGCGTGCGGAAACTTTTCTTGTCGCTTTGATCGGGAACTTTGATCTCGACCGTCTTCTCCCCGTTGCGAACGACGGTGCGGTAGAAGTTCTTGTCGTCCATTTGGAAGAGAGCGTAGTTTTTGGGATCGGTGTAGTTGAGCACCCATTGTAAGAGGCGACCTTTGTTGGGCATCGCAGAAAAAACAAAGGTGCCCGAAGCAGGAACGGCTCCGTACAGGACGAAGTCCCCGCCTTTGCGAATGAAAGAATCTTTCTCGGGCTTCCAGGCGCCAGGATCATCCCACTTCGCCATACCGTTCGGGGCGAGAGATAAATCCAAAGTCTTGGATTGGCCGGCAACGACTTCGAGGGTGGCCCAGCGGGTGAACCTGTCGGCGGTTCGCGCGGTAAGAGTGTAAGTGCCGGGGGCAAGACTGAGCGGGACACCACTGCTGACCATTGTCAGAAGGTCACCTTTCACGATGGCAACTTTGGCGTCAGTAGGCGCGAAGGTGATTCTCAACTCACCGGGAGCAGCTTCCAGTGCGGCATCCACACCAGCGAGAGATATGGCGCCTCCGGCAACGAAGTGTTCCTTGATCTGTCGGGGCTGGAATCGCTCTTTGCGCAGTTCGACGGTGTGGTCCCCGGGATTGACGGTGGAGACGGAGAGGGTGCCATCGGCCTGAATGGTACCGACAGGAGTTTGATCGACGAAAACCGCGGTTCCGGGGGCACCGCCCTGGATGGTCAACGAGGAGAGGCGAGGCTGGGGTTGGGGCTGAGCATTCGGTTGGAGGATGAAAATGAGCCTGGCCTGTTCGCCCTTGCGAATGCGGGTCTTTTGCGGCGGCGGATCCTGAAAGCCGCTCTTGGAGACTTGCACAACGTAGTCCTTGAGCTCAAGATTCGGCAGGCGCAACTGGCCGGCTTGAGTGCGTTGCGGTTGAAGTCTTCCGTTGAGAAGAACTTTTGCATCGTCTTGACCGGCAACGACGAGGAGCGAGCCCAGATCGCGCGAGCCTAGGTTGTGACCGGATTCGGCGGATGGTCGATCATTCGCAATTACGGGCTCGGCGGGCGCGACTTTTCCAGCGCCAGTGCCGGAGGAAGCAGACACAGCGGGTGGGGATGATTCGGGAGTCGCTTGTGCGGGAGCGGAGCCGGCCGGGGCGGAGACGGTGGGCGCTGAAACCGCTGGGGCTGAAGCCGCGGGCGCTGAGACGGCCGGAGCGGTTGGGATCGTTGCTACCGGCGGAGCGGGATGTTTTCGCGTGAAAAAGAAGATCGCTGCAAACACGATGATCACGGCCGCGGAGATGACGATCAGTGTGGTGGAGTTCTCCTTCATCGGCTGTTTTGGCAGCGACGACGGGGGTGTGAATTTAGCTGTCGTTACAAACGGCTCCTCGGTAACGGTGGCAGATGGCGTTGGGAGCTGCGCCTCCGGCGGAATGGTCCGAACTCTGCCCCGCGGGGCCATCCTGAGCGGAACTTTGCTCGGCGAGACAACGCCAGTCGGAACGTTTCCAGGTGGGATCGGGTTGGGAGGAACCGAACTTGGTGCAACTTCGCTCTGCGGTATTTGGCTCTGGGGTACATTGCTCGGCGTTACTCCGCTCGGTGGGGCTTCGCTCGACGCCATCGGTGCGGCCGGAATGTTTTCGACCGGAACTTGGCTGGGGCTAACTTGACTGGGCGTAACCGGGCTGGGCGTAAGCGGGCTTGGCGAAACCTGGGTGGTGACAGCGGGTGCAGGCTTCGGGGCGCTGGGCCGCGGGACGTGAAGAATGACGGCCGCGCTTTTGCTGCGCGGCAACGCGCTGGAATTCTCCTGCGAGACCAATCCCAAGCGGAGGAGCAGGGCATTGGCGATGGACAGGATTTCGCCATCCGTCCAATACTTGGCGGCCACCGCTTGTATGCGCCCGGCTAATGCTTGTTTTGCAGCAATGTCCGCGGCCCCATCGATTTCGTGCTGCAGGCGCCGCAGGTCTTCCAGGTCGCCGCGGCGGGCCTGGCGCCGCCGAGCATCCTGGTCGCGCTGAATGGCATCTTGGATTTGAAGCAACTTGGGATCGTGGGGATGAACCGCCAACCCCTCTGCCACCCAGGCCAGGGCTGCGAATAGATCTCCGGAGGACTGCAGCTTGCGCGCCTGCGACACCCAGTCCTCGACAGAGCTTTTCTCTTTCCGCTCCACGATCAGGCCGAGAATGGTTTTGGCCGTGGGATGCGCGGGGTTTAAGGCGAGCGCCTGATTGGTCAGCGTCTCGGCCTGCAGCCAGTCCGTCTCCACCATGGATTGGGCATGCTCCACCAGGGCATTGGCCAGAATGGCGCGGGCGAGGGAATTGTTTTTGTCGAGCTCGTGGGCTTTCCGCAACAGCTGAATAGCTTCGGTGGACTTGCGCTGCGCGAAGAGTTCCTGACTTTCAGTGATCAGGCGGTTGATTTCGGCGCTGCGCTTGACGCCATCATGGGCGAGCTTCTCCAGTTCGGATAGCTCCGTATCGTTGGGGAATTCGGCGGCTGTGCCGCGCAACAGATCCAGGGCGCGAGAGTAGTCGCCCGAATGCAGACAGCTGTTGATCTGCTCAACGAGCCGCGTTTTGGACTCGCTGCCGATTTGCTGGTTGCGTGTTTCCAAGCGCTCTAACATCGAAGTTAGGTCCAAAGTGCCACCAACGCGATTCCTTGAGTTTGCTGAGAGGAATAGGCGTACCTTGCCCTTTCGCCGTGTCTTGGTCTTCTATTACCAGTGTCTTAATCAGAGAATCGTCCCGACCCTCCCTGATCCCCACCTTGTCTAATTATTAGTGAGATCCGTACCCAGCGTAGATGACTGTCGTAATCACCTCACCGAAAGATGAGGTCCGGGCCGCAATGAGGGGGAGAAGGGTGGTGTCCTGGCAGTTGCGAGGTTAATAGTCCTGGTGCATTTGAACTCTCTGCTTTCTCACTCGTATACTTACAGCCCGCCATGAAGGTAGTGGTCATCATTCCGGCTGCGGGCCTGGGGACGCGCATGGCTCCTGTCCGCCCGGCAAAGGACAAGCCCGGAGTGTCTAAGCAGTTCACAGAGCTCGGAGGCGTTCCCATCCTGCTCCGCACCTTGCGAGTCTTCGCCGGTATGGAAGAGATTGCGGAAATATACGTCGCTTTGCGCAAAGGCGAAATTGAGGCGTTTCGACCGAAACTCGAAAAAGAAGGTCGGCCGAAGAAGGTCAGGGTGGTCGAGGGCGGTGAGCATCGGCAGGAATCAGTGGCCCATGCCCTTTCTCAAGTCGCTGCCGAAGACGACGACATCATCCTCGTGCATGATGCTGTTCGCCCGTTCGTTACTGAGGAAATCGTCCGGGCGGTCATTTCTGAGACGGAGAGAGCCGGTGCAGCCATTGCCGGAATTCCAGCGGTCGATACTGTCAAGCAGGTGGAGCGTACCGCTGACGGGGCTCTGATCCGCGGCACCATTCCAAGGGCGGGCGTTGTTATGGCTCAGACACCACAGGGGTTTCGCTACAGCATTCTTAAGAAGGCGTTCGATGAGGCGCAGGGCGTTCTGGCCACCGACGAGGCGGCATTAGTGGAGAAAACAGGCCACGATGTAGCAGTAGTCAGGGGCTCGCCACGCAATATCAAAATCACCACGCCCGGGGACATGGAACTGGCTGAGTTCTATTTGCAAACTCGTGTCGAATCTACGCGGCGGCACTAACCACATTCATGCCTAAGACCCAAGACCCAAGCCCTAAGACTCGCATCGGCTACGGCTTCGACTCGCACGAATTTCGTCCCGGGATTCCGCTGAAAATTGGTGGCGTGGCGCTGGCGCACGACAAAGGACTCGGCGGACATTCCGACGGCGACGTGCTGCTGCACGCCATCACCGATGCGCTCTTGGGCGCGATCGCAGCTCCCGACATCGGCGCGCTTTTTCCGCCTTCGGATCCGAAGTGGAAAGGCGCCGATTCCATCATTTTCCTGCGCGAGGCGCTGAAGCGGGTGCGGGATACCGGTTACGCGCTGGCGAATGTGGACGCGAGTTTGATTCTTGCAGCGCCCAAGATTGGTCCGCATGCGGCTCGGATTCGCGCGCGCGTGGCGGAGTTGCTGGGTGTTGAGTCGGGCTGCGTCGGATTGAAAGCGAAAACGCCGGAAGGATTGAATCTGGAGAATGCCGCGGTCGCGCACGTGGTGGTATTGCTGGAGGCTTGGCCACCACGGAAATCGGCGAGAAAGAAGTCAGCGAAAAAGAAAAAGTGACCGCGTCCGTGTGCCTGCTTATTGCTTCAGGGAAGCTCTGATAAAGTCATGATGAAATCCTCCAGGGACTAGAGTCGCGATTATTTTGTAGCATTTACGGGCGGCCTGAAAGGCCGTCTCTTTCAAAGCCAGACCTTAATCAGAGCTTCCTTAGGCGATCTTCCGCCGCTTGCACCAGGGCGTGGAAAATGGCGCGGGAGGGTTCGTCCTGATTCACCGATCGCTCGGGGTGCCATTGCACGGCCAGGACAAAATGATCGGGGGATGTTCCTTCGAGCGCTTCGATGATTCCGTCGTCCGGGCAGCGGGCTACGATGCGCAGGCCGGCGCCGACAGAGTCGGCGGATTGATGGTGGGACGAATTCACGGGAATGACGAACGCGGCGCCCCCAGCGGCTAAAGCCCCGGTTCTTTCCTGGCTCTGATCGGCACGCCTGAAGCCGTGCCCTTCCCGGCTGGCGGTCGGGTTCCGTTCAAGAGTCCCGCCGGGCTTTGCTCGGCCGGCCGGACGAATGCGTCCGTCCCCACAGGGACCGTTTCCGCGTACGATCCCCGCCAGGAGCGAGTTCTCATCGATGTCGACCGTGTGCGCGATTGCAACCTTTTTTCCTGCTTCGTGATTCACCTTACCGCGCGTGGCCTCGGGCAGGAAATCGGGAATGTGCTGGATCAATGATCCCTTGCGATACACGTTCAGGCTCTGCAGGCCGTAGCAGATGCCGAGCACGGGCTTTCGTCGCGCGTAGGCGTCGTCGAGGAGAAGATCGTCGACGGCGTCGCGGCGCGGGTCGGCAGCCGCGGTGTGCGGCGAAAGCGGGGCGTTAAACCTGGCGGGATCAACATCGGCGTTGCTGCCGGGAAGAAGGACAGCGTCGCAGTGCTCGATAATCTTCCTTACCTGCGCTGGCGTTTGGTCGAGCGGAATGCGCACCGGTTCGCCGCCGGCCTGTTCCACGGCGCGTTCATACTGCGGAATGGCGCGCTCGCCGTACTTGCGGTCGGTGGAGTGCGGCATAGGGATAGCGATGCGCGGCATGCTTTTCATTGTAGCGAGTTAACTCATCTTCTCAATGGCCGAGAGCGTCTTCGACTGGCGGTAGTGGCGGATCTCCATAACCAAGGAGAGCACGAAAAGAATGCTTCCCGCGACGAGGGCCACGGGCAACGCGATGTGCCGGTAGGCGATGCGCATGTCGGGATGCACGCCGCGCAGTGCTGCCACGATGACCGTCCCGAGGATTGACAAGAATAGAGTCACGGCGAACGAGATCAGCGTCCCGAGGAACGTAAGCACGGCAACGCGCAGCGGGATGCCGTACCAGCGGGGAGCAGGCGTCGCGGGCATACTTCTACCCTAACACCATCGGGATCGGTGTTGGCGCGCAAAGGGCAGTCACTGCCCCCGGCTGGTGTATAAAAGACAGAGCATGTCGCAGGCAGCCTCAGCTATTACGCGGAGCCCCGCGGAAGTCGTGCGGCGCACGCCCGTTTCCCAGGCGCCGAACGGAATCTGTTACGCCACGGCGGGCGAGACGGCGGTGAACTCGTTCGACCTGGAGCGGATGGTCGCAGCCGTGCCCACGCGAATCGCAGCCGCGCTGGAGCGCAAGGCCTATTACTTCGTTCCGCTCGCGGTGAGTCAGGGAGATGAGACGCTGATCGCCGAGCGGTATGACGTCGCGCTCAGCGATAATGCCGTGTGCCATCGCAATCTGAACCTGGGCGATTCGCAGTGCGTTTTCATCTCGACCCGGCTGATGGACGACAAGTTTTCCGTGGCCTTCGAGTTCTACATCAATGTAGGCCACGCGCTGGTTGAGCGCGCCGGGGTCTCACGCGAGTTTGCCGAACTGGCGTGGAGTCAGGTCGAGGCCGGCGTGCGGGGCGAGACTTCGCTCGACGCCTGGGAGGCGCGCAAGCTGGCCACCTCGAACGAACCGGACCACGAGCGCTTCAAGAACGAATACTTGGAAGCGACCTTTTCCGACACGATTTCCATCTACCTGCTGTCGCTCTATCTGGACGTGGATTACTACGACCTGCGGGAGCGTGATTATCCGCTGCTGGCGCCCTCGGCGTTGGCTGAGCGGTTGCGCAAGGTCGCGGAGCTGTTCCCACCCAACAGCGGATTCGAGTTCGCGGTGCTGTACAAGAGACGATAGCTTCTTTTCGCTGCGGATCGACACGGCAAGCCAACTTCTTTTCGCCACGGATCAACGCGGATTTTCGCGGATCAATTTGAGGGGAAAGCAAAACCCCACTTCTGGCAAAACCGGCCAGAAGTGGGGCACCCAACTTGTTTTTCCCGCCGACTACTTTGCGTTTGAGATCACGAAATTGACTGTGCTCGCCTGATTTCCGTTCACGGTGACGGATTTTTCCCACGTGCGGGGTTCGGAAAACAATGGCCGTTCGACACTGCGTTCGGTCAGAACGTCATAGGCGTGTTCTTTGCCGAGCAGGTTCCAGCCTTCATGCCAGGCCACGATTTCGTAAGTTCCGGGGGGCACGTCAGTGAACTCGAAGCGTCCGCTCTCGTCGGTGACGGCGTAATAGGGATGCGGAACGACCATCATTTCCGCGTTCATCCAGACATGGCCGCCGTTGCAGCGCAGATGCACCAGGCCCGGGGTGGACATGGCGCGGGAAGTTACGCGGTCAGGGAAGGGAAACGGCAGGTTGAACGTGGCCGCGCCGTCCATGTGGATGGTGTGCAGCGTGGCGTCGGAACTTTGCATGCTCAGGGTCGCGTTCTCCGGAACCAGCAAAATGTGCGGGACATAGCGGCAGTGCTTCTGGTCCAGGTGCCGGCGCTGCTCGGGCAGGTCCGTGGCCTTCCCGCTGGTGATGTTCTTCAGATACACAATCGTATTGGCGACGCCGCCCTGCGGGCCGACAATCAGGCGCTCCAGGTCCGTGACCTTCTTCGAATCGGGATCGCAAATCTGCGGGTCTTTGGTGATGGGGAAGCCCAGATTGCGCGGAACCGGTCCCGACCACTTTACCGTGCCTGAAATCGTGCCGCCGTCGGTGACGGCGATAACTTTGTAATCGGTTTGCGCGAACGCCGCTGCGATGGCGGCGAAGCAGAAGATCAACCAGCTGGAAAGTGCCCGGCGCATACTCGTTCCCCTTGGTGCTCAAGGCGGGTGCGGCATGCTGGCCGGTGTTTGCACGTGCCTGAGCACGAGAATTTGCTTGCTCCCGCGCGCACTCACTTACATCCCTACTTGCGGGAAAGCGCTGCACAGGGGCCCGTAGCCATTTCGGGGCAGCACTTGTGTTTGCAGGTCTTACTCTTCCCTTACCTCATGGTTTCAACGGGAAGGCCGTCGCGCCTGTCTCTGGTAGGGAAGAAAGGGCGAAGGATTGTGATTGAAATCACATAATTAGGGTGCTCTCGGGAAGGTAAGCAGTCCAGATTACTGAGGTCACACGAGTGCTATTCCGACCTAGCCATGCGCCCATGGCACTAGTTTCCCAGCTGTCCGCCGGGCTGGTCGGACTTAAGAACGGTGGATAGATCGGGTTTGTCAGGGGAGTAGCGGACGACGATCATTCGGTCTTTCCAGCCTTCCACTTTCTCTTGGGCCCGCTGCTCGGTCCGGGCTTTCAACCGATATGCGCCGGCGTAGTATTCCCCGTTCACGACGTAGGTATAGGTGAGGCTGGCGGTCCAGGGGTGAATGTACTGATCACCGGTGCGTCTTACCTGAGTCGACAGGATGGTCCCTTGCGCCGAGGGCCAGGAGTGGGCGCTGCGGAACCGGAACCACGTCCAGGCGGCTGCGCCGGCGGGAGCCAGTAAGAGCACAACATCTTTCAGAAGCGACAGGAATCCGAATGGGCCGAGGTGGCGCATGGAGAAGCCATCTTAACCCCGGTTAAGAGCAAGCGTCGCAAAATCGTGGTCCAGACCGTACAATCGTCCGTTCATGACGGTTACAGTGCACTCCTTCGCCAAGATCAATCTCGGCCTGTACATTGGCGCGCCGAGGGCGGACGGGTTTCACGAGCTGCTGACCGTCTATCAGACCATCGGTCTGCACGATGTGATTCGCGTGAGCGCGGTGCGGAGTGGCGGTCGGGCTTCAGGAATCGAGATTCGATGTGCAGATCCCCGCGTGCCGCGCGATGAGTCGAACACCTGCTTCCGGATCGTCGAAAAGGCGATGGCGGCGCTGGGGGCGAAAGCGAAGGTGATTATCGAGATCGAGAAGCGGCTTCCTGTGCAGGGCGGTCTTGGTGGGGCTTCGGCGAATGCGGTGGCAACACTTGTGGGGCTGGAGCGGGCGCTGAAGAAGAGTCTGCCGGTCGCGGAGAAGCTGAGGATTGCAGCGGAAGTTGGGTCGGACCTGCCATTGTTTCTGGTAGGAGGAACAGTGCTGGGTGTGGGGCGGGGGGAGCAGGTGTATCCGCTGCCGGACTTGCCGCCGATGGCCTGCGTGATAGTGACACCTGAGGTCGGAGTTTCGACTCCGAAGGCGTTTGCGGAGTGGGATCGTATGCAGGGCCTGAAGCCCCCTTCCTCTTTAGAGGGCGATGACGCGGCCCCTTCGACTCGCTCCGCTCGCTCTTCCACGGTTGCGGCGGCAGTACAGGAAGTTCCCGGCACGAAGCCCGCCGAGCTGCGCTCGGCCGGACGGACGAATGCGTCCGTCCCTACACGAGCCCTAGCTGCCGGGCTGCGCCCGGCCCGGCCGGGTCAGAGACCCGGCCCCACACAGACTGCCGAAAAATTGACGGTCTCCGGCAGCTTCGATAGAATAAATGAGCTTGGCCGCGAGTTGTCGGCGTGGCTGAGCGGAGAGTTTCAGTCTCACTCCGGTGCCCCTTCGAGAAGGGGCCGGGCCGAGAATCCGCTTCTCGAGCTTGTCCGGGCCGGGATCAAGAACGACTTCGAAAGCGTCGTCTTTCCTGAGTATCCCGAGCTAGGTGAAGTTAAGCGTGCGCTGGAGCGCGCGGGCGCCAAATATGCGTCGTTGTCGGGCTCCGGGTCAGCGCTCTACGGCCTGTTCGCCTTGCGTATGGAGGCGGAGCGGGCGGCGGAAAAGCTGCGGAAGCGAGGGTGGGCGGCACGGGCGACGGCCACCCTGATGCGGGAGCAGTATTGGTCTCGAATTTTCAGCTGACGGTCCGCGGAAATTTTGATTGTTGATTTTTGCGAGTTGATTGAAAATGAAGTAGCCCCGAGTGCAGGGGCTCACCAGCGAAAATTAAGCATCAGCAGAAACTGGGCCGTCGACTAATGGTAGGTTGAGGCGTTTTGCGGGCGTCTGAGCCCGCAGCCGAAATCCCGAGCGTCTTTTGCGAGGGATCTCTTACCGGAAGGCGACGGACAGAAAAACTGGGCCGTCGACTAATGGTAGGTTGAGGCGTTTTGCGGGCGTCTGAGCCCGCAGCCGAAATCCTGAGCGTATTTTGCGAGGGATCTCTTGCCAGATGGCGGCGGACGTAAATACTGGGCCGTCGACTAATGGTAGGTTGAGGCGTTTTGCGGGCGTCTGAGCCCGCAGCCGAAATCCTGAGCGTATTTTGCGAGGGATCTCTTGCCAGATG
>CAYOUY010000247.1:0-38833 GCA_964407245.1 uncultured Acidobacteriaceae bacterium
GCCCTAATCTGTGGATCACGTTACTGCCTGAGGAGGCTGGATATGCCTAGCGACATGCGGAACATCATGCGAATTGCAGCTCTGTCTTTCCTGGTGCTGGGTCTTGTCGGCACAGCAAGCGCGCAATATGCAGGAGGCATACCTTGGCATGTTGATGATGTAGCCGTCTGCTTCGGAGACGGGACTTGCAACATGCTCAGGGTCACCGGCACCAACACGGTCACACTCCTCGATCAGTTTAAGGATGGTCTCAGTGGGGCGGCGGCGACCAACGGGGCTGCGATCAACAACAGCCTGCATCTGCTGGTCACGGACGCGGCCTCTGGCGGCTCAGACATTGTGGAGTACTCGATTGCAAGCGTCAATCCTTCTACGGGTGCCACCGTCGCTCACACTCCTGTGACTACTTTTAACGGCGAAGGAACCAATGTCCTGGCTGTCGCCCTGAACAACGCCGGGGACATGTACGTGTTGAACAACAACAGCGGTAGCCCGACGATTGTCGAACTCAACCAGAATGGAGTCCAGGTTGGCAGCCCCATTTCGTTGACGAGCAAGTGTTCCATCAGTTCAGCGACCAGCATGGACTTGAGTGCCAACGGTTTGTCCGCGTGGGTTACCTCAGGAAGCACGATCCAGCAGGTTACGCTGTCCAACGGCACATGCACCGAGTTCGCAAATCTTGGTCCGTACGTCACGTTGTACAGTATCAAGGACATCGCCCCAGGTGGACTCGCAAGTGCCGCTAGTTGCAAAGGTGCTACGTGTCCCACCGACGAGTCGCTCCTCGTCGTGGCCACAGGTGTTATTGATCCGCCCGGCATGAATTATGACATTTGCACGGACGCGCCGCCGTCAGGTTCCGATTCTTGCGGGCTTCTTATCGACACGAATCCTAACGATCCCGGCCTGACAAAGCCTCTGTGGCAAGTCTCGACCTCGTACGCCCTGAGCACCAAAATTCTGGATCCAGCATTGGAGTTGCAGAAAGCCACTACCGCCGGCACTTCGGGCACGACCAAGCCGCCGTTCAGCGAGACCGGTGGCACGGCCATCGACAATGCGGTGATCTGGACGAATGAAGGCCAGCCGGCTTGGGCCCCGAGCAACGCTTACGCGGCGGCCCCAGCCCTACCAACCCCGGGCACATACATTGTGGACCCGAATAACAATCTTCAGACGGTCAGCATAGGCGGTACTTCGGGCCCCGTCGAGCCGAACAGCACTCCGAAACCCACCGCCAATCCAGTTAGCTGGAGTTCGGGAGGCATGACCATTGATGGCCTGCAGTGGCAGGATCAAACGTACTGGCAGGCCGGCCAAACTTACCAGTTGGGGGCAGCTATTGGCGATTCGGGGGGCCATCCTCAAACCGTGTTGACGGCTGGAACGTCAGGCGGCAGTGTTCCAGCTTTCAGCAACACTACCGGTGCGGTAACAATCGACAACGCGGTGATCTGGACGAATGAGGGAGCGGTCGGGACCGGGACCTGGGCGATGAATACCAAGTACGGGCAGGGTTATGGGCTGTTTACCTACATCACTCCAAATGGGCACGTGCAGCAGGCGATCGAGCCTGGCACGTCGGGCTCGACCATGCCCGTCCTTTTCAGCACCACCGGCGGACAGACCATGGATGGGGGCGTAGTTTGGACCGACCAGGGTATGCGTCCTTGGCATCCCGGTTACGCCTTTCCCTTGAACGCCCTTATCGTGGATCCCGCCGGGCACGTCCAGCAAGTAACGACGGCCGGTGCTTCCGGCCCCACGCCGCCCGCGTTCAACGACCTCGGCAGCACAACCACCGACGGCCTGCAGTGGACCGATCTGGGCGTGCCGGGAAGTTGGTCGGCAGGTGGGTCTCCAGTGCTGAATGCGGTCATTGTGGACTCCGTCACGATGCACGTGCAGCAGGTTGTGTTGACCGGCATGTCGGGAGGGTCCGCGCCGGCATTTAGCAACACCGGCGGATATACCCTCGACGGCACTGTTGTGTGGCTCGATCAGGGCGCTGAAGCGTACCAGACCAATCACCCATACAGCGTGGGGAGCGCAATTTTCGACGGAAAAGACGTACAGCAGGCTCTGACGGCTGGCACTTCGGGCGGTACTCAGCCTACGTTTGCAGACGTGGCGACGACTGTGACTCCCGACAACGCAGTCGTGTGGACCGACGAGGGCGCGCTGACGTGGCAGCCTGGCTACGGCTACACGGCGAGCAGCCCGGCGACCACATACATCGTTGACCATGCCAATCATCTGCAAAAGGTCACGACGGCCGGTACGTCCGGTCCGGCTGCCCCGGCGTTTGTTGACGGTGGATTAACTATGAACGACGGCTCGGTGACGTGGCAGGACCAGGGCATCCGATTCTGGCACGCCAACGCCTACGCCTTGGACGCGGTTGTTGTCGACGCGGCGGGGCACCTGCAAGAAGTAACGACGGCCGGCACCTCCGGACCTACGCAGCCCACGTTCAACGACAGCGGCATGACAGCTACGGACGGCCTGCAATGGACCGATCAGGGTGCGCTGGCGTCGTGGGCGGCAAGTTCCCCCTTTTCGCTGAATCAATTCATCGTTGACAACAGCGGCACGCCTCATGTGCAGGAGGTAGTAGTGACTGGCACATCGGGGGCGAGCGAAGGCCCATTCAACACGAGCGGCGGACTTACCATTGATGGCTCCGTGGTGTGGCTGGACCGGGGGATCAGCACATACCAGAAAAACAATCCGTACAGCGTGGGCAACGCCTTTTCGGACGGAACCGACATACAGCAGGCCACGACGGCGGGGACTTCGGGCGGTTCTGAGCCTACGTTTGCTAATGTCGCCACAACGGTAA
Organism: uncultured Acidobacteriaceae bacterium; assembly: GCA_964407245.1. GTDB lineage: Bacteria > Acidobacteriota > Terriglobia > Terriglobales > Acidobacteriaceae > Sulfotelmatobacter. The sequence continues at coordinate 2,846 of CAYOUY010000247.1, forward strand.
CGCCCGACAACGCCGTGGTATGGACTGACGAAGGGACGTCCGCTTGGGCAATGAATGACACGTATGCGGCGGACTCCTTCATCATCGATCCGGCCGGACATGTGCAGGAGACGCTGGGCGGCGGGACGTCGGGCGGCTCCATACCGACATTCAACGATGGCGGCACGGTTTATGACGGCCTGGTGTGGGCAGACCTCGGCCCGGTTCTAACCTGGGCTAAGAACACACTCTACACTGCTTCCGCTTCTTATCCTTTCACGCTTGTTATCGGAGGCGGGTACGTGCAGCAAGCGACGACCACCGGGATTTCCGGCACCCCCAATCCCCCGGCTTGGAATGCAACCGTGAGTGGAGTGACCGTTGACGGCCTGCAGTGGACAGATCAAGGCCAATCGATATGGGCTATGAACCATCTGTACTCCACGCTAGGAACGCTGATTTCAGAGCAGACGGCTCCCTACCACGCGCAGAAAGTGTACGAGGCAGGCACGTCAGGGAGCTCTGCGCCGGTGTTTAACCACAGCGGCGGTATGACGATCGACAACGCTGTGACCTGGACGGAGAGCCATCCGATGTGGGCTGCGGGAACATACACAGTCGGGAATTCGAACACACTGATTCTTGATACCAACAACAACGTTGAGCTCGTTACCAACAATAACCTCAACAATAAGGTCAATTCGACGAGTGGAACTACCGGCCCCTCACAGCCGACTTGGAACACAACAACAGGAGCGAACCCGATAACGGGAGTCACAGGCACGACGGTCGATGGCTTAGTGTGGACGAATCAGGTCAGCACTCCCGACAGTTCGGTGATCGCTCGCTATCCAGTGGCGGGCGTGAGCACGCTGGAATCCGCGGCGCTCGATCCGCTGGTGAGCAACTGCCTGAACAACGTCTGCACCACCACGCCGTACCCCGTTCCCACCATAGACAACGTATATTTATATTCAAATTTCTCGTTGCCGGCTGCGGGTTTCTGGCTGGGCGACTCAAATTCCCCCACTTTCTACCGGCTGGATTTTGCAACCGGCTACTATGGGAATTCGACATACGAGGCGAACCAGAGCTGCAATGGGTGCAACACCAACGTCAAAATCGAGAGCCTGGCCGTGTACGGCTCGGAGGGCTCGAACCAGCCCGACCTGGCGGAATTGTTCTCAGGTTCGCTGGGAACGACTGCTGCGACGGACGCGGAAACGGTCGTATTCCTGGGAAACACATTGACCGCCAGCGTATATACCAGCAGCAACACACCGCCTACAAGCGCTGTGCCTTTTGCGCTCTATGCGTCCCCGGTCAATCCGGCGTCTGATTTTTCAGATTCGCCGGCCATCCCAAACGGCACGCCCTGCACGCCCACTTATCCAAGCACGAGTCCGACAACGTGCATCGTCTGGAAGAGCGATGTTTTCTCCCTGGCGCCCCCTTCCGGTGACTACTTGTCCGAGAAGTTCGCTGGGCCGTCCGCGATCACGACCAACACGGACGTGTACACAGACATGGCGTTCGACACTACCATCTTTGTTGGGAATTTCGATCCGGGCGGAAAAAACAAGGGTAGCGCGGAGGGACTCTTCACAATTGCTCCCACTTACTCCGAGGCCCAGTCGGGGTGCACTTATCTCTCTCCGGCGCCGCTGTGCTACCAGCCCTCGCTACTGCCTTTTGACCTCTTACCATTTGCGTTCCAGTGCCCGAAGGCATTTCCGGGCATTAAGTTGGATCAGCTGGAACCCACCCTCAGCATTGTGCAGTTCTATCCAAACACTTTTCCAATCGAATCTCCCACGACTCCGACATTGAAAGGTCCCAATGGAACGACCAATTATGTCTTCTACTCTTCGTTCCTCTCCTTCCTGGATGTCTTCGCATTTGACTGGATAACGCCAGCAGCGACGACGACTCAGTATTACCAGGCCTGCACTTTCGACACGCCGCAGGATAAGGTGGCAACCTTCTGCCAAAGTATCCCCAACAATAGTCAAATAAGCTTCATCCTGAGCCCCAGCTGTCTGACTAACCCTTGGATCTCCCAGATTTCACCCACCTCGGGTAACGTGCCCATTACGATCACCATCACCGGATTCAATTTTGCCAAGGGTGCAACGGTGACATTTCTGAACGCCGCTGGAGAAGCAACAGGAACCAACACGACGGTACACAACCCCACGACCATCACCACGACCGTCCCAGCTAATACACCGCTCGGGACGGTTAACGTAGTTGTCACGAACCCGGGTGGCTTGAACTATGCACTAGCCAATGGTTTCACCAACCCTTAGGCCAAAGGAAGAAAAGTAAACAGAGAACGAGCCAGACCGTAAAGGTTTGGCTCGTTGTTTCTTGCGGGAAATCTCAAGGAACAAGAGCCGCGTGTTTCTTACGTCGTGGGACCCTGCCGGCGGGCGGATTCCTCGTAGATCACCGCGAAGTCTCGCCGTTTCAGCACTTCTCCAGTACCTGCTTCCTTGGCGATGGCATCCAGGATGCGGTGTGCCTCAGCATAGTGATGGGTAGCCTCCGTTTCCTTGCCGCTCAGGCGAAGCACGTCTGCTAACAGGTACTGGCCTTTGGCGAGCGAAGCTTCCAGCCCCAGCTTGTCGCTTTGCCGCAGGCTGTGGTCCAGTAGCTTGAGGGCGCGGGAATAATCTTTGCTCTCGATGAGCGCTTCCGCCAAAGTGATCGAGGACTCAACCGCGAGATATTGCAGACCCGCCTTTTCCGCTTGCTCGGTCAAGGCCTCGAGGCCGCCGAGCTGTTCGCGCGCGTGGCCTTCTTTGACGGCCAGTTTGGCAAGATTAAACTTGGCCATCAGAACTTGCTCTCGGTCGCTGGTACGCTCGGCTGCCTGAAGGGCTTGTTCGAACAACGACCGCGCCGCACCAGACTCGCCGCGGTAGAAGAACCGGTCGCCTTGAAAACTGAGTATCTGAGCGATGACCGAGTTGTTCTTCAGCTCGCGTGCTAATTCGAGAGCTTGGTCCAGGTTCTTCTGCGCCTCGTCCCACCGGCCGAGGAGCGTCAAGGTGTTGCCGTAACTTGCCTGAATCTGAGGCAGCCAGTATCCACGATCATTGGTAGCGCGCCAGTTGTTGAGCGCGTCATTTTCAGAATTCAAGGCAGCTCCATACCGTCCCTGAAACTGGAACACTCGACCCAGACCATAGGATGCATATGCCACGCCGCTCTTGTCGTCTGCCTTTCGCCAGAGATCCAGCGCCTTCAGATAGTAATCCGTTCCCTGGCTATACTCGCCCATGCGAACATAGATTTCACCTATATTGTAGAGGGTGTTGGCGAGCTCGCCAGGAGCTCCTGCTGCGCTCTGGCCGATTTGGAGCGCCTGTTGCGAATAGGTGAGGGCGTCCTCGTAGTCTCCCTTGAGAAGGTAATACCATCCGATGTTGTTCAAACAGATCGCTTCGCTTTGGCGGTCGCCCACCGATCGAAAGGCGAGCAGGGCTTCCTTAGCCGAATTCAAGGCCTCGTCGTACCGCCCGATGTTCTCGTAGAAACCTCCGAGGTCAAGCAAGCCTTTTCCGAGGCCCGACTTGTCACCGATTTCGCGGCGCAAACCGATGGACTCTTGCAAACTCTTTAGTGCCTGCTCCGACCGGCCCATCGTTTGCTGTACTTCAGCCATCCAGCCGAGGGCCTCTGCAATACCCCCCTTGTCGCCGAGGCGACGTCTGGCGTCGAGCGCATCCTGGTAATTGCGCAGCGCGTCGTCCAGCTTATTCATATCCTGGTAGGAATTGCCGATGGCCTGTTGAATCGCCGCCTTCTCCTCTTCATTGCCCATCTGGACGGCGATTGGGAGCCCCCGGCTCAAGTAGTCGAGGCCACCTTGGGGGTTGTTGCGGTAGTTTTCCAGAACCCCCATGTGCAGGAGCGTGTCCACGTTCTTCGGATCGCGTGCCAGCAGTTTCTCGTACTGCACGCGAGCCTTGTCTAACGAACCTGAGTCCTCGTAAAGTCGCGCGAGCGCGTATTGAACGTCAGAATCTTCTGGCAAAATCTTGGCTAATTGCTCATAAGCTTCGATCGCCTTGCCATAGTCTCTAGTGACCCTGACCTCTTCCGCCTGGATTACGTACTTTTCCTGCGGAGACACCTTGTCGCTCAGATCCACAGCTTTCCGCGAGAATTCTTGTGCCTTGTCACCGTAGCCCAAGGCAGCGTAGGTCAAGCCCAATTTGGAATAGGCCAGAGCAAAATTGGGATCCTCCTTAATCGCAGCTTCAAATTGCTTTGCGGCCTCCAGATTTTTCCCTTGACGCGCCAGTTGTAAACCTTCGCTGTAATAGCGCAGGGCTTGGACCGACTGCGTCGAGGGCTTAAGGGCCTTCGCCTGAATCTCCTTGAGGGTTTCAGGGGGCAAGGCTAGATTTTTTTCGACCGACTGCGCCAACTGCTCGAGGGCTCTAGGCAGGTCTTTCTCGTTTGCCGCTTCCGCTTTCAAGGCAAAATTACGCTGCTGCTTGAGATCCTCGAGCGTGGCATCGATGCGGATCTGGTCACCCAGTTTCAGGTACTGCCCCCACAGTAAACGGTCGGCACTGGTAAATTCCGCCACGCGGCGAAGTGTGTCGGGATCGAGGGTGGCATCGGGCGCTACCCGTAGATCGTGCAGAATCTGGTCCACGCGGTCTGAGGCAACTGTCCGCAAGTACGTCGACTCCCCCATGTCGGTATCGAGCATCTGTGCGACCGTAGTTCCGAGCCAGTTGAGTGAGCTATCGCCGGAAGCATTGCGAAAAGGCAAAATGGCCAGCGAGACCGCCGGTGCTGTTGCCGTCTGCGTGCTCGGGCCAAACAACTTCTGCCTCAACAGGAAACCGGCGATCGCCAGCACTAGAACCGTTGCCACGCCCATAACCAGCGGCCAATTGATGGTACGTCCCCACGGCTCGACGGCCGGTTGAAAATTAAGCGTTGCGGCGGCGCGCTTGTGGTACCACGTGTCCAGATCCTTGAGCAACTCGCTGGCCGTCTGGTAGCGCAGGTTGAGATCGCGCTCCAAGCATTTGCTCACGATGCCGCTCAGTTGCGCCGGAATTTTTTCGTCATAATCGGAGACCGGTTTGGCACGCTCCGAAGTCCGTTTAATCAGGCTAGCGACCGCGCTCTCCGCTTTGAACGGCGTCACGCCAGTCAACAGTTCGTAGAGGATCAATCCCGCCGTGTACAGGTCGGAGCGCTGGTCGAGTTCCTTGGCCAGAGCCTGCTCCGGCGACATGTACTCCATCGTGCCCACGAGGGCCCCAGTCTGGGTCATGCCGTCACTGCCGAGCGTGCGCGCCAGGCCGAAATCCATGACCAGAATCCGGCCCGATTTGTCGCGCATGATGTTCTGGGGCTTCAGATCGCGGTGAATGATGCCTACGCTGTGAGCCGCTTCGAGCGCATAACAGACTTGCTCAATAATCTCGACCGCATCCTCCGGAGAAAACTTCTTCTGCTCATGCATGATCGCGCGCAGATCCTGGCCCTCGACGAACTCCATGGTGATGAATTTCACGCCATCGGCGTCGCCCAGGTCGTAGATGCGGATCACATTTTTGTGCGTGACCTTATGGGACAGCAGAAGCTCTTGCTTGAAACGCGCGAGCATCGAGGGATTCGCAGCTAATTCCGGGCGGATCAGCTTCAGGGCCACCGGACGATCCAGTTCGCGATCCATGGCCTTATATACCGCGCCCATTCCGCCCTCGCCTAGCAGCTGCAAGATTTCGTAGCGGCCACCAAGCACGTCGCCGGGCTGCAGCACAGGAGCGTTGACTGGAAGTCGAACCGGCGCGCGCGCGGCCGCGCGCGGTGGCGGAGTTGTATCTACCTGCGTCGCCTGGGAATCGATGGGAACGGCGTCGACGAGCGTAGCATCGGCATCCACCAGGGTTGCATCTGCGTCGACCAGCGTCGCATCAGGGTCTGAAGGCGGTTTGGGGAATTCGATCAGAGTGGCGTCGGAGTCGACCGGAGGATGCGAACCCGAGCTTTCGCCAACCGCAGGAGCGCCCACACCCGCACCTTTGGTCGAGTTCGGTGGATCCGGAGGATCCAACCGCGGATTCCGGCTGTGCATGGTTCTCCCGCCCTAGGGCCAACCCCCCCGCAAGCCCCGGAAACGCCGCGTAAGACTGGCTAGAAGTATATACCTCTGGAACCCGGTAACCCAGTCTTCTCAAAGCTTTTTTGAGCCATCGAAGGGCCGCGGCTTGGAAGGGGAGCAGTCAGCAAGAACCCGCCTGCCAACTTGCGCTTCACCGAGTGACGACCATCACGTTGAACTGCGACCGCGGTCACTGCGCGGCCGGCGGTTCAGGACTGAAATCAGAGCCGTCTAGAGGTAGGTCATCAGACCAGTTGTCGTGAGCACAAAGACCCTAACGCACGGCTTGGAAGCGATTCCCAGAAGCCGAATCTACTCCGAGGTCGCAAAGCAGCTGCAAACCCGCATCGTCAACAAACTCAAGCCTGGCGAAATGCTTCCTCCGGAACGAGAACTGGTTCGGCGGTTCGGTGTGAGCCGCGGCTCCATCCGGGATGCCATTCGCAGCCTGGAGGCGGTCGGAGTCCTGGAACCGCGCCAGGGCATCGGTACGGTCGTCCGCGAAGTACCGGAAGACGCTGTCGTCGGCCCTGTGGCCGGCGTTTCTTTGCAAAAACGAAAGGCAATCAGGGACCTGCTCGAAGTCCGTTGCGTGATCGAGCCGGCCCTGGCTCACCGCGCCGCCCTGCATGCCACCCCACAGCAAATCGCGGAAATGCAGGCCATTTTGGCCCGGCAACGACAGAAGGTGTTCTGGGGCGAAATTGGTTCGGAAGAAGATGCAGCGTTTCATTACGCCATCGCGCTGGCGGCCAACAACAGCGTGATGATGAAACTGGTCCACGCTTTGATGGACCTATTGCGCGAATCGCGGGAGCGATCCTTGCAGGGGGAAGGGCGGGCTCAGAAGTCGCTGGCCGGGCATCTGCTCATTCTGGCAGCACTGCAACGGGGCGACGCTGCCGGTGCTGAGGTCGCCATGCGCCGGCATTTGTCGGAAATCGAAGAAATTGTTCTGCACAAGCTCTGAACAAGAGAATGGAGGTTGCCACATGGGTAAGTTATTCGCGGTAGAAATCATTTACCGGGGGGTCTTTCAGAAGACCCTGGCCAAGAACATAACGCGCGGGGTCGTTCTCGCCGCGCATAACCAAGGCAAATTGGGCCTCTCCTTTGGCCGTTACGGCGACTCTCCGGAGCGCAACGGCATTCCGGCCAAGAGCTTCGCCATCGTCGCCGACGATGAGCAAACGCTTGAGGCAGGCATGGCCCAGTATGAGCCGAAACAAGTCGACGTCACCGTCGTTCTTGACGACACACTCTGCAAAGGGATCGAGTCCTGGGCCTGGTATGGGTTGCAGCCAGTACATCGTGCGCTGAAGTCGGGACACACTCTGATCGTTGTCTCGCTGCAGGATGCGCCAGCGCTCCTCAAGAGCATCCATCGCCGGGAGGCGCCTTACAAGCTGGGAATTCTCAAAGGTGCTACCAGCTTCTCCGGCATGTGGGTTTACAAAGACGACCACACTGATGTGCGTGTTCTCGGCGCGATTGCCAAGGCATTGCCGGAGCTTGTGGGCCTGACGGCAGTCAAGCAGTTCATCACCGAGAAGCTGAAGAACCCGCTGAAAGTGACATCGGCTCAACTCTCGTTCGATCGCTTCCACTCCATCGAAGTGCAGCCGGGCCAGGGCAATCCCGAAGAGCTGCCCAAGTTCGCGTTGCTCAAGTGGGAAGACATGCGGCAAGGCGTCTCCGTCAAGGGCCAGCCGCAGGGCGGTCCCTACAAGGACCCAGTCACCAAACAATTCGGCGGTTTCCGGCCAGTTCGCAATGAGCTGTTCAAGAAAGGCTCGACCCGCACGCAGCGCCCGGTCGTGAATTTTGCGACCTGCACCAAGTGCACGCTGTGCTGGCTCAACTGCCCGGATGCTTCCTTCGACGTCACCGCCGAGGGCACCTACGACACCAATTTCGAATCGTGCTGCGGTTGCGGCATCTGCGAAGACGTTTGCCCGGTGAAGAACTGCATCACCATGGTCAACGAAGCGCAGTTCCACGACAACAAGAGCCAGTGGGAGGCGTTCAAAAAGGATCAGGATGCCTACCTGAAGTGGCTCGAGAAGACCATCAAGGAAGCAGAGCCTGAGGAGAAGAGATCGCACGGCTTCCGTTATCGCGGGCAATACAAGGAACAGGTTCCTGATGCGCTGGAAGCCGCTCAGAAAGCCTAATCCGCGCTGCAACAGATCAAGACAAGGAGATTCAGATGGCGACATTAACGTTACCGGTTGAGGAAAAAAAGAAAGTTGTCCAAGAGCAGGAAGCCCTGATCACCGGCGCGGAAGCCATTGCGATTGCCTGCAAGCTGGCGAACGTCGACGTAGTCACGGCTTACCCGATCCGCCCTTACGACACGGTGATGCAATACATGAGCCAGCTGGTGGCAGATGGCGAACTGGATTGCGAATTCATCGTCGCGGAAGGCGAACATTCACAATTTGAAATCGTCAAGCACGCATCAATTTGCGGTGCGCGCGTGTTCTGCGGTTCGAGCGGCGTGGGCTGGATGTATGCCATGGAAGCGTTGACCGTCACTCCGGCTCTGCGCGTTCCCATGGTGGCCATGGTCGGCAACCGGGCGCTCGATGATCCCGGCGCTTTCGGCGTGGAGCACAACGACGCTCTCGCCGTCCGCGACCTGGGCTGGCTGCTGACCTGGGTCGACAGCGCGCAGGAAGCACTGGACACCGCGCTGATCGCCTATCGCGTGGCGGAAGATCGCCGCATGTTCGTGCCTCTGGCGCTGAGTTGCGATGGCGCCTTCCTCACTCACTCCCAGGCGTTGGTGAAGGTTCCGACGGCGGAGCAAGTGAACAAGTTCCTGCCTCGCTATGACCGCGGCGACCTGCTGCTCCATCCCGACAACGTGATCTCGGTGGCGCCACAAGCCAACGAGGACTGGGTGATGGAGATTCGGCGCCAGAACTATGCGGTGACCGAGCGCGCCTGCGACGTCATCCGCGAAGTCTATGCCGACTTCGAGAAGACGTTTGGCCGCAAGTATGGCAACCCGTTCTTCGAGGAGTACATGACCGCGGACGCCGACGTTGTTCTGCTCGGCATGGGAACGATGTCTACGCCCGTGAAAGTGGCCGTTCGCAAGATGCGCGAGGAGGGCAAGAAAGTCGGATTCGTGCGGCTGCGCTGGTTCCGGCCGTTCGCCGGTCCGGAGATCGCCAAGTGCCTGGAGCGCTTCAAGGCAGTCGGCGTGATCGACCGCGACTTCTCGTTCGGTTCGCCCAACCTCAGTGGTGTCGTCGCCACCGAGCTGCGCTCGGCGATGTACACCGGAGCCAGCACCAGACCACCGGTCCTGGACTTCATCTGCGGTCTCGGCGGACGCGAAGTCACCGTGCCGGATGTGGAGCAGATCACCAAGTCGGTCTTCGAAGCCGCGCAAGGGAAAGCGCAACCCCTGACGCAATGGATCGGGCTGCGGGGATAAGTGCCCGAGGGCGCTTATTCAAAAGCCGGAAAGGACATGAATCAATGAGCACAACATTTGTGGAAACGAAACCAACGCAGGAATTGGAAGCCTTCAAGGGTGTAAAGAAGGTTCCGCACGAAGAGTACTACACGTCCGGCCACCGCACCTACCAGGGCTGCGAGTCTGCGCAGATCATGAAACTGATGGCGAAGGCCGCAGGTCCGAGAACCATCGTTCTCGGCGCCACGGGCTGCATGTACGTGGCCAACACCTCGTACTACTCAACACCATGGGGCGTCCCATGGATGCACACGCAGCTGGGTAGTGCGGGATCGAGCGCGCTGGGAGCCGCAGCCGCATTCCGCGCCCAGATGCGCAAGGGCACCATGAAAGACGAGCCCATCAACGTCATCGCGTTCTGCGGCGACGGCGGCGGCGCGGACATGGGACTGAACGCCATTTCCGCCACCCTGACCCATCCCGATTACAACCTCCTGATCCTGTTGTACGACAACGAGTCTTACGGCAACACGGACATCCAGATTTCCGGAACTTCTCCGTGGGGCGTAAACACCTCGTTCAGCACACCCGGAAAAGTGAAACGCATTATGCACCATCGCTGGAAAAAGAACGTCGCGGCGCTGATGGTCGCCGGTCATCCCACCTGCAAGTACGTCGGAACGATCTCGACTTCATATCCGCTGCAGGCGATGAACAACATTCGCAAGGCGCTCTCCATCGGTGGACCCACGTTCATTCACTGCCTGAATCCCTGTCCGAAGGGATGGGATTTCGATCCCGTTCTCTCCTTCCAGCTGGGCGAACTGGCCGTGGATACGGGCATTTGGCCTCTGTATGAGGTCGAAAACGGCAAATTGAAGCTCTATGGCAAGACGGAGAAGATTGCCAGCGGAAAGTTCAAACGGCTGCCAGTCCGCGAGTATTTGCTGAAGCAGGGAAGGTTCGCGCATTTTGTCGAGGAGGACATCGAATTCTTCCAGAGCAAGGTCGATGAGATGTGGAACAAGTGGCTGGTGCCGGGAGTCATCCCGCTCCAGAAAGATGTTGAAGCTGACAACCCGCCTGCCCTGTAAAGGGCGGCGGGTTTTTTTCATTTCTCTTTTCGAGTGCTGCTTCCGCAACTCGGGAAAGGACATTCTTCGCACAATTAGAAACTAGTCACCCAGGAGGGTGCTATGGCGAGTTTTTCTAATACGTTAGCTCCCAGCCGTCCTGAACCCAAAATCCCCAACCGCTGGGTTCAAATGATTGCCGGCATCATTGCGATGATGGCCATTGCCAATCTGCAATATGCCTGGACGTTGTTCACCAAACCCCTGACTTCAAGCCTGCACGCTACACTGGCCGCGGTGCAGGTCGCATTTGCCGCGTTCATTTTCGCGGAAACCTGGCTGGTGCCGTTCGAGGGCTTTTTGATCGACCTCCTCGGACCGCGGCTGGTCATCGGTATCGGCGGACTGCTTGTTGGCGCGGGCTGGATCGGATCCGGCTACGCCACTACAACCACTGCTCTCTACATCTGGTACGCCATCGGTGGAATCGGAGCCGGTGCAGTCTATGGCGGCTGCACGGGGAACGCACTCAAGTGGTTCCCGGATCATCGTGGACTGTGCGCCGGCATCATTTCCGGCGCCTATGGCATCGGCACGGCCGTCACCGTCGCCCCGATCGAGACCATGATCAAGAACTCGGGATATCAGCACGCCTTTATCTTCTGGGGCATTCTGCAGGGCATCATCGTATTTGTCGCCGCGATGTTCATCGTCGCTCCTGCGAAGGGATGGCAGCCGAAGGGTTGGAAGCCCGTGGCCAGAGTTCACCAGAGCATCCATGACTCCAGTCCCTTTGAGATGCTGAAGCAACCATCGTTCTACGCGATCTACGTCATGATGACGCTGGTGGCGTTCGGCGGTCTGGTGGTCACCGCACAGCTGAAGGAAATTGCCGGCTTCTACAAAGTCGACAAGGTTATAGTGGCCTGGGGCCTGACCGCTGCCATCCTTGCCATTCAGTTGAACCGGATCGTGAACGGAGTCACGCGCCCTCTGTGGGGCTGGATCTCGGACCATATCGGCCGCGAGAACGCCATGTTCACCGCCTTCCTGATTGAAGGTCTTGCCATCTGGGGATGGCTGCAGGCGATTCACCGGCCCGTGCTGTTTGTGCTGCTCTCCAGCGCGGTATTTTTCGCCTGGGGCGAAATCTTCTCGCTATTTCCTTCCATCACCGCCGACTTGTTCGGGCGGAGGTGGGCCACGACGAACTACGGACTGGTCTACACGGCGAAAGGCACAGCGTCCATTTTTGCGGCACCCGTGGCTGCCTATGTCATGCTCAAGACCGGCTCCTGGGTGCCTGTGTTCTACGTCATGATCGCCTGCGACATTGTCGCTGCCTTCATGGCACTGCTCTGGCTGAAGCCGCTGGCGGCGCGAACCATCGCTGCGGCGGATCTTGTCGAACAGAAGGCGGTTAAGAAAGAGGAACCGGAAAGAGAGTTTGCGAAAGTTTCCTAGAACCGGCAGCTGTAAGAGGAGAGTCGCAATGGCAACGCAATATTATTTCTGCTCTCAGTGTCAAAAAAAATATCCCACGCACCAGAAGCTGTTCGACACGTTGTACGAATTCTCGAAGGCAGCTCCGGAAGATTGCCTGGCTTGCGGAGTCGTCCGCGAGTTGCACATCACTCTCGACTTTCCGCTGGGCGCAGGCGACACCGACTTCAAGGTTGTCTCGGCATTTCTTCCCGACAAGCTGGAGTCGTGGCTGGGCGAGGAGGAAGAGGAAGTTACCCTCTATCCTTTCCTCGTGGTGCTGCAGCGCGCGGGCAACCGCAAGCAATTCTGCTGGATGCCCTACTGGCACGTAACTGGAAAAGAAGCAAAATACGGCCAGCATGCCGTCTGCCTCGACCACAGACAGTTTGAGAGCTTGATCGGGCAAATTTGGGGAAAGGCTCGAGACCAGGAAGAGGAATTCGAGCTCGTGTAGGACCGCCTGAAAAACGCGCGGCCGCGCCTGCTGCAGGGCGGCCGCAGTGTCCCGCTTCAGGCTCAGCGAATCTGCGCCGGATTAATTCGGAGTCGCTCCAGGACCCTGTCCATCGTGATGGTGCCGCTCTTCCTGTCTCACCTGCATCGCGTCGAATTTCTTTTGCTGATCGGCGTCTAAAAGTGCGCGAATCTGATCGTTCGACGCTTTGCGGATGTCCATCATCTTCGCCCGCCGGTCATCCTGCGAAGCAGAGGAATCCGACCACAGACTCTGCATTTGCGAGTGCTCCGTCTTCAGGATTTCGAGCACCTTGGCCTGCTGATCTGAGTTCAGCTTGAGTTCCTTCGTCAGATGCTCCGTCCGCTTCTCCGGGTCCATATGACCATGCCCGTGCCACTGCCCCGAGGGCTCACCAGCCTGGGTGGATGGCTGATTGCTGCCCGCGTTGTCTTGCGCGACCGCACCCGCGGTAAGTGTGAACGCCAAAGCGCACAGCGCTGCGATGAACCAATGTTTACGCATAGGATCTCCTTCAGTGAAAATTCGGCCTCTGTCGATGGTATGAACCAGATTATCCCCCCAGAGTTGTGATTGCGGTCCGGCTTTTACGAATCTTTACCAGATTTTGACGGGATAGCGCGCCCTGCGTCCTGAATCTGACTACAACAGACAAAACTTTACCGCCGCTGCCAAAGCTTCAGGCTATGATCGCGGTAGTGATCTCGCTGCATAGGTGGCGAAGTGTCGACAACAGGGAAATGGCCATTGATCGCGAGCCGGCTCAGTCTGTGGCTTCTGCTCTTGGGTTGTTCGCCGTCTCTGTGGTGCGAGCGCGCCTATTCCCAAGCTCCACCATCGCCCCCTGAATCACGCTCGACTCAAGCTGCTTCAACACCAGAGCAGTCTCAGACGAGCGCCCCTCCGCCGACTCAATCTTCGGTCGGCACCATCCACGGCTTAGTGAAATCTGGAAATATGCCGATTCCCGGGGCTTCTGTCATCATCTCTGTGCCAGCCTCTACAACTTCCGCTCCCGAAAGTTCCGGCGCGAACATCTCCACCATGATCTCAACTTGGACCGATGTCGATGGCACATATTCGGTGGCGATCCCGGCGTACGGCACATACACCGTGGGAGTTGAAATGACCGCGTTTGCCAACAGCGCACAGCAGGTCGGGATCGACGCTTCGCATTCCGACGTTGCCGCGAATTTCGAGCTGACGCTACTTTCGCGCACGCGCCAGGCGAATCCTCAGCCACGCGGGCCCAGCGGTCCCGCGGTCGCGCAACGCGGATTCCAGACGCTTCAGGCCCTGCAAAACCTCTCCGGTCAGGACTCAGCTGGTAATTCGATGAGCGACGTAGTGCCTTCCGGCATGCCCGTTCCCGGCATCGATCCCAACAGCGCCACGGAGTCGATTGCCGTTTCCGGCAACACGTCCAATCCGTTCAATTCGATGAGCGGAGATGAACTGCAGCAGCGCATCAACGATGCGCACCAGCAGGGCGGCGGGTTTGGCGGATCTGGCGGCTTCGGAGGCGGCGGGTTTGGCGGCCCGGGCGGCTTTGGCGGTGCTGGCGGGCGTGCCTTCGCGATCGTGGGTCGGCGTGGATTCGACATCAATCGCCCGCACGGCTCCCTCTATTACGGAATCGGTGACTCCGGGCTGAACGCCGCACCCTATGCGCTTCTCGGCGAAGCGCCCACCAACCCGGCATACGTGCAGAACAGTTTCGGGGGATCTATCGGTGGGCCGTTGAACATTCCCAAGATTTACCACGGCGGCACCAAAACATTTTTCTTTGTCAATTACAACGGCAAGCGTGGAGAGAATCCTTTCGATCAGTTTTCTACCGTGCCCACGCTGCTGGAGCGGCAAGGGAATTTTTCGCAGACGACGTATACGTCTGGCGCGGAAGCCGGACAGCCGGTCGAGATTTTTAATCCAGCTACGAACACGCAGTTTCCGGGAAACGTGATTCCGGGATTTTCGTCGCAAACCTGCCCGTGGTCGGCACCTGCAAGCCATCCCGCGGCGGGATTGCTGCAATACATTCCATGTCCGAACCTGCCCGGTGACTATCAGAATTTTCACTTCGTGACTTCCGCCAACAACAACAGCGACGACCTCAATTTGCGCGTCAATCACACCATTGGCGCCGCACCCGTGGGCGGACGCCGCGGACCGGGTGGTGGACGCGGCGCTCCGCGCAACAATCTCACGTTTGGATTTCACTATCACGCATCGGGCTCGACCATCACCAATCCCTTTCCCAGTGTCGGCGGCAGCACCAGTGTGCGCAGCTTCGATGTTCCGATTGCCTACGTGAAAAGTATCGGCAAGCTGACCAACAGCCTGCGCTTTGATTTCAACCGCAGCCGCACGCGCACGCAGAATGTCTACGCCTTCGTCACCGACATTGATTCCGGTCTGGGGATCACCGGAGTCTCGACAAATCCGTTCGACTGGGGCTTGCCGAGCCTTTCGTTCAGCGATTTCACCGGCCTACAGGATACGAATCCGCAGCTTCTGCGCAACCAGACCTACACATTGTCCGATTACGTCGTCTGGACGCACGGCAAGCACTCGTGGCGTTGGGGCGGCGATTTCCGCTGGGTGCAGCTCAACACTGAAACCAGCAGCAACGCGCGCGGCTCTTTTACCTTTACCGGCTACAACACATCCCAATTCGTTCCCGTCGGCTCTGGCTTGCCCGCCGAGCAGGTGCCCGGCACGGGTTACGATTTCGCCGATTTTCTGCTGGGCTATCCGCAGACCACTTCGGTGCAATTCGGCCAGGACAACTATCACTTCCGCGGCAACTACTGGGATTTATACGCGCAAGATGAATGGAAGATGCGCGGGAATCTCACGCTGAATCTGGGTGTGCGCTACGAATATGTTTCGCCGCTCTCGGAATTGAACAATCTGATTGCGAACCTGGATCTCTCTCCTGGAGTACTCAATCCTGCGCTGGGCACCCCCGCGGTCGCCGTCGTTGTGCCGGGACAAGCTGGACCGTACAGTGGCAGTCTTCCGAAGAGCTTGGTGCGGCCGGACCGCAAAGGCTTTGCGCCGCGTGTCGGATTCGCGTGGAAGCCGTTCTTCAAAACGGTCGTGCGCGGCGGCTATGGCATCAACTACAACACGGGAGCGTATCAGACGATAGTGCAGCGTCTGGCCTTCCAGCCCCCGTTCTCAAGCACGCAGATGCCGATCCAGCCGCAGGTCATGGAGCTCAGCAACGGCACGCTCGAACCCACAGCCGGACAACTCACGCTGCAAGATGGTTTCCCGTTGACCAGCGGCATCACAAATAATTACGCGGTGAATCCGAACTACCGCTTCGGCTACGTGCAAATTCGCAACCTCGACATCCAGCAGCAACTTCGCCCTACGTTGGTGCTGAACATCGACTACACTGGCACGAAAGCCACGAACCTCGACATTCTCGAAGCCCCCAACCGCACGATCACGTCGCTGGGCATTCAGACGCGGATTTCGGGCGTGCAGCCATTCACTTTTGAGAACTCGGTCGGCGACGCTGAAGCGAATGCCGGATCGCTGCGCCTGCGCAAGCGCTTATCGAACGGATTCTCCATCGGCGGACTCTACACATTTTCCAAGTCGATTGACGATGCATCCTCTATCGGCGCCGGGGCGACCAGCGGCGGAGGCACTCCCGGCCTGGGAGCTGGCGGCACCGGCGCCGCCGGCGGTGGTGCAACTGCGTCGGCGGGCAGCGGCGTCAACAGCGTCGCGCAAAATCCATTTAACCTTCGTGCAGAACGTGGGCTTTCCAGCTTCAACCAGACGCAGAAATTCACGGCGGATTATCTGTGGGAGCTGCCTTTCGGACACGACAAGCGCTGGCTCACGGAAAACACGCCGATGCGCGCCATTTTCGGCGACTGGCAGTGGAGCGGTGATTGGACGATTGCCTCCGGGCTTCCGTTTACGCCGAATTTTCTGGCCGACGCGGGCGAGATCAACGGAGGCACCAACGGCACGCTGCGTCCGGATGTGGTGCCTGGACAATCCATTCAGATTTCGAATCACTCGATCGCGAAATGGTTCAACACCGCGGCGTTTGCCAGGCCTCCCGAAAACAGTCAGAACGAGATAGTGGGCTACGGCGACGCGCGCCGCAACAGCATCATCGGGCCCGGCAGCAAAGTGTTTGACATGGCGCTCACCAAGGTCATCCCGCTGCAGGAGTCGCGTTTTCTCGAGTTCCGGGCCCAGGCGACCAACATTTTCAACATACCGAACTATTCGTCGATCGATGCAACGTTCAGCTCGCCGACCTTCGGACGCGTCACCGCGGTCGGCGCAATGCGGCAGATCACTATGACCGCGCGCTTTCGTTTTTGAGTCGGTTTGGTTTTTGGAGAAGCACAAATGAGTTCACTCGTGGGCCGCCGAAGCAACAAGCTGCTGGTTCTTGTGCTCGGGTTCGTACTTCTCAGTCTCTCGCTCCCTGCGCAACAGCAGACGGATTACGTTTTTCACGCGGAGAGCGATCTAGTGCTGGTGAACGTGACCGTGCGCGACAAGAACGGAGATTTTGTCCGCGGCCTCAAGCCGAGCGACTTCACGATTCTTGAAGACAACAAGCCGCAAAGGGTCGTCTCGTTCGATATTGAAAACGTGGACGCGGTGGCGATGCAGGATGTGGCTCAGACGAAGCCGCTGCCTAGCCCATTGTCTCCCTCCCCTGCCGCGAATGCGCCAGTGACGGCTGCGGATTCTGCGAGTCAGTTTAAGGACCGTCGACTGATCGTTTTGTTTTTCGATCTCTCCGCGATGGAACCCGACGAGATCGATCGCGCAGTCACGTCGGCCGAACACTACGTCGACGCGCAGATGGCTCCGGCCGACATGGTCGCGATCGTCTCCCTTGGAAGTTCACTGCTCGTCAACCAGGATTTCACTTCCGATCACGACTTGCTGAAAAAGCAGATCCAGGCGTTTGGCAGCGGAGCTGGCCAGGGCTATGAGGAAGGCACAACCGGCACGACTGAGGGCACTCCCGACACCGGCCAGGCGTTTACCGCCGACGACACGGAATACAACATTTTCAATACCGATCGCCGGCTGGAGGCGCTGCGCTCGGTTGCGGAGAAAGTTTCTCATCTCCAGCAGAAAAAATCGTTGATTTATTTTTCCAGCGGCATGGATCGGACCGGAATCGAGAACCAGTCAGAATTGCGTGCCGCCACCAACGCCGCCGTCCGCGCAAACATGGCGATCTACACCATGGACCTGCGCGGTTTGCAGGCGCTCGTCGCCGGCGGCGAGGCGCAGAACGCCAGCCTGCGCGGCACCTCCGCTTATTCCGGCCAGTCCATGATCAGTTCCTTGAACTCCAACTTCACGACACAAGAAACTCTGGTCACGCTGGCCAGCGACACAGGCGGACGCGCCTTCCTCGATTCCAATGACTTCAGCCAGGTCTTCAAAGGAGTGCAGCAGGACACCTCGACGTATTATCTGCTCGGTTATCACAGCTCAAATCCCGCGCGGGACGGCCGATACCGCCGCATCACGGTCAAGGTCAACAGTCCAGGCGTGAGGATCGATTACCGCCGCGGCTACTATGCTCCGGCGGATTACCAGCATTCGACCAAGGAGGATAAAGAACTTCAGCTGGAACAAGAACTCGCCTCGGAACTGCCGACGACGGATTTGCCGCTGTATCTCGGCCTAGCATACTTCCGCCTGGAACCCAACAAGTTCTACATTCCGATTTCGCTGGCCGTGCCGGGATCGGAAATTCCCTTCACGCGCTCGAGCGATCGTGACAAGGCGACTTTGGACGTAATTGGGGCGGTGTTTGATAGCGACCACCATTCCGTGAGTCGTATTCGCGACACCGTCAAACTCGCAATCGACACTGCCTCGCAGGTGCAAAAGAAAAATGTGCAGTACGATACGGGCCTCAGTTTGCCGCCGGGCAAGTATCACCTCAAGTTTGTCGTCAGGGAAAATCAGACCGGCCGCATGGGTTCATTCGAAACAGACTTGAGCGTACCCGATCTCAAATCGCAGCCACTGAAGATGAGTTCGATCGTTCTTGCCAGCCAGTTGCAACCGGCCAAGAAAGGAGAGGCTCCAAGCCCGCTTATCCACGATGGCTCGGAGATCATTCCCAACGTGACCCACGTCTTTTCGGCGGCGCAGCGTCTGCGCCTGTACTACGAGGTCTACGATCCTGGTCAGTCCAAAGCAGCGCAGTCGAAGGCAGGTGAGTCGAATACGCCGCAAAGTGAAGCGGGAGCCGCCAAACCCGGCATTCATCTGCTAACGAACGTTGCTTTCTTCCGCGGCAAATCCAAAGTATTCGAAAGCACGCCGGTCGAACTGACGGAATTGAATGCCCGCGATCGCAAGGCGGGAGTGTTTCAGCTCGATCTGCCACTCAGCCAGCTGAAGCCGGGGTTTTACACGTGCCAGATCAACGTGATCGACGACGCCGCAGGTTCTTTTCTTTTTCCCAGGCTCGCATTGCTGGTTCGCCCGGACACCACGGCAACGCGCCAGGATCAGCCGTCACGCTGACCTTCATGGCATGGCGCGCAGGTCGCTGGAGGTCCCTCCCGCTGCAGGAACGTAGCAGTTCAACGCGTAATCCATCACCATGCGATCGGCGTTGAAGCGCCAGCCGAGTGTGCGAATTGTGCGCTTCATGCGCGTAATCCATCCTCGCGGCAGGCCGTCACGATCGCGCTGGTAATACAGCGGGATCACCTTGTCGCGCAACGTTTGCAAAAGGTCTTCTCCATCGCGGGCATCATGCACGCTCGTATTAGTGTGCGTTCTGCCCGTACCGATGGCAAAGCCATTCAGTCCGTCGTAAGCCTCGGCCCACCAACCGTCCAGGATGGAAAGATTCAGACCGCCGTTGAGCACCACTTTCTGGCCGCTCGTGCCTGAAGCTTCCTGCGGCCGGCGCGGGTTGTTGAGCCAGACGTCCACACCCTGAACAAAGTGCCGCCCGACATTGATGTCATAGTCCTCGACGAAAACGAACTTGTCGCGGAACTTGGGATCGCGCATCAGCTCGGCGACTTGCTGCAGAATTCTCTTGCCGGGTTCATCCAGCGGGTGTGCCTTTCCGGCAAATACAAATTGCACAGGACGGTTCGGATCATTCACCATCGTGGCCAGCCGCTCGATGTCCGTCAGGATCAAATTGGCCCGCTTGTAGGTGGCAAACCGGCGCGCGAAGCCGATGGTGAGGGCATCCGGACTCAGCACCCGCTCGAGTCGCTGCAGGACTTCAAGCGACTCCCCACGCCGCTCGGCCTGTTCGACTGCACGCTTACGCACGAACTCGATCAGCTGCGACTTCAGGTTGAGGTGCGTCTCCCACAACTCTCCGTCGTCCACGTTTTCGATCCCCAGCCAGATCTTCGCCTCGCTGCTGCGCTGGTGCCAGTCCGTTCCGAGATGGCGATCATAAAGGCGGGTCATCTGCGGCGCCAGCCACGAGGGAACGTGCACTCCATTGGTGATGTGGCCAATGGGAACGTCGTCTTCGGCCTTGGCCGGAAAGACTCCTGTCCACATGGCACGAGACACCTCGGCGTGCAGCGAGGAAACCGCGTTCGCACGCCGCGAGAGTCTGAGTGCAAGAACCGTCAGGCAAAACAGTTCGTCGGCATTGCGCGGGTTCTCACGGCCCAGCGCCAGAAGCGCATCCTGTGAAAGTCCCAATTTTTCACGCAGCGGCCCAATATGTTCTTCCACCAGCGTGGCGTGGAATCGATCATGCCCTGCCGGAACCGGAGTGTGCGTGGTAAAGACGACCTCGCGAGAGATGTGAGGCGCAGCGGCCTCAAAACCGATGCCCTCCTCCTCCATGCGCATGCGAATCGCTTCCAGCACGGCAAACGCGCTGTGTCCCTCATTCAGGTGCAGCACACCGGGCGAGATGCCCAGCGCCTTGAGAGCCCGCAGTCCTCCCACTCCCAACAACAGCTCCTGTCGAATGCGAATGCGCAAATCTCCGCCATACAGCCGCGACGTCAATTCGCGATCCTCGGGAGCGTTTCCTTCCACGTCAGAATCGAGCAGCAGCAGGTCGCGCCGCCCCACTTTCACCCGCCAGACTTTGGCCAGAATGCGACCACTGCGAGTTTCAAGTTCCACCACCACCGGCCTGCCGTCTTTGCCGATAGCAACTTCCATCGGCAACTGATTCACGTCCGTCTCGAGATACTCCTCGCGTTGCCAGCCTCCGAGATCGAGGCGCTGGCGAAAATATCCCTGCCCGTAAAACAAACCGATCCCCACCAGAGGGATATCCAGATCCGACG
This sequence comes from uncultured Acidobacteriaceae bacterium, assembly GCA_964407245.1. Taxonomy (GTDB): domain Bacteria; phylum Acidobacteriota; class Terriglobia; order Terriglobales; family Acidobacteriaceae; genus Sulfotelmatobacter. The sequence continues at coordinate 23,733 of CAYOUY010000247.1, forward strand.
CGCTCTTGATGTGGTCGCCGGCCAGCACTCCCAGGCCGCCGGAATAAACCGGAAGGGATTCGTGGATGCCGAACTCAGCTGAAAAATACGCCACCGGATGAGGCCGCAGCACGCCGGCATGCCGCGTGCCCCAAGTCTGGTCCGCTTCCAGATATTCCAGCAAACGGCGATACGCATAATTCACGCGGCTGTGCAACATGGTCTCGGCCGCGCGCGCTTCCAGTTTTGCCAGCGGATATTCCGCCAACAGCGAAACTGGATTGTGATTCAGTTCGTTCCAGCGCGTGGGATCAAGGTCGAGAAACAGGCTGGAGGCATTCGGGTCCCAGGTCCACCACAGGTTGCGCGCCAGAGCCCACAGCCTCTCCTGCAGCGGGGCGATGAAGCGATCGAGCGTCCTTGCTTCGCTCACCACGGGCGCCACTTGAGTGGCGGCCTCGGTGAGCATTCGAATTTCGTCTTCGCTGAAGACGCGAGCCTCGATGGTTTGAACGACGAGAACGCCCTGAAGAACGCCCCGGTCAATCAACGGAACTCCCAGAAACGATTGGTAGGCTTCCTCGCCAGCTTCGCGGAAATACTTGAATCGCGGGTGGCCCTTCACCTGGCTGACGGCAACGGGCCGCAGCTGCTCCGCCACCAGTCCAGTGAGACCTTCGCTGATGGACATCCGAAGGTTGCCGATGCATTCCCGGCGCAGCCCGACCGTGGCTGCCAGCACCAGGTTGGCGCGATCGGGTTCCAGCAGGTACGCCGAGCACACGTCGGTTCGGAAACGCTTGGCGATGAGGGCGACAACATTCATAAGAGTTTCGGCGGGCTGGCCACCCTCGGCCGCCAGGTTGCCGATTTCTTCCAGGGTTAGGACATTTGCGTCGCGTGCGCCCAAGTCCGGTTCCGGTTCTTCCACTACCTTGTTATGGCCGTCCAATTCGTTTCCAACCTCCGAGTATGATGTGTGCAGTAATGCGCAGTATTGATGATGTCACAGTTGGGTCGTTCCACGATTGGGGAAAAACCCCGCCTTTATTCTAAGGGTTCTTCGCGATCTAGCGTGCCACGGTTTTTTTGTTGACGTGGATCAGTCTCGAGACCTCAAGACTGGCCCGGAATCCCGCGATTGCGTACCGCCGGAAGAAGGAGTAAAATCTCGCCCATTCCAGCCTGATCCACGGGAGACCGCGCCCAGCCGACGGTTTGGCGGTCTTCAAAAAATATGACTTCGCGGGATTTAATTCCGCGAGGACAGAACTTCGGTTTTGCAGGTGGTGTCACAACCAGCTCTACGAAGACGAGCGACACGACGATGTTTTACGAACCGTACGGCTTCGATCGCAACCGTTTGCCATTACAACTGTCCTTCTCGCAACCTGTTTCAGCGCGACCTAGTTCGTCGAAACATGCTTGGTTGAACCCTGGAGTAGCAAGATGAAAAATGCCGCACGCCTCGCTCGCTTTGGTGCAGCGCTGCTAGGACTTGCCGGTTTGGGGTGGGTCCTGGCTGGTCAGGCTGCCCAGCCTGATCAGCAAGGTCTGCCCACGGATTGGTCGCACCACCATCTCATCTTTTCGCAGCCGGCAACGGACGCTCAGGCGGCCAGCGTTGCGCAAGACCCGCGCTACTGGCAGCAATGGTATCGGCAGAATATTGCTCGCGTGATGCCAGTTCGTGAGGAAGAGGCCGATGATACGCGCTTCGGCCACGCGAGAAGGTTTGAACCGGTCAGTTTCGGCAGCGACGAGGGTAGTTGGTTGGAGAATCTGGGCAGCGGGGCCAATGCCGGCGCCGGTGTTTTTCCTGCCAAGTATTCCTTCCAGCCGGGCGTAGCCAGCTGCAAGGATTATGTGGTTTTCAGCACCGGGCTGGCAGGTTCCTCATCACAGGCTACCGTGGTGGCGTACAACAATCTCTACTCCGGCTGCAGCGGCCAGGTGCCCTCAGTTTATTGGGCCTATGATACCGGCGCCGCCATTCTCACCTCTCCCGCCATTTCTGGGGATGGCACACAAGTGGCCTTCGTACAGAGCAATGCCGTCGGAGGACCCGCCGAGCTGGTCCTTATTACGTTTGCGGCGGGCGGCACAGTCGGCTCTCCGGCCACAATTGCCACCGTTTCAGCGATACCGTATCGCACCTGCACCGCTCCCTGCATGACCCAGATCACGCTGAAGGACGGCCATAACAACGCGATTGATGACCGGACCTCTTCCGTGTTTCCGGACTACAAACACGACACGATTTGGGTTGGCGGCGCTTTAGGATGGCTGCACAAGATCACCGGCGTATTTCGTGGCTATCCCGCCGAAGTGACCAGCGGAGGTTATCCCGTTTCGGTGAGCGGCGCGGTTTCCCTGTCGAGTCCGGTCTACGATCAGACGTCCACCAACGTTTTTGTCGGCGACTCCAGCGGGTTCTTCTATCGCGTGAGCACTACCGGAACACCGACCGTAACTGCCTCCGCACAGATCGATCACGGTGTGGGTATCGTTGCTGGGCCCATCGTCGATTCGACCGCCCAGAAGGTTTACGTCTTTGCCTCCAGCGACGGCACCACCACGTGCCCGGGATCCTCACCATGCGCCGGAGTCTTTCAGCTCAGCACGACCTTCGCAGCCAATGCTGCTGGCACAAAAGCTGCAGTGGGGACGAGCGCTTTGACTCCCAATCCCTTGTATGAGGGCGCTTTCGATAACGCTTACGTGAGTTCGGCGAACGCGACTGGGAGTCTGTACGTCTGCGGGAACACCGGCGGCGTGCCTACCCTGTACAAGATTCCAATCACCACCAGCACAATGGGGACAGTGCTCACCGGGACGACACTAACCAGCGCTACAGCCGCCTGCTCTCCCGTCACGGATGTATCCAACCCGAATGCAACTCCAAATCCCAACGAATGGATTTTCGCCAGCGCCCAGGCCAGCGCGTTGGGCAATAACTGCGCCAGCGGCGGATGTGTCATGAATTTCGTGGTCAAACCTTGGCAGGCTTCAACCGCCTACGTAGTTGGCCAGGAAGTGCTCGACACCAACTTTCAAATTCAGGTTGTAAGAGTTGCCGGCACGTCGAAGGCAACCATGCCTACGTGGAGCACGACCGTCGGAGCAACCACTGACGACGGCGCGGCTCTAAGGTGGCTGAACCAGGGGCCCCTGGTCGCTTCCTACGCGACCTGGCTCCCAAGTCACGCATACGCTGTCAACGAGGAAATTGTCGATAGCAACGGCAACATCGAGCTTGTGATTACTGCCGGGAACTCAAGGACGCCCACGCATCCAACTTGGAAGACGATTGTGGACGAGGTGACCGCAGACAACACGGCGAGATGGCGTAATGTCGGGGCCATCGCCACCGCCAGCCAGGCCGCCGCCGGAGGCACTGGCGGGATTATCATGGACAACGTTGTGGGATCCGGCACTCTAGCCGGCGCTTCGCAGGTCTACTTCTCGACGCAAAACAACCAAACCTGCGGAACTTCCGGCACTGGCGGCTGCGCCGTACAGGCCTCGCAATCTGCATTACAATAGTCAGACACTGTTAGGGTTCCACTATGCCGATGAACGATTTGTCTTCCAATAAACCCCGCACGCCAGTCAAGAAGAAGCCGTACGAAAAGCCCTCGTTTCGTCATGAGCAGGTATTCGTGACCACCGCTCTCTCGTGCGGCAAGATCACCAGCACGCAAAGCGGCTGCGGTCTCAACCTCAAGTTGTCATGAATCCAGCGCCACAGTCCGATGCACATGCCGTCCGGTGTGATTTAGCCGCAGAGATTCTGCGATCGTCGGGCCGCTTGCGCTTGCGTGTAACCGGATGGAGCATGCTTCCCACAGTGTGGCCCGGAGACACTTTGCTGATTGACCGCTCGGACGCTGAGGGCATCGCCGAGGGCGATATTGTCTTGTTCGGGCGCGATCGGAGATTCTTCGTGCATCGCGTCGTGAAAAAGAACTTGGGAGGATCGCAAATCCTGACCCGCGGTGACGCAATGCCCCATCCGGACCCGTCTTTCGCGGAGCGCGACCTGCTGGGAAAAGTCAGCCTAATTCTGCGCAATGACAAATTTGTCGTGCCACGCTCGAGGTTGAACTTGCCTGAGCGCATCATCTCGGCTCTGGTTCAACGATCCGTCGTAGCGGCGCGTGCAATTGTCGCCTTGCGCGAATTGTTGCTGGATCCGGGCCAGGCGCATCTAAGCGACGCGTCATTGAGCCCAAACTGATTAAGCAATCGAGCCGCCCATTGCCGCAACCAACCGCCGAAATCGGAGCCTTGTCGTTGGTCATAGAAATAGGAGGCATGCCTGTGCGTGTCAACAGCGACGCCCCGGCATTCCTCGACATGCTGCAGGCTCGTTACGCCGGTTTTGTCGTCGCCGGCGGACATGCGGAAATGGAATTCGACGTTGAACTCACCCGACCTGCATTTGCCGACCCCGATGCGGAAGTACGCGTCACTCACCGCACGGGACGGTGGCGTATGACTCGCGGCGATTTCCTGGCCGAATGGGAGCCGGCAGCGCGTCGCGGCTGGATTCGCCAATCAGCGAACCCCTATTCGATTGACGCTGTGCTGCGCATTGTCCACACGCTTGTATTGGCCCGCCAAGGAGGCTTTCTGCTGCATTCCGCCAGCGCCATTCGCAATGGCAGGGCATTCCTGTTCGCCGGCATTTCTGGTGCGGGCAAGACGACCATCTCTCACCTCGCTCCTCCCGACGTCACACTTCTCAGCGACGAGATTTCCTATATACGTCGGCAGGCAGACTCCTACGTCGCCTTCGGCACTCCCTTCACCGGCGAACTGGCCAAGGTGGGCGAAAATACTTCGGCGCCTATCGCCGCTGCTTATTTATTGGCCCAAGGCTCGGAGAATCGCATCGACTCGATTTCTCCCGCTGAAGCCGCACGGTCGCTCCTGGCCAACGTTCTCTTCTTCGCTGAAGATGATGAATTAGTTCGCTCGGCTTTTCATTCCGCCTTCGAGTTCGTAAGCCTCGTACCGGTTTCGCGCCTCACCTTCGTCCCCGATTCCCGCGTGTGGGAGTTGATCCGATGAGCCGCCTCTACGTGGCACGCAATCCCCGGGTCGCGGCGCGCTGCCTCGACGGCGAAATGATGATCATGTCGGGGCGCGACTCGACGCTGTTCACCCTGAACAAAACGGCCACGATTTTGTGGCAGGCTGCCGATGGCGCCACTCCTCTTGATGAGATCGTGGAACACCTCATCTGCCCGGAGTTCGAGGTCGAACCCACCGAGGCGTTGCAGGACGCTGAGAATCTCGCGCGTGAACTGGCCAGCCACGAAGTTCTGCAGATCTCGGATCAGCCGATTCCGCAGCGAGTTCCGGGCGGGCAAACTCCGACCGCAGGAGAATCCCGATGAGCGGCCTTCTGCAAGAGATGACCGACAAGGCTCTCGCACTCGGTGTTCCACTCAGCGTGCAGCTCGACCTGACTTACCGTTGCAACGAGCGCTGCGTCCACTGCTATCTCGATCACGAAGATCACGGCGAGATGACGACCGCCGAGATCAAGCATCTGCTCGATGAGATGGCCGCTGCCGGAGTATTTATCCTGACCCTCAGCGGGGGCGAGATTTTTCTGCGCAAGGATTTCTTCGAGCTCCTCGAATATGCACGCAGTCTGATGTTCTGCGTGAAGCTCAAGACCAACGCGGTCATGATTCGCGAGAAGGAAGCTGCACGCCTGCGCGACCTCAATATCCAGTCCATACAGGTCAGTATTTACTCGCATCGGCCCGATATTCACGACGCCATTACTCTCGTTCCCGGCTCGCTCAGGCGCTCGCTCGACGCGATTCGTTTTCTCAAGTCGCAAGGCCTTCGCGTCATCATCGCGAATGTCCTGATGACCCAGAACATGCAGGACTATCCTTCGGTTCGAGCGCTCGCGGCGGAATTGGGCGTGGAATGCACGCTCGACCCCACCGTCACGCCTATGATGAATGGCGATCGCTCCGTTCTGAGTTTGGGCGTGGATCAGGATGTATTGCGCCAGGCTTTCCGCGACCCGGCGCTGGTCGGTGACGTCGACGAATTTTGCGCCATCCCCGCAAAGGCATCCGACGGCGAACTCGATGCGCTGCCGTGCAGCGCCGGCCACTCCGCCTGCTACGTCTCGCCCTATGGCGACGTTTTTCCCTGCGTGCAGTTCCCGCTCCCCACAGGCAATGTGCGCAGCCAGCGGTTCGTCGACATCTGGCGGCATTCCGAGCGCATGAATGAGGTGCGCTCCATCCGGGTAAGAGATCTCACTACCTGCCCGCAGTGCACACACGTTTCCCAGTGCACGCGCTGCCCTGGCCTCGCGTTCATGGAAGGAAATATGCGCGGGCCTTCCTCACAGGATTGCGAGAAGTCATTCGTCAGAACCGGCATCCCGTCGGCCAACATGCTTTCCAAACGGCGGCCCGCTCCGAACCTGGTGCAGATTCGCACGCTTCCGTCGCTGGCCGGCGCGACGGCATGAGTTCGTTTTGCGCTCGCAAAAAGAATTGATCTATGTCTGCGACCACGCTCGACCCTGAGTGGCAGTTGCTCTTGGCCGCGTGCTCTGCTGGGACTTCCTCGAAAAACTCTGCCTTACTTCACCCGCTTCTACGGCCGTCTGTTCGCTGGCAGTCGTTATTCGCCCTGGCCGACCACCATGGTGTTCAGCCGCTCCTTTTCCAGACGCTCAAGAGTTTGGAAGCGGCAGTCCCACCCGCCGAAATGCTGGCAATCGCGCAGAGCTCTCAGACAAATTTGCACAAGTCTCTGCTTCTCGCGCGCGAACTGATTCGCATCGTCGACCACTTGTCTTCACTCAACCTCGAGGTCATACCCTACAAGGGCCTCGCGCTCGCGGAACTGATCTATCGCGACATTGCACTGCGGCAGCCAGGCGACATCGACCTTTTGATTCACGCCGATGATTTTCCGCGCATCCACGACGCCGTCCACGAGCTTGGCTACACTGCACAGACGCAGTTTTCCAAAGCACAGGAGCGTGCCTATCTCAAGTCGGGTTACGAGTGCGCGTTTGATGGTGCGGCAGGCCGCAATCTGCTCGAGGTACAGTGGGCAGTCCTGCCGCGGTTCTATGCCATGGATTTCGACATGAATGGCCTGTTCGACCGCGCGGTCACGGTCACAGTCGCCGGCCGGCCCATGAAGACGCCCTGCCCCGCAGACCTGCTTCTTGTGCTGGCCGTGCATGCGGCCAAGCACGTCTGGTCACGGCTGGTCTGGCTGTGCGATATTGCGCGACTGATCGCACAGCTGATGAGCGATCCAGACCTGCCGTGGGATTGGGTTGAGTCTCAGGCGCGAAGTTTGGGAATCGCGCGAATTGTGTCTGTAAGCCTGCTTTTGTCTCACCGGCTGTTAGGCGCGGCGCTGCCGCCCGGTGCGGAAGAGCTTGTCGCCGCCGACCCCGCGTCGCACTTACTGGCGCAAGAGATTCAAACTCGAATCGCAACCAATGCCGCCATGGACGTCGAGTCGGTCGCATATTTTCGTCTGATGATGCGGCTCCGGGAAAGACGCGCCGACCGCGTGCGGTTTCTGCAACGACTGATCTTCACGCCCGGGCCGGGCGAATGGAATGCGATCCGCCTGCCGCAGTCGCTGTTCCCACTGTATCGCGTAGTGCGTCTCTCGCGCCTGGCAGCGCGGTTGATTCGGACATAAATCGGCGCGGAGTTCGCATGCACCAACTAAGGCGCGCGGCTATGCGATCTCCTGCGCCTCCGCTTTCCATCTGCGCGAGTACAGCAGGAACATCGCGATGCTTCCCATCAGAGGTACGGCCAGCCCCGCCTTGAGCGTGCCGAACTGGTTCGAAGAGACGCCCACCAGCCAGGGCAGCGATCCTCCTCCGAGATTCGAGAGTGTGAACATCAGCGATCCAACGCGTGACGCCGCCGAGCCGAACTCTCGTGACATCAGTGAAATGGTGATGGGATACACCGCCGACAACCCCAATCCGGCAAGGCACGCGCTCAACACAACTCCCGGCAAGGCATGCGACAGCACCAGTCCCACCATGCCCACACACGCAACCAGCAGCCCCACCTGCACCAGTCGAGCATCGTCAATGGCGCGCAGGAGCAGCGGCGCCAGCCACCGGCCCAACATGAGGGAGCCATAAAAAAACGACGGAGTTGTCACGGCCATGGTCGGCGTCAGGCTCCCGAGCGACTTCGCATAGGTCGCGACCCATCCGCCGAAGCTGTTCTCCGTACCCACGTAAATGAAGAAGAGCAGTGCCAGGGCTGGCAGTGCACGCAACTTCCAATCAATCCCTAGGCTACCGCTCCCTCTTACCGCGGGCACGACCGAGGGCTCAACGATCGAAGCCGGCATGACCGCGATCGCGATCGCGACCAGAAGCGAAAAGCCCGCCACCAGTTCCAGAAACAATGGAACGTGAGAACTCTTCGCTGCCGCTGCTACCAGGAAGGGGCAGGCCACCGAACCCGTGCTCCAGCAAAAGTTGAGCACATTCAGTTTCGCGCTCCGCTCCTTCGGATTCACCTCAGCCACCAGCAAATTGGCCGCGGGCACAGTAAACCCGAGTCCCGCGCCATACGCCGCAATACCGGCCATCCCGAGCGCTTTTGGTCCCGCAAGCAGCAGGACCATCCCCGCCGTCACCAGCACCAGCCCGACGTTGATCGCGAATCGGTATCCACGGAGGCCGACCAACCACCCGGACAACGCGACCGCTGCCGTCGCGGCCAGATATTGAACGGTGAATAGAGCGCCGGCCTGCGAGTAGTTCAATGACCATCGTGTCGACAAGGTCGGCAGCATGGGACCGAGAAGGACCGTCACAATCCCGATCGGCACAAACGATGCATACGCCGCCAGCGTCAGCGGCCTCGCGGAAGATGAGGCTTGCGATTTGTCGGAGGCGGGCATAGATGAAGAGAGTAGATGCTACGCCACGCTAACTCGCTGGGTCTCGCTATTAGGCTTCGAGCCGCTCAAAATTCCCGATCTCCGCCTGGCTGAAGTAGTCCGCCGGTTTCCCTCATTCAAATCTGTGCTACCGATCTGTGCCCGGCCAATTTCTGGGAAAGAAAAGTCTGGAATTCCTGCATCCCCTCGCCGCTCTTCGCCGACAGACGGAAAATCTGCATGCCGGGCCGCACCGATTGCACGCTCTGTTGCGCCGCTTCCCAGTTGAACTCGACCGCGTCGGCCAGATCCATTTTCGTTACCACGGCAACATCGGCGCTGTTGAAGATGGTCGGATATTTCAGCGGCTTGTCTTCGCCCTCGGTCACCGACATCAATACCAGCCGCAGATTTTCTCCCAGATCATAGGAGGACGGGCACACCAGGTTCCCCACGTTTTCAATGAACAGAAAATCCATGTCCTGCAGACTCCTGCCCTGCAGGTTCCAATCCTGCAACGCGCTCTGCACCATTGCCGCTTCCAGATGGCACAGCGTCCCGGTCGTGATCTGCTTCACCGGCGCCTTGCTCCGGGCCAGCCGCACGGCGTCATTTTCGGTCGCCAGGTCTCCCACTAGCGCTGCGACCCGATAACGCGGCTGCAATTGAGTGAGCGTTTTTTCCAGGAACGTCGTTTTTCCCGAGCCCGGGCTGGAAACCAAGCTCACGACAAACACTCCTGCGCCGCGAAACTGTTCGCGCAGAGCCCGCGCGATCACATCATTCTGCTTCAACACATTTCTTCGCACTTCGACCAGCCGCGGCTCGCTCATTCCTCCACCTCCAGCGCAAAAACCTCCAATTCCTTGCCCTGCAAAATGTCTCTCGTGGCCGATCCGCACTCCGGGCAGGCGAATGACTGAATCGAACTCAATACCCGGCGGTCCTGGCAGTGCGGGCAGAAAACGGCAACGGGAACTTCCTCCACGATCAATCGTGACCCCTCGAGTGCTGTATCCTGGCACGCCACTTCATACGAGAACATCAGCGCGTCTTTGACCACTCCCGACAGCGCCCCCAGCTTCAGATGCACCGCGCTCACCTGCACCCCACGGCTCTTTGCCTCTTCTAGTGCAGCATCCACGATGCCCATCGCAATCGACAATTCGTGCATTTTTCGCCGTCCGTATACTATACCGCGCAGTCATTGGCTCGCGCCTGCATTGGACGGTCTTGGGTTCATCGAGTATCATCCCGTGATGGCATTGCCGTCCGGATCCTTGCAGACGCCCACATTGCCTCGCTTACGTCTTTCAGTTTTTTCGCGAGGACACGATGATCGATGTGTCGACCACCTATCTCGGGTTGAAACTGAAAACACCTCTGGTTCCGTCTGCTTCTCCGCTTACTCAGGAGTTCGACAACATCAAACGCCTGGAAGACGCCGGTGCGTCCGCCGTCGTTTTTCACTCTGTTTTTGAAGAGGCCTCGCGCGAAGGGGCAAACGAACCTCCGGCGTCCTCCGCTGCCCTGGATCGTTATCTCGATTTTCTTTGTCGAGGAAAGGAATCGGTCCGCGTTCCCTTGGTCGCAAGCCTCGGAGGGACGACTCTGAAAAGATGGGTGGAATATGCCCGGCGGCTCGAGCAGGCTGGCGCCGACGCCCTTGAACTCAATCTGTACCAGGTGCCCAGCCAGGTCGACATCGCGGGCTCGGAGCTCGAAAACGGATACGTCGAAGTCGTTAAGGCGGTAAGCGCAGCGGTGAAGATTCCCATCGCTGCCAAGCTGACCCCGTTCTTTACCAGCATGTCAAACATGGCCCGGCGCTTTGCAGAGGCAGGCGCAAACGGTCTGGTGCTGTTCAACCGCTTCTATCAGCCTGACCTCAATCTGGCTACGATGGAAATCCAGCCGAGTGTCTTGCTCAGCACTCCGCAAGATCTGCGGGTTCCACTCACGTGGATCGGAATGCTTTTCGGCCGCGTCAAGGGAAGCCTGGCTGGAAGCGGCGGCGTTCACAGCGGTGAGGACGTACTGAAACTTCTCCTCGTCGGCGCCGACGTGACCATGGTCTGCTCCCTCCTCTTACAAAATGGAATCAGCCGGCTTCGCAATCTCGAAAGCGATTTGACTGGCTTGATGGAGAAGTACCACTTCAAGTCAGTCGCTGAAATCAAAGGAAGAATGAGCCAGCTCCACAGCTCCGATCCGGCCGCTTTTGAGCGTGCGCAATACCTCAATGCGGTGAAGGGAATCGAGAAAGTCGTGCTCACCGGCCGCGAAGCATGGAGGATTCTCAGCGGGGAATAGAAAAAGAAACGGCAGGGCCGACCCCCTGCCGTCTCGTAATCTTGGATTCAGGTTCCCGTTTACTTCTTGTTGACCGCCTTCTTGAGTTCGGCCCCAGGGGTAGACTTCGCCACGCGGAGGGCAGCGATCTTGATAGTGGCACCGGTCTGCGGGTTGCGCCCGTTCCGCGCCTTTCTTTGCGACACCGAGAACGTGCCGAAGCCTATCAATGCCACCCGATCCCCTTTGCGGAGGGCGGACGTAACGCTGTCCACGGCGGTATCAATCGCAGTCGTGGCCTGCGCTTTGCTGATCTCACATGCGCCTGCGATCTTGTCAACCAGATCGGCTTTATTCATAGTTTCTCCTCGCAGGTTTCTTTCGTTCCCAGCCGGCACCGGGAGGAAGAATGGCTATGGCTGAGTGGGAAACCTGACGCATCGTATTCTCCTCCCTCTGCCGGGAATGTCAACTGTGAAAATCCGCGCCGGAAGCCTGTTTTGCACCCCGTCGGCCCGGATTGGTGCTGCCGGAGCGGCTTTCGCCCCTGCCGGCAACGTTTTCCTCCGCCCTCCACAGGTCCCCCGCTTCCTTCACAGGATGTACACAGCCCGGCAGCCCTTCCCCCTTGCGTGAAATGCTCGCCTGTAGTTCACTTGCAATACCTAGCTGGTAGGTTTAGAGACCAGTGAAGAGCTGCAGGCGAGTGGGAATACTTTTTCGAAATGGAAGCTCTGAAATGATCAAAATCGGAGCGGAGCCGCTGTTCAGCGGTGGAGCGATGCTGCAGGAGCATCGCCGAATTCGGGGCGGGAAGTCTGCGAAGCGGGGTTTTGACAAAGAATGATCAAGGCTCCCGTGGAAGTTTGCCCGCTGTGCGACGGTACAGGCTGGAAGGCCGTGCCGGCGAGTCGCGATGCAGGCCGCAATGCAACTGAACGTCGCGTCACCCGCTGCGACTGCCAGCTCCGGGCACGGGCGCAATCCCTGCTGGCGGCCGCCCGCATCCCCCGCCGCTACGAGCACTGCGAACTTGAAGATTACGATCCCCACTTCGAAGGCGCCGATCCTTCACTAGAAAAGGCCTTGCTCGATGCTCGGAACTTCGTCCTCCATTATCCCCTCGAAAAAACGGGTCTCCTGTTAATAGGTTCTGTTGGCTTGGGAAAGACTCATCTCGCAGTTGGGATCGCAAAGAAGCTTGTTGGAAAAGGCATAGCGTGCCTGTTTTGTGATTACAGGGAGTTGCTGAAAGAGATTCAGAATTCCTATAACCCGACCGTACAGACGACGGAGCTCGACGTGCTGCGGCCGGTTTTTGAAGCTGAGGTCTTGGTGCTCGACGAACTTGGGGCTATCAAGCCCACTGAATGGGTGGGGGATACCGTTAGTTTGATCCTGAACAGCCGCTACAACGACAAACTCACAACCATCATCACAACCAATTTTGAAAACCGTCCGAGCGCGAAAGCCGAGGGCGTCGATGGAGCAAAACGATCAGGTCGTGATGACACGCTGGGTGACCGTATCGGTGACCGCATGCTCTCCCGGTTGCACGAAATGTGTCGCATCATCGATTTGAGAGGCGGCGACTTTCGACAGAAGGTGATGCGCCATCGAATGATCGTTGATTGAAGGCTATTCTGTGCCTCCGTGCCTCCGTGGTGAATTCGCTCTAGAATCATTCTGTGCTGACTGGACGCCTGGAATTCGCTCCCGAGCGGGATACCGAAGTCTTTGCCGCCGTGCCTGCCGCTCCGTCGGTTTTCTTGCTTCGAGGCGACGCGCCCTCCGAGCCTTACGTCAGCAAGACCGCCAACCTGCGCCGCCGCCTGCAGCGCCTTCTCGGGCCAATCGAAGAACGCACAAAGAAGCTCAATCTGCGCGATCGCGTGCGTACGATCGAATACTTGCCCACGGGATCGGACTTCGAATCTGCCTTCCTGCTCTATTCCGTCTTACGCGCTGAATTCCCCAAGACATATGCGAAGCGCCTGCGCTTCCGCTTCGCGCCGTTCGTAAAGCTGCATCTCGAAAACGAATATCCCCGCGCTTCCATCACCACCCGTCTGGGCCGGCTCAATGGGCGTTCACTCTACTACGGCCCGTTCATGTCCCGCGTCGCGGCCGAAAAATTCATGAACGATTCGCTCGACTTCTTCAAGATGCGCCGCTGCGTCGACGATTTGCATCCCGATCCCAAGTTTCCCGGCTGCATCTATTCCGAGATGAAAATGTGTCTCGCCCCGTGTTTCAAGGGATGCACCGACGACGAATACGCAACGGAAGTGAATCGCGTGCAGGCCTATTTTGATTCCGGAGGCGATTCCCTGCTGCGCCAATTCTCAGCCGAACGGGAAGCAGCCTCAGCGAACCTCGCTTTCGAAAACGCCGCCGCAGTTCACGTGCGCGTGGAAAAGCTCACTCCCGTCCTGAGCCAGCTGCCCGAGATTGTGCAGCGCCTCGACCGTCTCTCGGCGCTCATGATTCAGCCGAGTCACATTGCGGACTCGGTGGTGTTCTTTCGCGTCGAAGGCGGACAAATCTCCGGGCCGGTTCCGTTTAGCATCCAGCGCTCCGAGCATGCCAGGTCGCAATCGATCGAATCGCGTGTGCAGGAGACGCTCGCCCTGTTCCCACAACGCAAAGCCAAGTCCGCCGTCGAAATCATGGAGCACATCGCGCTGCTCAAGCGCTGGTTCTACCGCAGCAGCCGCACCGGAGAAATTTTCTTTGCCGACGCCAAAGGCGAACTCCCCATGCGCCGCGTCGTACGCGGCATCTCCCGCGTCTTCCGCGGCGAGAAGGAAGAGCCGGAGATCGCCAAGCCTTAGCCTGCAGCTTTACAAGCAGAAAGAGCAGCCGCAGGCTGCCCCTAAGTTTCTAATGTTTTTATCCGTGTGAATCCGCGTAAATCCGCGGTAAAGAAGTTAGATGTCCAGGTTCTTTACATCTAGCGCGTTCTCTTCGATGAACTTGCGCCGCGCCTCCACGTCTTCGCCCATCAGCGTGGTGAAAATCGTCTCGCACTCGGCGATGTCCTCGAGTTTTACCGAAAGCAACGTTCGTCGCTCCGGGTCCATCGTCGTCTCCCACAGCTGCGGCGCGGTCATTTCGCCCAGCCCTTTGTACCGCTGGATCGAGAAATCCTTGCGACCTTCGTTAATTACGTGATCGCGCAGGTCGCGGGCGCTGCTCTTCTCGACAATTTCAATTTCGACTTTGCGCTTGGCCGGCTTGGCGCCTTTCTTGTCGTTCTTTTCTTCATCCGCGACAGCCCCGGCATCCGCACCTTCGCCGTTGCCGGGCGCGGCTTTGACCAGCGTCTCCACCACAAACGGCGGCTCCATGAATGCCTCAATCTGTTTGTACTTCGAGATCATTTGCCGGGCCTCGGCGCTTGAGGCCAGTTCCCAATTGATGACGTGCTCGGCGCCATGCTTGTTGACGAAGGCAACCTCCCACAGATTGTGCTCTTCGTCAAAACGCGCTTCGACGCCCTTGAAGCCTTCGTCCTTCTGCAGCTTCTTGATTTCTCTTTCCAGCCGCTCGATTTTCTTCGGCGGCGTTTTCTTGTCACCCTCAAAATCGACGTGCTTAGCCAGATCGAGCTTGGGAATCAGTTCGGTTACGCGCTCGTTGCGCACACGCTTGTCGAGCTTGTCGAAGAATCCGAGATACTCGTCGAGCACCGTCATGAAGCGCGCCAGGTCCTTGCCTTCGATCTTGGCCGCGCCTTCTCCGTAGCGCACGCTCAAGCCTTCGGCCGCGCGCTTCACCATCACCTTCACGAATTCGCGCTCGTCTTTGATGTATTGCTGCGACTTGCCCTTCTTAAGCGAGAACAGCGGCGGCTGCGCGATATAAACCTTGCCCCGTTCGATCAACGGCTTCATCTGCCGGAA
>CAYOUY010000248.1:0-4323 GCA_964407245.1 uncultured Acidobacteriaceae bacterium
TTCGCGCAAGCAGCCGGTGATGGTGCACCGCGCGCTGTTTGGGTCGGTGGAGCGATTCTTCGGCGTGTTGATCGAGCACTACGCGGGAGCGTTTCCGGTGTGGCTGTCGCCGGTGCAGACGGTGATGATTCCGATCGCAGAGCGTCACACCGGCTATGCCAATAAAGTGGCGGACCAACTCAAGGCCATTGGAGTGCGCGTGGAAGTGGATGCGCGCAACGAAAAGATGAACGCCAAGATTCGCGAGCACGCCATGCAGAAAGTGCCGTTCCAGCTGGTGGTTGGAGATAAAGAGGCCGACGCGGGGAGGGTGAACGTCCGCACGCGCGGGAAAGAGAAGACCGAAGACATGCCGGCGGCGGAGTTCGTGGAGAAGATCCGAAAACTGATCGCGGAGAAGAGCGCGGGGTTGTAAGCCATCTAATGTGGATCGATTATGAAAATCGGCGTCTACATTTATGGCATCGCAGCGGTCGCTTACGGCATCACCGACCTCGTCTGGGGTGAGTTCGATCCCTCCGATCAGCCCCTTCAGGCTTGGGGCGACCACCTTCCCGGTGCGAAGATTCTTGCCTACATTGCCGCCATTTGGCTCGTCGTGGCGGGCGCAGCCCTGCTGTGGCGTTGGAGCAGGCGTTTCGCTGCGGCGTCGCTGACCATCCTGTACGGCATCTTTGTGCTGTTTCCTTTGCCCCGCTTCTACTGGGGGCCTCACATCCTCGGACATCGAGCTTCTGTCTACTTTGGTGTTCTCGGCGATGTCTGCCAGGAAATCATCCTTTTCGTCGCGGCAGTGATTGTCTGGAAATCGCTGTCAGGACGAGGGTCGCTTTCGCAGGGAGGGGCCAGGCTCGTTCGCTTGACGTTCGGGCTCTGCTCGATTGACTTTGGCCTCGCGCATCTGACCGGCCCATCGACAGTCGTCCCAATGGTTCCCAAATGGCTGCCCTTCGCCGGAAGCTTCTGGGCGGTGCTTACCGGGATCGCATTTGTCCTCGCGGGCGTGGCCATCATATCGGGGGTGCTCGACGTTCTGGCGGCCAGACTTCTTGGGCTGATGCTGCTCGTCTTCAGTGCGTTGGCCTTAGCGCCACTGATCCTTTCTCATCCGCACGCACATGGGGCTTGGGGCGCCAATGCGTACAACCTGACCGCGGTTGGAGCTGCTTGGATCGTCGCAGAATGGCTGGCTACTCTGCAACGCCTGGCTTGCTCGTAGAAGGTTGTACCATGTCCTCGTGCATTCCCTTGCGCAGAGCGTGCTCTCCCACATCCGGCGGCAGGAGCTGCTGAAGGCCGGGGAGCGCGTCGGCGTGGCTGTTTCCGGTGGGACTGATTCGGTGGCGCTGCTGCGGCTGATGCTTGAGTTGCGGAGCGAGTTGGGGATTGTTCTCTCTGTCGTTCATTTCAATCACAAGCTGCGCGGGGCGGAGTCGGATGCGGATGAGCAGTTCGTGGCGAATCTGGCGCGCGAGCATGATCTCGAGTTCTTCTCCGATAGCGACGATGTGGCGCGGGTGGCGGCGGAGGAGCACGTCAGCGTGGAGACAGCAGCGCGAGACGTGCGGTACGGGTTCTTCCGGTATTTACTCGGCGAAGATCGAGAAAAATCCCCACTTCTGGCAAAACCGGCCAGAAGTGGGGCACCCGAAAATCCTACTCCGCCCACCCTGTCGCAAATCCCACGACAAGGGTGTGGCAACCGCGGATTGGACAAAATTCTGACCGCGCACACGCTCGATGATCAGGCCGAGACGGTTCTCATGCGGCTGATTCGCGGAGCGGGGACGCGCGGGTTGGGCGGGATCTATCCGCGAATTGTGGTGGACAACGATGACGGTGAAATCTGCGGTGAAATTGGGCGGCCTCTGCTCGGGATTCACCGGCGCGAACTGCGGCAGTATTTGTTCGACATCAGACAGGACTGGCGCGAGGATTCGACCAACTCCGATGAAGCGCTTACGCGCAACCGGGTGCGCAAGCTGGTCGTGCCCCTGCTGGAAGAGGAATTCAATCCGAGCGTCGCGGAGAATCTGGCGGAACTGGCCCAGATTGCACGCGGTGAAGAAGATTACTGGGAGAACGAAGCCGCAGGATGGATGGGAACGGTCGTGCACTGGTCGGAGCCGGAGTGGGCACGGGCGCTGTCCAAACCGGCGGGACTGGTGCAGATCTCGGCGAGTCAAAATCCCCACTTCTCCCAAAAACGGGGAGAAGTGGGGCACCCAAGCTCGTCTCAGGATGACAATTCTCGTCTTCTACGGGAGAAAATCGAGAATGCGCCATGGCTGGTTATGAATGCGTCGGTGAGCCGGATGTGGTTTCTGGCGGAACCGGTTGCCGTGCAGCGCAGGCTGGTGAAGGCCATTGGCGACGAAGCTGGGATTCCCCTCGAGTTCAAGCACGTCGAAGAGATTCTGAGCTTTGCGGAAGAGGACTCGGCATCTGGCAAGGAACTGTCACTGCCGCTTGGGTGGAAGCTGCGGCGAGAATCGGATGAACTGGTCTTTCTCACTCCCAATCTGCTGACTCCGGATTTGCGCGAGCCGGCGGCGATCAGCGATTACGAGTATCCGCTCGCGATTCCCGGCGAGGCCAATGTTTACGCAGCGGGAGTGGTCATCGAGGTGCGCCGAATTCCGGCAGAATCACAAGCGGAGTATAATGCTGCTCACCTTCTGGATGCGGGATCTTTGCCCGGACCGTTAAGGGTGCGGAACTGGCGTCCGGGCGACCGATTCTGGCCGGCCCATACCAAGTCCCCGAAGAAGATCAAGGAACTGCTCCAGGAACGTCACCTGGCGCAGGCGGAGCGAAGGCTTTGGCCGGTGATCGTGAGTGGGAATGAAGCCAGCGGCGGCGAAATTGTTTGGGTGCGAGGATTTCCGCGAGCGCGGAATTTCGGGGCGCGACCGGGGCGCGAGGCGATTCTGATCGTGGAAAAGCCCTTGCCTGACGAGGCGACGTAAAATCGAACCAGTGCTGTGCCGGGAGGCACTCAACTTCAATGAACGCGGCGAGAGTCGAGCCATTGCGTCAGGTGATCGGCAGCGAACAGATCCAGAAGCGTGTAAAGGAACTGGGGCGGCAGATCTCCGACGATTACAAGGGCCAGACCATTCAGGTGCTGGCGGTGCTCGAGAACGCGTTCATGTTTCTGGCCGATCTGGTGCGGGCGATCGACATTCCTGTGGTGTGCCAGTTCATCAAGCCGAAGTACCGGCCGGCCACGGGCAGCTCGGCCAGCGATGTCATGGAGATTTTCTTCAGCCACGAGCCGGACATTCGCGGGCAGCATATTCTTCTGGTCGAGGGGCTGGTACATTCCGGCGTGACCAGCGAATTTCTGATGAGCGACCTGCGGGCGCGGGGAGCGGCCTCAGTCAAACTGGTGACGCTGCTCGACCGGCAGTCGGCACGGCGCGTGTCGCTGCAGCCCGATTATTTCGGGTTTCTGGTGGATGACACCTATATGGTGGGCTATGGCCTGGGGGCGGTGGAGCAGACGAACCGGAATCTGCCGTACCTGGCGGCCGTACCTCCAAGAGCACCAGTGACTTAAGTCATACAAAGGCGCGCGGTTTTTGTACGGAGAAGGTAGAATAAGGCGTTACGGATTTTGCCAATCAAAAGTCGCGGAAGGGCATCTAATCTGTAGAAACTGCGGGAGCCCACTGTAGGTTGCCCGTGTGGAATTTAGGAGTCTTCTAGGTGAACTCAACTGTTAAGACCGCGCTGTTCTGGCTGCTCATTGCCGTCTCTGCTTTTTTGCTGTGGGAGGTGGTGAAGGGAGCGCGCGACAGCCAGAAGGACAAGGAAATCTCGACCACTCAATTCATGAGTGATCTCGACCAGGGAAACATCCACGACTTCAGGGTCACGGGGATGGAAGTGCGCGGCAAGATGCGCGACGGCTCGGCCTTTCATACCACCGCTCCCGCCAGCTACTTCACCCCCGAAGTGCTGGATGGCCTGCGGAAAAAAGGAATTGACGCCGATTTCCGCGACCCAAGTTCGGGAAGCCTTCCACTGCAACTGCTGGGAACCTGGGCTCCTCTGATCCTGCTGGGCGCGCTGTGGTTTTTCATGATCCGCCAGATGCAGACCGGCGGGAATAAGGCGCTGTCGTTCGGCAAGAGCCGGGCGCGGCTGCTCTCGATGCAGCAGAAGAAAGTCACCTTCAAAGACGTGGCCGGCGTAGATGAGGCCAAGGAAGAGCTGCGCGAGATTATCGAGTTTCTGCGCGAGGCGCAGAAGTTCCAGAAGCTCGGCGGACGGATTCCGAAGGGAGTGCTGCTGGTAGGACCTCCGGGAACGGGCAAG
>CAYOUY010000249.1:0-3490 GCA_964407245.1 uncultured Acidobacteriaceae bacterium
ATTCGCCACGATCACCACTTTGCGGCCGATCAGCGGCTCGGGCGCGTAGGCATCGGCGATGCCAGCCACGACCTGCCGCACCTCGGTGCCGATATCAATTTCAAGGCGCAGCAGCTTGTCGGCTTTCGGCACACGCTCAGCAACCTTGATTACACCCACCCGCAGCTCGACTTTGGCGAAGTCGTCGATTGTGATCTTGCCGTCGGCGGTCACCGCCGCCGGTGCGGCATTGGCGGGCGCGGTAGTCTGCGCCGCAGGCGCCTTCTGTTCTTCCGCCGCCGGAGTGCGTTCCCGATCTTCCATCTGCTGCAACCTTTCAATGGCGCTCTTGTCGGCGCGCGGAAACACAGGACTCACCTCGCCCAGCTTTGTGCCCGGGCGCAACTGTCCCCACGCCAAGTCTTGAAGCGCGACTTTCTTGACATCGCCCAAGCCCATCTGCGCCCAGATCTTTGTAGTGGCGTCGGGCATCACCGGATGTGCCAAAGCGGTTGCAATCCGGAGTGCTTCGGCCGAGGTGTAAAGCACAGTCGCCAGCCGCGAGCGGCTTTCTTCATCCTGTTTTTCGCCGAGCGCCCAGGGCTCGTTCTCGACAATATATTTGTCCACTTTGGCAATTAGCCCTATCCAAATCTCCTCGAGAGCGGTTGAAAAGTCGAATTCGGCAAATGCTCTGTCACACATACCGATCGCTACCTGCGCGTATTCGTGCAAATCATTGTCGGCTTTCGTTTTCGCAGCGGGCAATAGACTTGGCACTTCACCCTTAAAGTAACGGTTGATCATGGTTAGGGTGCGGCTGGCCAGATTGCCCAAACCGTTTGCGAGGTCGGAGTTGTAGCGCTGCACCAGCGCGTCGAATGAGAACGAACCATCCTGTCCGAAGACGACTTCACGCAGCAGAAAATACCGCAGCGCATCAGCGCCGAGCACGTCGAGGATGGTCTCAGTCCGCACGATGTTGCCACGTGACTTCGACATCTTGTTCTCTTCAAATAGCAGCCAGCCGTGCGCAACGATGGCCTTGGGCACGGGCAATCCTGCTGCCAGTAGAAACGCCGGCCAGTACACACAATGGAAGCGGACGATTTCCTTGCCGATCATGTGCACGTCCGCAGGCCAGTATTTCTTGAATGCCTCCTGCGCTCCGGCATGCGTCGATCCGTAGCCGATGGCCGTGATGTAGTTGGCCAACGCATCGAGCCAGACATAGATGACGTGCTTGGGATCGTCGGGTACAGGGATGCCCCAGGAAAATGTCGAGCGGCTGATGGAGAGATCGCGCAGCCCCGAGCGCACGAAAGAGATCACTTCGTTGCGCCGGGTCTCCGGACGAATGAAGTCCGGATTCGCATACAACTCGAGCAGCTTGTCCTGAAACGCCGAGAGCTTGAAGAAATAATTGTCCTCGTGAACCGTCTCCGTGACCCGGCCGCACGTGGGGCAGGGATCGCCGGGCTGCGCGCCGTCGACGTAGAGTTCGTCAGACACGCAATACTGCCCGGTGTACGTGCCTTTATAGATGTAGCCGTTATCGCGAATTTGGCGGAACAGGACTTGCACGCGTTTCTTGTGGCGGTCTTCGGTGGTGCGAATGAAGTCATCGTTCGAAATGCCCATCCGCTTCCACAGATTGCGGAACTCGGCTGAAATTTCGTCGGCGTACTGCTGCGGAGTCTTGCCCGCAGCCTGCGCCGCGCGTTCGATCTTCTGCCCGTGCTCGTCAGTCCCGGTGAGGAAGAAGGTGTCCGCGCCCAGCATACGCTGGCGTCGGGCTACGGTGTCGCAGGCGATCGTGGTATACGCGTGGCCGATGTGGGGCCGCGCGTTCACGTAGTAGATCGGGGTGGTGATGTAAAACTTCGGCGTCATAGCTTCATGTGTAACCCCGGAGGGCACGGAGGATCACTGAGACCTTACTCTGTGCCTCTGTGCTCTCTGTGGTCAGCGCTTTTCGTCTTTCAGATAAACTCTCGCTGCTTCCTGCATCACCGTTTTCAGTGGGACATGATGCTCGGCCGCGATGCGCCGGCAGTCCTCAAACTCGGGCGCGCAGTTGGTGACGGTTCCGTTCATGCTCGCAATCTTGATCCGCACTTCGCCCCATGGCGTGCGCACCGTTTCCCACCGGCGGGCGAGAGTTCGCCGGACTTCATCGCGTCGACGGATGCCCAGCGTAGTGGTTTCGCTGAAAATCAGCTGCGACAGGCGGCCAGCATCTTCGGGCTTCGACAGTACCGTCAACAATGTGCCCGGACGATTTTTCTTCATCTGCACCGGCATGGCAAATGCGTCGAGCGCGCCCTCCTCGAGCAGGCGATCCACAACATAGCCGAACACCTGCGGATTCAGATCGTCGAGACTGGCTTCGAGCACGGTTACTGTGTCCGAAGCGGTTTTCGCAGCTACTGATGTGGTGGCTTCGCCAATCGTCAGACGAACGACGTTGGGATGTCCGGGGAAATCGCGTGAACCGGCGCCATAGCCCGACTTCTCGATCGTCATTTCAGGAAAGCTGGAAAAACGCCGCGCCAACGTTTTCACGATCGCGGCTCCCGTGGGAGTAACCAACTCAGCGTGCAACCCCGAAGAATAAACGGGGGCATCCTTTAGCAGTTCGACTGTCGCCGGAGCGGGCACGGGAAATGTGCCATGCGCACACTGCACGCTTCCGCCTCCGACGTTGAGTGGCGAGCAAATGATTTCATCTACGCGCAGCGCTTCAGTGCCGACGGCTGCACACACAATATCGACCATCGCATCCACGGCGCCGACTTCGTGGAAGTGGACGTCTTCGATTGAAACGTTGTGGATCTTTGCTTCGGCCTCGCCGAGTGCTTCAAAGATCGCGAGTGCAGCCTTCTTCGCCGCGTCGCTCAGATTGGCTTCGCGGATGATCTTGCGAATCTCGCTCAGGCCGCGCCCGTGCCTGTGCGTTTCAACGCCGCCGGGCCGCGCATGCTGATGCTCAGGAGAATGCCCGTGCCCATGGGCGGTTTCATGGTCTCGTGTGGCAACCGTGTGCGCGTATTCCTCTTGACCGCCCTTTTCTTTAGCCTGCGTTCTCCGTGCCCAGTACTCTTCTCGCGGCAGATCCTTTTCACCATCGACAAAAACGTCTACCTTGGTCGCGGAAATTCCGCTGCGCTCCACGCGCGAAATTTCCAACCGCGCGCCACGTCCGAGCGCCGCCACGGCGTTTTCGAACACGCGTGGCGCAACTCCGGCATCGACCAGCGCGCCCAGGAACATGTCGCCGCTGATGCCAGAAAAACATTCAAGGTAGGCAATGCGCATATAAGAAAACGTCGCTGGTCGTTAGTCGTTCGCCGCTCGCACGAACCTCACGGACGGCCAATCAGCACGGCCATCGCGCGCCAGCAACATGCGCTGCCAACGACCAAGGACTAACGACCAACGACGGAACTTTCATCATAGGGAAGCGGCCGTTCTCCGTCAAACCTCAGCTGCCTGCACGCTCTGTTAAAAT
>CAYOUY010000250.1:0-1850 GCA_964407245.1 uncultured Acidobacteriaceae bacterium
CAGGACCTGGTTCCGAGCCATCAGCTTGCAGAAACATACCCCCGTTTTGTGGAGAGGAAACGAATGAACGCTAAGCGCATCGTCCCCATGCTGCTTCTGTTATCCGTCACGCTGTTTGCGCAGTCTGTCTCGCAGGATTCGCAGACCGCGCCCAAGAAGAAGGCCGCCGCGGAAAACTCGTCCGCCACAGCGGATCTCGCCAACGAGGTGCACGAGTTGCGCCGGATGATGGAGACCCAGCAGCAGCAGATCCAGCAACTGCAGCAGGCGGTGCAGAGCCGCGACCAGCAGATCGCTGACTTGCAGAAAACCGCCGGCCAGGCGCGCAGCAGCGCGGATAGCGCCGTCGCCAGCAGCTCGCAAAGCGCCCAGACGGTTACCGCCTTGCAAAGCAGCGTGAACGACATCAAAGTTGCCAACACCAACGTCGCCACCACTATGCAGGAAGAGCAGAAGCGCATCGATGAGATGATCGAGCATCCCCTGGCCATCCATTACAAGGGAATCACCCTCACTCCGGGCGGCTTCCTGGCGGCTGAATCGGCGTGGCGGCAGCACGGAACGGCTTCCGACGTGAACACACCATTCAGCTCCGTTCCCTTCCCCGGCGCCGATGCATATCACCTGTCGGAGTTCTTCGGGTCCGGACGTCAGTCGCGCATCACCTTGCTGGCGGAAGGCAAAATCAGCAACGCCAAGCTGAGCGGTTACTACGAGACAGACTGGCTGTCGACCGCCGTAACCTCCAACAGCAACCAGAGCAACAGCTACACCAACCGCATGCGCCAGCTTTGGGGGCAAGTAAAGCTCGACAGCGGCTGGACCATCACCGGCGGGCAAATGTGGAGCCTGGCGACGGAAACCAAAGTCGGCTTGGACAACCGTACCGAAGCCACGCCGATGACCATAGACGCGACCTATAACGTGGGCTTCACCTGGTTGCGGCAATACGGCTTCCGCGTGACCAAGAACTTCGAGAACAAGCTCTGGCTCGGCTTCTCGGTCGAGAACCCGGAAATCACCAATCTCGGTGGCGGCGGGTTCAACAACAACTTCCTGGTCGGCGCGCCCGGTACAAACGGAGGGCTGTACAACGGCGGATCGCAAATTTCCGGGACGGGAGGTCTGTCGCCGAATGCGAATTACTCCTATAACTACACTCCGGATTTCATTGTGAAGGCGGCCTTCGAACCGGGTTTCGGGCACTATGAGGTGTTCGGCATCCTCAGCAACTTCCGCGACCGCATCTATCCGGTCGTGACAACTCCCAACCCCACTCCGCAATGCGGTGTCGCCGTGCCTACAGCGTCCACCCCGCCCTGCACCGACACTCGTACCGGCGGCGGGATTGGCGGCAACGCCCGCTGGTCGGTCCTCGACAAGCACGTGGATTTGGGCGTCCACTTCGTGGGCGGCGACGGCGTAGGCCGTTATGGTGCGTCACAGTTGGCCGAGGTGACAGCGCGCCCCAACGGAAGTCTGGCCTTGATCCGCAACTATCAAGCGCTCGGCACGCTGGAGTGGCACTCCAAGCATTGGGACGTCTACGGCTACGGTGGCGGCGAGTACGCTCAACGCACGGTCTACGCGAACCCGGCATTGGCAAATCCGCTCTCCGCGCTCGTGGGTTACGGTCGTCCCACCCAAACCGGCACCGGGGCTTGCCTGATCGAACCCAGCCTGGCCGCATCGACCAATGGAACTAAGGCAGGGTTTACGCCTAACTCGAACAGTTGCAACGACCCGCGAGACATTCTCGAGGGAACCTTTGGATTCTGGTTCAAGCCGTATAACGGACCGAAGGGCAGGATACAGTTCGGCCCACAATACTCTTACGTGGTGCTGAACAC
>CAYOUY010000251.1:0-5540 GCA_964407245.1 uncultured Acidobacteriaceae bacterium
CCCAGCACCGCGTGAATACGGATGTAATCCTTCTGGAACTCGAGCGCCTCGATGTAATGCGCGACCGCCAGCAGGATGGCTTCGGGCGGCAGATGATACGCGGGGTGGCCCCAGTATCCGCTGCTGAACAGGCTCAGCTGCTTGCTCTCAACTAACGCTTTAACTCGGTCCTGAATTCCTTTGAAATAATTACGGCTCGACTTCGGCCACGGAGAAATGGATTCGGCCAGCTGCGAAGTCTTGGCCGGATCCGCTTTCAGCGCCAGCGTTACGTCGACCCAATCGAGCGCGTGCAGGTGGTAGAAGTGGATGACGTGATCCTGTACGTATTGGCTGGAGGCGATGATGTTGCGAACCAAGTTGGCGTTTTCGGGAACTTCGACGCCGAGCGCGTCCTCGACGGCCCGCACGGACGTCAGCGCATGCACGGTGGTGCACACGCCACAGATGCGCTGCGTCCAGACCCACGCCTCGCGCGGATCGCGTCCGGTTAGGATCAGCTCGATCCCGCGAAACATCGTGCCCGAGCTCCAGGCATCGGTGACCGCTCCGCCGTTCACTTCGGCTTCAATGCGCAGGTGCCCTTCAATACGCGTCACTGGATCGACTACGATGCGTGCCATACGCTCCTCCTCTGCCTGCTCCTAGATTTTCTCGGGTGGGGGCGTGGTCCGCAGTCGATCGCGAACCGCGCTGGCGATGCCGTGGACAACGGTCGCTCCTGCCACTGCCGCCGTGATCCCGATTCCAATCTTCCCGGCGCTGACGTCTGCTCCAAACCCGGGGACATTCGGCAAACGTTCGTAGAACGGTGATTTGGTTTCCCAGAAGTTGTATCCGCCGCATCCGACGCAGCCATGACCCGACTTCACCGGCCAACTTGTGCCGTCGTTAAACCGCACCGACGGACAGTTGAACGTCGTCTGTGGACCCTTGCAGCCCATCTTGTAGAGGCACCAGCCCCGGCGGTGCCCTTCGTCGCCCCATTCCTGAACGTAGCGGCCGGCATCGTAATGGGCGCGCCTTTCGCACTGGTCATGGATAATTCGTCCGTAGGCAAACAGCGGCCGGTTGTACTGATCCAGCGCCGGCAGTTCGCCAAAAGTCAGGTAGTGGACGAGAACCGCCGCGGTGTTCGCGGGATTCTGCGGACATCCGCCCAGGTTGACGACTTTGGCTTCCGGCACGGCCTCGGAAATCCCCACCGCTCCCGTCGGATTCGGCGACGCAGCCACAAGGCCGCCATACCAGGCGCAGGCTCCAGCTGCGATCGTCGCGGCCGCGTTGGTGCAGACTTCCTTGGCGATAGAGATCGCGGTCTTGCCGGCCACGGTGCAGTACACTCCATCGTCGGCCAAGGGGATGGCTCCCTCCACCACCGCGAGGTACTTGCCCTTTTCCTCTTTCACTACGCGCTGGAGTGCTGCCTCGGCCTGGTGGCCGGCTCCAGCCATAACGATCTCGTGGTACTCCCACGAAAGGAGGTCGAGCACTACCTCCAGCACCGACGGATGGCTCGAACGCAGGATAGCTTCCGAATTCCCGGCGCAGTCCTGGAACTGCAGCCAAACCAGCACCGGCTTCTTCGTTTTCTCCAGCGCGGAAGCGACATGGGCCACGTAACGCGGGGGGAGGGCCAGAGTCGCAGTCATGGCGCTGCAGAATTTAAGAAACCGTCGGCGGGTTACGCCTTTTTTCTGCAGGGCCCCATAAAAAGTCTCATTCGGCGGGATCATAGATTCATCCTTCCGGGGAATATGCGGTTCTGGTCAGCTAGGGACCTGAACCACACCCCACGTCATGAATGCGGATTGCGGTTAAGTACCATTAGTGACTTTTGGGAGGATGTGACCCTCGTCACAGAACGATGTGATCCTGAGCAAGAGAGAGTTGCTCATAGCAGGAATGTGGTGGGACTCCCAGCTGTGCAACACGATTTCAAGCTGGAGAGTTCGGGGGAGCAGGCGCGAAGATAAGGCGCGTCAGCAGGACACTCGCCGCAAGTCCGCCCACCAATTGCGCGGCGATGAAGAGCGGGGCATCCGCAGGCCGAATCCCCGAGAAGGTGTTCGTCAGCGAACGCGCAATTGTGACTGCAGGGTTGGCGAAAGATGTCGATGCTGTGAACCAGTACGCAGCGGTGATGTAACTCCCCACCGCGAAGGGAACCATCGAAGGCCGAAGCCGGGAACATCCCTTGATGACCAACAACAGCCCGAATGTTGCCAGGAACTCGCTGAGCACGAGTGGCCAGCCGTGGCGAGGATGGGCAGACAATGAAATCAGCGGAAGACCAAACATCGCGTGTGCTATGACTGCCCCGATGATTCCACCGACGACCTGGACAACGATGTAGGCAGTAGCGTCGAGCAACGAGAGACGGCCTTCAATTGCATCGGCCAGTGTGACGACGGGATTGAAATGTGCGCCGGAAATGTCCGCGAAAGCTGCGATGAGGGCAACAAGTGCTGCCCCGGTTGCTATCGTGTTCGCCAGAAGGGCAAGAGCAACATTTCCGCCGGATAACTTGTCACCCATTACGCCCGACCCGACCACAGCAGCCACGAGGAACGTGGTTCCTATGAACTCCGCTGTTGTCCGAGCATGTAGTCCGTATTTCATTGTCGACCGATGTTATCCAATTCTGTTTTCAACGCGAGATTGTCAATTGATGCGAGGGGCAGATTCAGAAAGAGTGTAATGCGGCGGTCGAGCAGAAAAAATGCATCGCGAAATGCCCTTTGAATCTCCTCTTCGCTGCCTTTCACTGCAGCTGGGTCAGCGATTCCCCAATGTGCCGTGATCGGCTGTCCGGGCCACACGGGGCAGACCTCTTTCGCTGCGCTGTCGCATACGGTAAAGACGAAGTCGAGTACGGGAGCATCCGGCCCCGAGAACTCCTCCCAAGACTTGCTCCTGAACCCGTCGGTTGGTATGTGAGCAGACTTGAGCTGCTTCAACGCTTCCGGTCGCACGGCACCGGAGGGACGACTCCCCGCGCTGTACGCGGTGAATCTCGGCGGCCCTTTCTGATTCATGATGCCTTCTGCCATGATGGAACGGGCCGAGTTGCCTGTGCACAGAAACAGGACGTTGTAGTGGCCCTTGGCCATATCAGATGCAGCACGTCGGGTCACAGCACGCCCGCTGCCGCGGTTTGACCGCACGAATGAATGCACTCATAAACCTGCCATCGACCTGCGGGGCGATCGCCTCGAGGTCGATCTTCTGGCCACAGAGAAACTCCCTAGCATCTTCAATGCGGTAGATCCGCGTCGGCTCGATCTCAATCTGTTCAAATCCGGCGGCGGCGAGTTTCGTCCTGTACTCGTTCTCCTCCATCGCGCCTGCGACGCAGCCGACCCAGAGCAGCACGTTCTTGCGAATCTCCGGCAGAATCTCGCCCCGGGTGACGACGTCAGAGACAGCGAAACGGCCTCCCGGCCGCAACACCCGGAATGCCTCCCGCAGAACGCGTTCCTTGTCAGCCGAGAGATTAATGACGCAGTTCGAGATGACAACATCCACCGAGGCTTCGGGCAGGGGGATGTTTTCAATCTCTCCTTTCAGGAACTCGACGTTCTGAATTCCTGACCTCCGCTTGTTCTCGTTCGCGAGAGCCCGCATCTCGTCGGTCATATCGAGGCCGTAAGCCTTTCCGGTGGGGCCCACAAGTTTGGCAGACAACAGAACATCAATCCCGCCGCCGGAGCCGAGGTCCAGGACGACTTCACCCGGATTCAACTTCGCCAATGCAGTCGGATTTCCGCAACCGAGCGAGGCTAGGAGAGCCTCTTCAGGTATTTCGCCCGCTTGCGACACGTCATAGAGGTTTGACGTGATGGGGTCACAGGAGCCGGTCGCCGGCGCGCTCCCACAGCATGCACTACCGCCTGTGGTGACTCTGAGCGCGGCTTGGCCGTACTTTTCGCGAACGACTTCTTTGATGTCTTGTTCTTTGACGTCTTGGGTCATAACTCCTCATTTGCAACACTGGATGACAGATTCAGGTTTTAGCGCCCGGTTTCGAGTGCAGCACTCCGCGTACAAAAACTGGAGGATTTCCTGCAGCGCCTCCGTGTTCGCCGTGTACCGCAGAAAGGTGCTCTCGCGCGTCACGTTGACAAGGTCTTCCGACTTCAATTTGTCGAGGTGATGGGAGAGGGTTGAATTCGGAATGTCCAACTCTTCTTGAATTTCGCCGACAACAAGGCCATCAGGATGGGCCGCCAGCAGCAGTCGCATGATCCGCAGACGCGCCTCCGTGCCCATTGCCGAGAACATGTCCGCGTACTTGGCAATCTTTTCCGGGTTTTTCTTCGCGCTCGGAATCGGCATATTTCTATTATTGTAGAAATATGGAATATAAGTCAAGCCCTTTCGGGAGCGTTCTCCCCGTGCGACTCCTGTGTTCCGCGCGGCAGAGTCTCATTTCCTACATGGCAGGTGATACCAGTTCTGGCGAAGCGGTAGCCTCCATGGTATAAGCCATGACGTCGTGCCCAACACTCGCCAAGGCTCTTTTCATTTGTTTCGTGTGGCCGGAATTGATGTCTTTCTGCACTGGTCCTGGTTTGTTGTAGCCGCGCTTGAAATCAGTGCGCGCGGACGCCGTTACCCGTCTATCGCCTGGAACATAGCCGAGTATCTGGTTTTGTTTCTCATTGTTACTCTCCACGAGTTCGGGCACGCACTTGCCTGCCGCCAGGTTGGCGGAACAGCAAACAAGATCGTGTTGTGGCCTCTTGGAGGCGTGGCATACGTGGAGCCGCCACTACGCCCGGCAGCCACACTGTGGAGCATAGCTGCAGGCCCCGTCGTTAACGTCGTGCTGCTTGGGTTGTTCTACCCGTTGACAATCTGGGCCGGGCGCAGCGGTTGGAGGCTGGCAGCGCCTCATGCCTACATGCTGCTGTGGGCGGTTTGCATCATGAACCTTGCCTTGCTCATCTTCAATCTGCTGCCGATTTATCCCCTGGACGGCGGACAGATTCTTCGGTCTTTGCTGTGGTTCGTCCTTGGACGGGCTCGCAGCCTGAAGGTGGTCGCAGTGCTCGGCTTGTTTGGGGCAGCCGGACTGATTGCGTTTGCGGTTTGGCGCCATTCTTTCTGGATCGGAGCCATTTCCCTTTACATGGTGATGAACTGCTGGAGCGGCATACAGCAGGCACAAATACTCTCGCGGTGGGAGTCGTCACCATCTGGCTTTCGCGGCAGGCTGGGGGAGGAGTACACCGAGATTACAGATCCCGACATTCAGTCCAGGGTGCGCACTCTGCACGCATCGAAAATAGCATCGCTGCAGGCACTTGGATTTCAGCATTTCGCGTTCTGTCTGGAGTGTCTCCCACCATATTCGGCAATCTCAAGGTTTCCAATCGTCCTCATGATGTTTCGTAAAGAAGTGCTGGTGTTTCCCAGCCCTGCTCGTTTCGGAGTTGCCAACATCCTCCTGAGCCAGTCCAACCCAAGTTCGATCGCATCCATCACGGGGTTGGGTATCAAATTCTATTCGGTCTTCTCGGACGGAACTTTGCTGG
>CAYOUY010000252.1:0-8293 GCA_964407245.1 uncultured Acidobacteriaceae bacterium
AGAATGTTCCTGAAGGAACACTGTGAAAATCTCTCGCAACCTACGTGGAATGTGAACCTTCGGACGAAATCAGGCCGCGCGGAACAGGCACACAAGAGTTCCCACCCTAGCCGCAAAGTACGCGGCTAGAATGGCGCGCGCGAGCTTCCCAATTCTCCACCCTAACGTCGCACAGATCGCGACGTTAGGATGGGCCACCCAGCCGCGCTACACGAGCGCATTTACTGGTTGATGTCTTCCTTGCTTTCCAGGCGCTTTTCCAGGCCGCCGAGATAGGCCTTCTGATTGTCGGGGGCGGCGGCGATGGCCAGCTTCATTTCTTTGGAGGCGTCGTCGAACTTGCTTTGCGATGAGTAGACGCGCGCCAGGCCGGTGTGGACGAACCACTCGTTCGGGTGCTTCTTGGCGTTGTCGCGGAAGATGGCGTAGGCCTCGTCGTAGCGCTTCTCTCCTTGCAGGCCGCGGGCGTAGATGTGGAGCTGCAGCGGCGTCGCCAGGTCGAGCGCTTTCTTCAGCGCGACGGCGGATTCGTCTTTGCGGCCGAGGGCGGTCAGGGCCTTCGATTTGGTCATCTCGTTTTCGTAGCGGTCTTCCTGCTCGATGGACTTGTTGGCGTAGGTCAGCGCGTCAGCGTAGTCGATCTTTTCAGCGATCAGGTAGTTGGCCGCATCGTCCCAGCTGATCCAGGTGTATTGCGAGAGGTCGCGGAGCTGATTCTTCAGGCTGGCTTCAACAACGCTGTGCACGTCGACTGCAACTTTGAAGGGCACGGCGACTTTCTCCCACTCGAGCGTGACGACGGTGGAGTCGGGCGTGAGCTCGTCGAACTCGTAGGTCAGCGCGTTGTGCATTTCGGCCGCGACCGGCTTCACGTTGACCCGGAGCGCGTCTTCAGACTGATCGTAGGTGAACGATCCCCAGGAGGTGTGGTTCTTCGAGAAGATGATGGTCCACTGGTCCGGGTTGGGGATCATGTGCAGGCCATAGGTCCCCTTGTCGAGCGGCTGGCCTTCGATGGTGACGGGATCGCTGAAGCTGATGGTGGTGTTTATGTTCGCGCCGGCGCGCCAGACTTGTCCGTAGGGGACGAGGTTGCCCCAGATTTTGCGGTCTTTCACCATGGGGCGGTGATAGTTGATGTCGATGTTGGTGAGTCCGATGCGCTGCGAGATTTCGGCGCGCGGGCTGGGGTCGGGCAGGTCGAGGACGAACGATTGGGCCAGGCTCACGGCGGAGAGGGTCAGCAGCGACGCGGAGAACAGCAGGGCTGCACGAAACGGTGATCGAGACATGTTTCCTCCTTCGAGGTGCGCGGTTGAAATTTGTGGTTGAGAGACGCGGCGTGGAGCGGAGGGCCACACTCGTCGGCAATTAGACTTGCGGTGTGGCGTGGGGTGAGCAAGAAAGATAGGGAGAGGCAAATTTCTTGCTATGGCTTTCCGCATTTTTTCCGCCGGTGAGGAGCGCGAGCGGCAGGGCAGTCAGGTGATCCACGGTGCCGGTCATACCAGATTGAGAGACGGTTTCACAGAAAGAAGTGACAAGGCAAACCGAAGCGAACTGATGCAAGGATCAGGCGATGACGTTGAGCAGCGCGTTTTCGATCTGATCGGCGGTGTTCAGAGTGGCGAGGTTGGCGGCGTAGAGATTCTCGGCGGACATCATGGCGACCATCGAGTCGCTCAGGCTGACGGTGTCAACGCCGCTTCCGTCAGACGTTCCGTTGGGCGCAGCCGTTCCGGCTACGGCCAGATTGCCGGCTGCCGCGTCTGCCTGCGCATCTGCCTGTTGCAGGGCTTGCAGTACGACTGAGGTGATGTCCATACGTGGGCTATCGGCAAGAACGGGAGAAACTTTAGGGCGGAGTAGGGGATTCTAAGACTCATCTCACAAATGCTCCCCACGGATCAAAAGCGAACCCTCAGAGGCTAAATCCCCTTCTACTTTTGCCCCAGTGACGCGGCCCCTTCGGCGCGCTTCGCTTGCTCAGGGCAAGCTCTGAAGGGCCGCTCTTCCAAGCGCCTTTTTTGGGCGGCGCGGCTGAAAGCCGTGCCCTTTCAAAGCAAGTCCGCAACCCTAAAAAGCCAGGCCGAAGCCGATGGTCGCCGATTGGTTGCGCCAGTTGTAGAGGTTGCCGGGATTTCGGCTCACGTCCTGGATGAATTTGAGGTAACGCGTCGAGTAAGTGGCCTTGAGGTACCACCTGCCGAAGTCATAGCCGGCGACGCCGCGCAGGGTGTAGCCGTGATCGAGCGGTGGGGGAGGATAGACGGAGGCGGCCGAAATCTTGGTGCTGAACTTGGGACTGAACTCGGCCACGCCCTGGGCCTGCACGAAGGCATGATTGCTGGGACCGAATTTGTATCCGACAACGATGGGCAACTCGAGCAGCCACATGTTGTCGCGGCCGAACAGCACCCCGTTCAGCGTGCCCGATGGCATGTATAGCTTGCGAAACTGTGCGTGGAAGCCCGCGGTCAAATGGCGCCCAAAGAGAAACTCGGGCCCACCAAAAAGGGCGAACTCGGTGGCGTGGGACGAAGTCTTTTCTGGAAGGATGATTTCACCGCCGACCACAATATTCGGAATGTCGTCTTTGGCGCTGCCCTGAATAATGATGGCCTGGCCGTCGATACCAGCCTCGGAGCCGCCCACCGCCTTGAGGGGACCGAATTGGTCAGAAGTCCCGCCGAGATCCATGCCGAGCATCACCCGTTGACAATAGCCGGGGATGGTGGCCAAGAGGCAGAAAAAGACGCACAAGAACAGAAGAACCGGGGTCTTGCGAAGCTTCATTAATTGTCCTCTCACCACTGCATACGAGTGCTTTTGCTACCGCAGCCAGGCGGTCTGAGAAACGGTATTGCGCGCGCGGGATTACGCTGCACAGCGCATCGTTCCTTAGGGCAGGCATCGTCAGGGCAGGCATCGCCCGCTGGCTTGCCTGACCGCCATTCCAATGTAGCAGTAATTCTCAGTGGGCAGTGTACACTCCCGCGAAGACTGCGCGACGGTCAGCCGCCCGGTTGAATGATGGCATGTTTATCTCTGATGCGTGCGATGGCGGAATTGGCTGTGTCGAGCCGATCGATCTGTTTGGAGCAGTCCTGGTGTGGGACAGATAAAGAGAAAGGCGGACTGATCTACCCTTGCGAAGGGAGTGTCCGCCTCAACGAGAGAACCCTGCGAGACGAGGCTTACAAACCAAATCTCCGATACGAGAGCTTGGCTGCGAGAGCTTACGAGCCCTGTTTTTCGAAGACGAATTCCGCTTTCTTAGCGTTCATCTTCTGTTTGCGATATTCGCGGGCAACATCGCCGAGAGGCACCGGCTCGGAGACCGGGCCGAACTCCCAGAGCGGGCGTTCTCCCTGGGCGTAGGTGTAGCTGTCGGCGCGTCCGCCGACCAGGGGCGATTCGGTGGCCATGTCGTGCTGCTCAGCATGGCGCGGATTGCCCGTCATTTGCAGCATCTGCGGGTTGGCGTTGGCAGATCCCCCGATCTGCCCGAAAGCTAATGCGGAGCAAAGGATGAACAGGAGTACCAGGGTAGTTTTCATAGCGATTCCACCTAGATTTCACCGACGATAGGTGCAACGCCAATACCAATCTAGAGCCATGTTGTTTCATGCACTTACAAGGAAAACGTGAAGCGGGACGCAACACTTTGCACATTTAGGGAATCAGGGGAAATCGGGCGAAAAACCGCGCCGCGATGCCCGAATTCGTTCGCGGCGTAAAACACTCGCTTGAGATATTCCTTGCCAGCGTTGCGCGGGCTGCACCTACGGTTGTATGTTTCGATTGCGGGCTCGGGACGGAGCAAACGACATGATTTTGGGCAATCCTGAGGCGAAGCGAGCCGGCGCACGATTCGTGACGAAGCTGGCGACCGCGGTCACTGCGCTGTTGATCGCGGCGGCCTGCGCGGCGGCACAGACCGACTGCTCCGCCGGCAACGGCGATCTCGACACGTCGCCACCGAAGGACATGACGCCGGAGCAAATCATCCAGAAATTTGCGGCCCAGGAAACAAAGGTCAAAGAGGCGCGCACGCATTACAGCTTCACGCAGGATGTGCTGGTGCAGACGCTCAGCGACAACACGGTCGACGGGCAGTTTCACGAAGTGGCCACGGTGTCTTACGACGACAAGGGAAAGCGCACGGAACTGGTGACCTATGCCGAGCAGTCGACGCTGCGTGGTGTGCAGCTCTCGGAGGAAGACATAGAGGACATCCGGATCTTCATGCCGCTGATTCTGACCACGGAAGACCTGCCGCAGTACACCCTGACTTATGCCGGCCAGCAGCATGTGGACGATCTGGACACCTATCTGTTTCACGTCGTCCCCAAGAAGCCAGAAAAGAACAGACGGTACTTTGATGGCAAGCTGTGGGTGGACAATCGCGACTTCGAGATTGTGAAAGTGTGCGGCAAAAGCGTGCCCGAAGCCCCGCACAAGAAGAAAGGGCCGCAGGAGCTAAGGCCGACATTCGTGAGCTACCGCCAACTGGTGGATGGATACTGGTTTCCGGCCTACGCGCGCGTGGATGACACGCTGCATTTTCGCGCGCAGTCCGTGCACATCCGCGAGACCCTGAGGCTGACGGGGTACAAGCGCACGGCGGGAGTGGCGACCAAACCGTAAGAGTCCATCGCCTTTACGATTGGACAGCAATCAGCGGCCGAAAGGTGACTCGACTCGACACTTGAAGATGACGGCCGACTGTGCTGTACTCTAGGGCCATGGCGGA
The DNA here is from genome assembly GCA_964407245.1 of uncultured Acidobacteriaceae bacterium. Taxonomy (GTDB): domain Bacteria; phylum Acidobacteriota; class Terriglobia; order Terriglobales; family Acidobacteriaceae; genus Sulfotelmatobacter. The sequence goes on from CAYOUY010000252.1 coordinate 4,757, forward strand.
AGACAAGAGCGGCAAGAACACGATTCTCTGGATCATTACCGTCGTCCTCGTCATTCTGGCGATTTTTCTGTACAAGCGATAGCCTGGGGCGAACCACGGTTGTTGCTACTGTCCGAAAGGGCGGTACAGACCGTGAGGGTTGAAGTGTCCAGCGGCGAGCCAGTTGTCCGTCATATTTGTAAGGGCGGAAGAGGCGGCCGCCCCTCCAACATCGATCTCCTCCTGCTGTCTGGCCCTCAAGACTCGTTCTCCCTTACGTCTCACACCGTGTTGGGTAGGTGATTGGGCAGCTGATCGGATAAGATACTTCGGCTGCGGAAGGCCGGGGCTAAAGCCCCAACTCCGTTGGCGGCTTTGCGGCACGGCTGAAGCCGTGCCCTTTCAAATCATCCGATGAATCGCGAATATCACAAGGGATACAGTCAGGAACTGCACCGCGACATGGAGGCGCTGGTGTTCGGCCACTCCGGCATGCCGCTGCTGGTGTTCCCCACTTCGATGGGAAAGTTTTTCGAGTACGAAGACCGCGGCATGATCGGTGTGATGGCGCCGAAGATCGAGCGCGGCGAATTGCAGGTATTTTGCCCCGACGGCGTGGACACGGAGAGCTGGTACAACCGGGGCGTGCCGCCGCGGATACGCGTGCTGCGGCACTTGCAGTACGAGCGCTACATTCTGCATGAATTCCTGCCCTTCGTCCGGTGGAAGAATCCGACCTGGCAGCTGGCGGTGACGGGCTGCAGTTTCGGAGGATATCACTGCATCAATTTTGCGTTGAAGCATCCCGATGTTGTAACGCATTGCGTGAGCATGAGCGGGTCGTTTGACATCAAGCAATTCCTGGATGGATATTACGACGACAATTGCTATTTCAATAATCCTCCGGACTATTTGCCAAACATGTCGGACGATTGGTTCTTGAGCCGCTACCGGCAGATGAAGATTGTGCTGGGCTCGGCGGACTGGGATATGTGCCTGGATGCGAACATCAAGTTTTCGGCGATGCTGAACGGGAAAGCGATTCCGCACTGGCTGGACGTGTGGGGCGACCATTCGACGCATGACTGGCCGCTGTGGCAGAGGATGGCGGGAAAATATTTCTAGTCGTTGGCCGTTAGTCTTTGGTCGTCCGTTGCAGTTGGGATTGGGTTTTTGAAAGGGCACGGCTTTAGACGTGCCGCTATGCCGACCGAGGACCCGGGGGGCTTTAGCCCCTGAGGGGCTCCTGAGAATACCCTGCGGCAAATGAGCGACGAGGAGAACGCAGGGATCCTTCGACTGCGGTTGTCGATCGCTTTCGCGATCGACAATCCTCGCTCAGGATGACAAGAACTTTGGAATCAAGAATGGAGATTGTGTCGTGAGGAAGATTGGGCTTTTGTTTGGGATGGAAAACACGTTTCCGCCGGCGGTGGTGGAGAAGATCAACGGGATGAAGGTGCCGGGTGTGGAGGCGGAGTTTGTGAAGATTGGCGGCATCCGGATGGATGAGCCGAAGAAGTATGACGTCATCATCGACCGGATTTCGCAGGACATTCCGTTTTACCGAGCGTACCTGAAGAACGCGGCGCTGCACGGAACGATTGTGGTGAACAATCCGTTCTGGTGGACGGCGGACGACAAATTTTTCAATTATTCGCTGGCGCACAAGATGGGTGTGGCCATTCCGCCGACGGTGATTCTGCCGCACCACAAGCATCCGGAGGGAACGACGGACCGGTCGATGCGGAACCTGATGTATCCGCTGAACTGGCAGGAGATTTTCGATTATGTCGGCTTCCCGGCGTTTCTGAAGCCGTATTCGGGCGGCGGATGGAAGCACGTGTACAAGGTGCACTCGCCGGAGGAATTTTTTCATCACTACAACCAAACCGGCGACTTGTGCATGACGCTGCAGCGCGGCGTGGAGTTTGAGGAGTATTACCGCTGCTATGTGGTGGGCCAGGAAAAAGTGCACATCATGAAGTACGACCCGAAGGCGCCGCATCATGAGCGGTATGTGAAGGGGAATCCTCCGCCGTCTACGGAGGCTTTAAGGGTCAGAATGGAAAAAGACGCGATCACGCTGTGCCGGGCACTGGGGTACGACTTGAACACAGTGGAGTTTGCGGTGGAGAAGGGTGTGCCGTATGCGATTGATTTTCTGAATCCGGCACCGGACGCGGAGATCACATCGGTGGGTCAGGAAAATTTTGACTGGATTGTGAATGCTGTCGCCGAAATGGCGGTGAAGCTGGCGACGGAGGGCAAGAGTCCGGTGAAGGAGTTCCGCTGGGCAGAATTTCTGCTGGGAAATGAGTCGCCGAAACCGGCGGCGAAGAAGAAGGCGAAAGCGCCGAAGGCGTGAGTTGTGAAGAAGGAATCGAAATCGGGCCGCGGTTCAAAGAAAGACGTGACCCGGCCGCAAACTGTGGATGAGTATCTGGCCCGCGTTCCGGAACCGGCGCTGTCGACTCTGAAAAAGATGCGGACGACGATTCGGTCAGTGGTGCCGGCCGGGACGACGGAAGTGCTCAGTTACGGAATTCCGACCTTCCGGTATAAACGCGGTCTGGTGGCATTTGCTGCATTCAAAGACCATTGCAGCTTCTTCCCGCTCGGTTCGTCTGTGCTTGATGCTTTTGCCAAAGATCTCGCGAAGTTCCGTGTGTCGAAGGGAACCCTGCATTTTCCGCTGGATAAGCCTCTGCCCGCTTCCCTGGTGAGAAAGATCGTGCGGGCCCGCGTGGCGCAAAACGAAGGTAATCGAAAGGCTTGATCGGGCCGGACTCTATTCCCATCGTTGATATACTGTTAAGGCCTAGTTCTGCCCGGCGACGCAGGCTGCCGGCAAACAGCAGGTTCCTCCCTTCGCTGCGCTCAGAGTCGGAATGACAAGCTAAGCGTTGCGACGAAGCTGCCGAACTTCGCTCGGCCGGACAGCCGAGGCGGCTGTCCCCACATGTGCCTTTATGATGCCGACGTTCACCATCGGGATTGAAGAGGAATATCAGACCATCGATCCGGCTACGCGGGATCTGCGTTCGCATATTCAGGCGGAACTTCTGGAGAAGGGCAAGAAAGTTCTGCAGGAGCGGGTGAAGGCGGAGCTGCATCAATCGGTGGTCGAGGTCGGGACGGGGATTTGCAAGAACATCAAGGAAGCCAAGGCGGAAGTGAAAGACCTGCGGCGCAACATTATCCGCCTGGCGCGGGAAAGCGGGCTGAGGGTGGCGTCGGTGGCAACGCATCCGTTTGCGGACTGGAAGGTGCAGGAGATTTATCCCGACGACCGCTACAAAAATATTGTCGAGGACATGCAGCTGGTGGCGCGGGCGAACCTGATTTTCGGGTTGCATGTGCACATCGGGATTGAAGATCGCGAAACCGCGATCCACATGATGAATCATGCGCGGTATTTCCTGCCGCACATTCTGGCGCTCTCCACCAATTCGCCGTTCTGGCTGGGTATGAACACCGGCCTGAAGTCGTACCGGTGCAAGGTATTCGACAAGTTTCCGCGGACGAACATTCCGGATTATTTTCCCAGCTGGGGCG
>CAYOUY010000253.1:0-16030 GCA_964407245.1 uncultured Acidobacteriaceae bacterium
GGTGTGGCAATAATTTCGCCAGCATTCCATGACTAGTGTCTTACCGGCCCTGAGCAGGAGGATGGATTGAGAATCTTTCTGCTTGCGCGCCGCTGTCCCAAGTGCAAAAGCCGGCATGTACGGCGCAGCCGTCATCGCCGCGTCTGGGAAAAGCTGCTCGGCTTGCTCACTATCCGGCCCTATCGCTGCCATGCCTGCAATACCCGCTTCCACGCCTGGTGGGGATGGGAGCGGCGCAGCGTGCCGCGGCTTACACGCGTGATGCTGCGGTTGCTCGCCGGCGCGGCCGTGATCGTGGTCTCATTCTGGCTGCCGGTGCGCTTCTTCGGAATCACCACTGGCGCCGTGATGGGCGTCGCGCTGTGGGTGGGCACGGCGCTGGTAATGGGATCTTAGCGCAGGAATCTCTTCGCGCTTTGTGGCCGCTCGTTCTGCGCGATCTCGGGCTGCGGCGGTTTCTTCATTTCTCCCGCGTGGATGGCGCGCCACGACCAGTCGTCGAGCTTGGTCATCACGTCCGTGGTGAAGCGGCACAGGTAGAAGAGGGGCGCGGTGATCAGCAGCAACACGCGCACCGCCCAACCTGCCAGCCACATGGTCGCCTCCGCCGGGCTGCGCATCATACTATTGCACTAATGTTGGGGCAACAAGGACTGCCGAACGTCCGCCCCATTACGTTCGCACCTTGAACGGAAGATTGCCGGGTGTGACGCGGGATCGGTTCGTGTCAGGGCACGGCCCTTCGACAAGCTCAGGGCAGGCTTTTAGCCGTGCCGCACGGATCGTGAGAGAATTGGGCTTCAGCCCTTGCATGCGTGGGGACAGGGGCTGAAGCCCAACTTCTTATTTGCGACCTTACGGCACGCCTGAAGGCGTGCCCTGATACGAAGCCTCCCGCGAGCAGAGTGTTGACGTATGCAGTTCAGTGAGAATTACGACGTTGTTGTGATCGGCGCTGGCCACGCGGGCTGCGAGGTTGAGGCGTTTAGCGGGAGTGAGCGCAGCGGGGTCCCCGGCACACGCGTTTTTCGCGTGACGGGGTGCAGAAGCGGGAGCCCGCTGCCGAAATCCTGAGCGCAGCGAAGGACCAAGCCGAGCAGGCGTACATCTGATTTATGCAATTTAGCGAGAAGTACGATGTAGTGGTGATCGGCGCCGGGCATGCCGGTTGCGAGGCCGCGATGGCCGCTGCCCGCATGGGCCTGCGCACCGCTCTCTACACGCTGAACCTCGATCTGATCGCGCAGATGTCCTGCAATCCCGCCGTGGGCGGCATCGCCAAAGGACACCTGGTCCGCGAAGTTGACGCCCTCGGCGGCATCCAGGGCGAAGTCACCGACCACGTCGGCATACAGTTTCGCCTGCTCAACACCTCGCGCGGGCCGGCCGTCTGGTCGCCGCGCGCCCAGTGCGACAAGCAGCAGTACAAGATTCACATGCGGCAGGTGCTCGAGTCGCAGCCGAATTTAAGAATCAAGCAGGCGGAGGTGGCAGACCTCATCATTGAGGGAGTAGGGAGTAGCGACCAGGGAGTAGGGGCCGAGGCTGAGGGAGTAGGGAGTAGCGAGCAGGAAGCAGGGGCCGGTGTTCCTACTCCCTACTCCCTGCCACCTACTCCCTACTCCCGCAGGCGTTGCCTCGGCGTCATTCTTCGTGATGGCCGCACCGTCCGCGCCGAAGCCGTGGTGATCACCACCGGGACGTTTCTTAACGGACTGATCCACTGCGGCGAGCAGACCTATCCTGCCGGCCGCTCGGGGGAGCCGCCATCGGTGCTGCTCGGCGAAGCGCTCAAGCGCCTCGGCCTCCGCGGATGCCGGTTGAAGACCGGCACGCCGCCGCGCCTCGACGCACGCACCATCGACTGGTCGCGCTTCGAGCCGCAGCCCGGCGACGCTGATCCCACGCCGTTCAGCTTTCGCACCCGCCGCGTCACCCACGCCGACGGCCAGATTGCGTGCCACATCGCCTTCACCACGCCGGAGACGCACCGCATCATCCGCGAGAACGTCCATCGTTCGCCCATGTATTCCGGCCAGATCAAGTCCATCGGCCCGCGCTACTGCCCGTCGATTGAAGACAAGATCGTCAAGTTCCCCGACAAGGAAACGCACCAGCTCTTCCTTGAACCCGAAGGCCTGAACACGCACGAGATTTACGTCAACGGTATGAGCACGTCGCTGCCGGTCGAAGTCCAGCTCGCGATTCTGAAGTCGATCCCGGGCCTCGAGAGCGCCGAAATGCTGCGCCCCGGCTACGCCATCGAATATGACTCGATCGACCCGACGGAACTCGAGCGCACGCTCGAAACCCGCAAGATCGCCGGCTTGTTTCTCGCCGGCCAGATCAACGGAACTTCGGGGTATGAGGAAGCCGCGTGCCAGGGAGTGATGGCGGGCATCAATGCGGCGCTCAAGGTCAAGAACGAGCCCCCACTGATCCTCGACCGCACCGAAGCTTACACGGCGATCCTGATTGACGATCTCATTTCGAAGGGTACGAACGAGCCCTACCGCATGTTCACCTCGCGCGCCGAATTCCGCCTGCACCTGCGCATCGACAATGCCGATCGCCGGCTCACCCCGCACGGCCGCCGCGTGGGACTGATTTCGGACGAAGCGTGGCGCGATTTCCACGCGAAGCACCAACGACTGGAGAAGATGAAGAAGCTGTTGCAGAATACACGGCTGACTGAAGAGTTACTGGCTGTTTGTCATTCCGGGGAGCAGCGCGACGAGGAATCTACTTTTGCCGGCAGCGTTGGTCAAACTCTCGCACAACTGCTCAAGCGCCCCGAAGTCACAATCGAGCAACTTGTGCCGATTTTGCACGATCTCGATGCCGAGTTTTTCGTAAGGGGTCCCTCCGCGACCTCTTTGCCCTCTGTGGCGAAAATCTCTTCCGAAGTGAGGAGCGAGCTCAAATCAGTCGAGACCGAAATCAAGTACGAAGGCTATCTCGTGCAGCAGCAGCGAGCCATGGAGCGCCTGAAAAAAGCCGAGCAGCACGCCATTCCCGAATGGTTCGATTACCGCTCAGTTAGCGGCCTTTCGCGCGAGATGCAGGAGAAGCTCTCGAAAATCCAGCCGCGCACCATCGGCCAGGCCTCGCGCATCCCCGGCGTGACGCCGGCGGCGGTATCACTAGTCAACGTCTACATCGAAATTCAGGCCCGCAAGCGCGAACAGGCGGCAGCACTCTAGCTACAATGTCCTCAATATGATTGCTCACCTGCGCGGAAAGCTGCTGGCCAAGCATCCCAACCAGGCCATCGTCGAAACCGGCGGCGTCGGTTACGACGTGACCATCAGCGTGCCCACGTTCTCCGATCTGCCCGCTGCCGGCGCCGAGGTCGCGCTGCACATTCACACGCACGTGCGCGACGACGCCATCGCGTTGTATGGATTTCTGCGGCCGTCGGAAAAACAACTGTTCGAGAAGCTGATCACGGTCAGCGGCATCGGACCGACGCTGGCCATCAAGATCCTCAGCGGCATGGCAGCTGATGAAATGGTGGGTGCCATTCGCTCGAACGACGTGGCGCGGCTCACACGCATTCCGGGCATTGGCAAAAAGACTGCCGAGCGCATGGTGCTCGAATTGCGGGACAAGCTGCCCGAAGCCGGACCCACCTCCGCGCGGGTGATTCCTGTCATGAGCGCGACGGAAGAAGACGTGCTCTCGGCGCTGATGAATCTGGGATATCAGCGCGCCGCAGCTGAAAAAGCTCTGGCGATCGCAACAAAGAATGGAAAGAGTGGATCATTCGACGCACTCTTCCGCGAGGCGCTGGGCGCGCTGTCGAAGTAGACGCGGTTGCCCCACCCTTGTCGCGCTTTATGCGACAGGGTGGGGGATTTTGACTTTCGCTCTAGAACACAAGGACCAGAATCAAAATCCCCACCCTCTTTCGCAAAGAACGCGAAAGAAGGATGGGGCAACCTCAAACCGTCCTCACATTCACTTCCCGATGCAGAACGTGCTGAAGATCAGATTCAGGATGTCGTCGGTGGTGGTCGCGCCCGTGATCGCGTCGAGCGGGCGCAGCGCGTTGTAGAGATCGAGCAGGAGCATCTCGTGCGGAATCTTGCCTGCAACCGCAGTCTGCGCCGTGCCCAGCGCCGCCAGCGAGTCTTTGATCAAACCCTCGTGTCGAACGTTGGTCAGAAATCCGGATTCGATCTGTGTGCCGGCTTCTCCGCCGATGTGCTGCAAAATTTCGGCGCGCAGTTCAGCGACACCGTCACCGGTTAGGGCGGATGTACAAACACAGGCCTGGGTGCCCCACTTCTCCCCGGTTTTGGGAGAAGTGGGGATTTTCGACTCCTTCAAATCGCACTTATTCTCCACTACAATCGCGGCGCGCTGCATCGCCTGCGCAATCAGCTCGTCATCTTCTTCCGTCTGCGGCTGCGATGCGTCGAGCACCACCAGCACAAGGTCGGCATCGGCGAGGGCTTCCATCGATTTGCGGATGCCGATGGATTCCGCTTCGTCGAGCGCGTGGCGAATGCCTGCCGTGTCGACCAGCTTGACCGGGATGCCCTCGATCGCAACCGTCTCGGTCACCAGATCGCGCGTGGTGCCCGGAGCCGCCGTCACGATGGCGCGTTCGCGCTCCACCAGCCGGTTGAACAAACTCGATTTGCCCACGTTCGGCCGGCCGACGATAGCAAGCGTCAATCCTTCGTGCACGATCTTGCCGTAAGCAAAACTGGCGGCGAGTTCCTCAAGCGGCGTGCGTATCCGGGCAATGTGATCGAGAATCGTTGCATCAGGCATAACCGACACATCGTCTTCCGCGAAATCGATTCCCGCTTCGAGCATCGCGATCAACTCGACCAGCTTCTGCTTGATCGGCTGCAGCCGACGCGAGAGCGCTCCTTCCAGTTGCTGTGCCGCCACCTTGGCCTGATACAAAGTCTGCGAGTCGATCAGGTCGCGGACGGCTTCGGCCTGCGTCAGGTCAATGCGTCCGTTAAGGAACGCCCGCATGGTGAACTCGCCCGGCTCGGCGAGCCGTGCCCCCGCGGCCACGCAAAGTTCGACAATATGCCGCAGAACGACCGGAGACCCGTGCGCGGAAATTTCAACGACGTCGTCGGTGGTGTACGAATGCGGCTTGGCGAAGTAAGTGACCACAACCTCATCGACGCGCTGGCCGTCTGAAGAAACCGAAGGGTGCCCCACTCTAGCCGCGTCTTTTGCGGCTAGGGTGGGTGAAACTTCAACCAACTCCCCGAACACCGCGCGCCCCGGCTCCAGTTCGTGCTTCAGCCGCAGCATAGGCATGGCAATCTTTCGCGCATCTGGGCCGGACAGACGCACCACGCCGATTCCGCCGCGCCCTGGCGCGGTAGCGATCGCGACAATCGTGTCATCCAGATTTACGCCAACACTCACGCGCCGATTGTAAACTGATCAGTCCTCAGTCCTTGGTCGTTAGTCGTTAGCAAGACCGGATCGTACGATTACAAATGCGTCGCTCCTTTACATAGGCCTTGTCATTCCGAGGAGCTACGCGACGAGGAACCTGCTGTTTCACCGGCGCGCTCGAACTGCCACCGGAGATCGGCTAACGACCAACGACTGGCGACTATCGACCAAGGAGCACACCTTGTCCGTCGCTGACGAGTTGCTAAAAGCCAATGAAGAATTTGCCCGCAACTTCACGCTGGGCGAGCTGTCTGTCCAGCCCAAGCGCCGGGTGGCAATCCTGGCCTGCATGGATTCGCGCATCCTGTTCGAGCATTGTCTCGGCCTCAAGCCCGGCGACGCGCACATGATTCGGAATGCCGGCGGCATCGCCACCGAAGACGCGCTGCGCTCGCTGATCGTCTCGCATCATCTGCTCGACACGCAGGAATTCATCATCATCAACCACACCGACTGCGGCCTGCTGCGAGTGAAGGAGTATGAACTGCGCTCTCGGTTGGCCGAGAAGATGGGCGCGGTCGCCAGCGAACCGGCGCATTTCTATGCCTTCGATGATTTAGAGCAGAACGTGCGCCAGCAGGTGCACCGCGTAAAGTCACATCCGTGGATCCCGAAGCACATCCCGGTGCGGGGATTTGTGTACGACGTGAAGACGGGAAGACTCTCGGAAGTGAAAGTCTAGAGGCCTGTGTAGGGGCGGACGCATTCGTCCGCCCCGCGGAGCGAAGCGACGCGTCCGTGTCACCCGCTCCGAGATCAGCCATCGTCATTGCGCGCTTCGCGCGCAACCCCGGACGAATGCGTCCGGGGCTACACTTCGCAGGCGAGGCCGCCCGCGCCACACAGGCTACCGCGCCACCACCTTCTCAATCTCTCCCCTTAGCTCCGCATACGGCACGGCCCCCGGATGGTACCACGCCACTTTCCCCGTGCGATCGAGCAGCACCAGCGTGGGCGTGGTCGATGCTCCGTAGACATTAAAGTTGTAGGCGCTCACCGGCACCGGCATGTCGAGCAAGCCACCGTAGAAGCGACGCCGCACGGCGTCAATGTAGCTGAGTTCGTCGGCCGGCGCAGCGTGCTCCACCTGCGCCGTGTAGCCGTAGAGCCGCGTCGGGCCGATCACCTTCAACCCTTGTCCAGCGAACTCCGAGCGCAACTGCGTGATGATCGGCGCTTCAGCCTTGCAGTCGCCGCACCAGTGCGCCCAGAAAAACAAGAGCACAGGCGAGCCTTTCAGTTGCGCCAGCGTTGGAACGACAGACCCCAAGGTCTGATCAGCCTTTAGCGCTGGCGCCAGCTTCCCCTGAAACGTGATCAGGTTCAGATTTTTCTGCAGACGGTCGTGAATGGACGTACTGCCATACGTTCGCAGCGCCGCTCGGAGCACGGCGATCGCCTGCGTGCGCTCACCCTGCGCGACCAGCACCTGCGACTGCACTTCGAACGCCGCGCCCAGAGCGATGGGCAGATGCGGTTCGGCGTCGAGCGGACGCTGCTTCAACTGTTCGAGCGCCAGTGTTTTCGTCTGCTTTGCATACGCTGCCGCCTGATCGTACTGGCGTTGATCGAGCGCGGCGCGGCCGAGCCAGGAATATGCCTCCAGGTACTCGGCGTTCACGCCCTGCTGGGTGCGATAAGAATTGAGTTCAGTTTCAGCCGCCGAAAAGTTGTTCTGCGACAGCGCGATGCGGACATCGGTGACGATTCCCGCCCACGCAGAGCCGGTGAGCAAAGCAGCCGTCAGCAAGATTTGAGAAAACATGTCTCTAATGATGAGTCAAGCGACGAGAAAGTGGCAAATCAGACGAACTGCTCATTGCAGATTTCAGATTGAAGATGGCAGATTTTTCCACGGGCGGTGCACCCGGTTTGAATCTGTAATCTGAAATCTCGAATCCGAAATCGCGGTCCCAACCGCCCATTCCTCGTCGCGAACCCCTACCGATTCAGTTACTTAGGAGTACCGGTTGACGAATTGTGTAGCTATTTTGCGCCGAGTTACCGTATAATAACTATGCGTTTGATCTTTAGAGTTCCTTCGCAGTACAAGCATCTCCGCTTAACCCAGCGTGTGACCTGCCTGCAGAAGACCCGAAAGTTTCAGCGCTACATCAGAAGAAAAGGAACAAAGCAACAACATGGAAACAGGAACAGTGAAGTGGTTTAACGACGCCAAGGGCTATGGTTTCATCAGCCGCCAGAATGGCGAGGATGTCTTCGTGCATTTCTCCGCCATCCAGGCCAGCGGATTCCGCAGCCTCCAGGAAGGACAGCAAGTGCAGTTCGACGTGGTCAAAGGCCCCAAGGGCTGGCAGGCAGAGAACGTCAAGTCTGTCTAAACCGCTTCGCACCTACAATCCGAAAAAGGGCGGCCAGAAATGGCCGCCTTTTGATTTTTCAGGGGCGAAGTCATTCCTCCAACCGGCGGGCTTATCGCGCGCTTCGCGTGCAACCCCGGACGAATGCGTCCGGGCCTACACGATCTGTGCGGCTCTTACTTCCCCTGATCTCTGATCAGCACGACGTCAGATTCGTTGTGTCCCCGAACCAGGGCCAGCTTGCTGCCATCTGGGGACCAATGGAAGTCCCACATGTGCTCGGAGGTGAATGTGGTGATCTGTTTGCCGAGCGTGCCGTCGAGCGGCTGCTGCCACAAGTTGTCGACCCCATGGTCGCGCACGGTGTAAATCACCGACTTGCCGTCGCGCGAGAAGCGGATAAGGCTGGTCATGATCGGCCGCTGAAATTCGAGCACCTTGCGAGTCTGGCCAGTGTCGGTCGCCACCAGCGCGATTCGTTCCTGATGCCCTGCAACGTGGTCGACCACTGTGAACACGGCCGTAGCGCCATCGGGAGAAATATCGAAGAAGCCCTCCAGGGGAAGCTTCGTCACCTGTTGCGACGGACCGCCGTCGATGGACACTTTCATGAGCCGGTTCGCGGACTGGTCCTGGTAGTACACCCAGCGTGAGTCCGGCGAGCACACCGGATAGTTATCCAACTTGCCGTTTGAGAGCTGTTTCGGGTTGCTGCCGGCTGCGTCCATGCTCCAGATCTGCGCGGATGCGCCACCTCCTGCAAACCCGAACGTGAAGACGACGTGCTGATGATCCGGGCACTCCCAGGGATCGCCGGCGGCTGAATCCGGTTTGGTGTTAATCAGGCCCTTGGCGCCGGTATCGGGATTGAGCCAGTTCAGCACGCCGTCCTTGTCGTCAAAAATCCGGCCATCGTGTATCCAGGTGAAGTTGGTGTCTTGAACGGTGGTGGCGATCGGCCTGGCGTCCGCCCCGCCCGACGCGGCCGTCGTTAGATAAAGATTCCATCGCCCTTCGGTGAGCACCGTGGCGAGCAGCCGCCCGTCGTTGGCGATTCCCAGGTCCGAGTAGCTATTCGTGTCGCGAGTAACGGGAGTGATTTTTCCATCCGGATACGACGCGAACGCGATCTGATTCCGATTGAAATGCGTTGACGCGTCGTTCCGCAGGACCAGCAGGCCGCTGCTGTCGGGCATCCAGGTAAGGAAACTCAGGATGCTGGCCGAGCCCAGAAGCAGCTTGCGCCGTCCGCTGTTGACGTCGATCTCGATCAGGCCCGTAAGAGCGGTCGAACTGGGCTGGAGCTGCATGGCCACAATCTTCTTGCCGTCCGGCGACCAGGCTGGGAAATAAGGCTGCTCGCTGTTGGGCCCGCTGATCAGCACCTTTTCTTCCGCGCTGTCCACGGGGCGCACTATGAGCTGGTACTTTCCCGGCTCGGGATTGTCGTTGCGCAAAAAGGCTAGTTTGCGGCCGTCGGGAGAAAACGTGACGTTTGAATCCACGTCCGACGCCAACCGCTCAGGTGCGCCGCCCAGCAGAGGCGCCCGATACAGGTACTTCAAGTTGGTGTCGGCCGAGTCGCTGCGCACGAAGTACAAGTAGTTGCCGTCAGGGGAAAAACGCAGTCCGTTGTAATAAACGTCGGCGGGGGGCTCGACCTGGGTAACGCTGTTCGTTGGGACATTACGCAGCGAGAGACTGGCCAAGCCGTTCTCGCGCACCAGACTGAGAATGTATTTGCCGTCGGGCGAGATGGCCACATCCACCACGTTGCCGCTTTCCGTCACCTTGGTGACGGCAAGGTTCTGGAAGGGAGCAGCGCGATGGCGCGAGAGCAGCGAGTACACGCCATATCCGGCAGCCAGCAGAATCAAAACGCCCAACACGATGGCAACCCCGGCTCCGGCTTTGTGTTTGCTTGCCGCAGCCACTACGGTGGAGCTCGATGCGGCCCGGCTCGCTCCCGATGGAGTAGAAGGTGCCGCCGATATGGATGCGGCAGACGGCACAGCGGACGACGGCGATGATGGCGCTGCCGCCGGCGAAGAGGCCGCCGACGCGACCTTGCGCCCCGACTCCGTGTCGCGCTTCAGCCGCTTCAGGTCGCCGCGCAGGTCGGCGGCCGACTGGTAGCGCAAGTCGCGATCCTTCTCGAGCAACTTCTCGACGATTTCCTGCAGTTTAGGCGGAAGCGTCGGATTCGCCTCCAGCAGCGGGGACGGATCGAGCTGCAGAATGCCGTTGAAGACCACCGCCGTCGTCGCGCCCGCGAACGGCAGCCTGCCGGTGGCCATTTGATAGATCACCGTGCCCAGAGAGAAGAGGTCGGAACGCGTGTCGAGTTCCTCGCCCCGGGCCTGCTCCGGAGACATGTAAGCAATCGTGCCCACGGTCGAGCCCGGACTGGTCAGGTGAGCGGGATGCGGAGAATCCAGGGTCGCGCCGATGGTTTCCATTTGCAATTCGGGGCGCGATAGCTTGGCCAGGCCGAAATCCAGCACCTTCACGCCGCGCTGGGTGAGAAAAATGTTGGCCGGCTTGATGTCGCGGTGAATGATGCCTTTGGCGTGGGCGGCATCGAGCGCGTCGGCCAACTGAATCGCGATGTCGAGCAATCGGTCGAGCGGCAGTGGGGCGCCGGCAATTTTGTGGTCGAGGCTCTGCCCCTCCAGCAACTCCATGGCGATGAACGACTGCGGTTTGCCGTCCTCGCTGATGGCGTTTTCGACGGCGTAGATTGTGCAAATGTGGGGATGATTCAGCGCCGACGCGGCCCGCGCCTCCAGCAGAAAGCGTTCGAGCGCGGTTTGATCGCCCGCCAGTTGCGGGGGCAGGAACTTCAACGCGACCTTGCGGCCGAGTGTCAGATCCTGCGCCTCGTAGACCACGCCCATCCCTCCGCTGCCCAGGCGTCCGGTGATGCGGTAATGGGAAATGGTCGTGTTGATCATGCGGGCCGCCGTGACGAGGAGTGGAGTGCCTATCTTATGGAGGGATGTCAGGGGCAGTCAATCGCGAGTGCCGCGTGTCCCCGCTCACTGCGCTTTTGGTTTATTCTACGTAGTTTGCCGTTTCAGGTCGTTCCGAGTCTGAGGGGGGAGCAAGTGATCCGATCGCACGCAGGGCTTCGTCTGCTCGTTTCTTTCTTGATTTTTCTTCCCGCAATCGCTAGCTTCACGCAAGTTCCTGAAAGCACATATCAGGATCTGCACTGGCGCATGATCGGCCCGTTTCGCGGCGGACGCACGCGCGCCGCCTGCGGCGTACCGAGCCAACCGAATGTTTTCTACATCGCCCAGGTCAACGGCGGCGTGTGGAAGACAGACGACTACGGCCGGACCTGGAACCCGATCTTCGATCAGGAACCGACACAATCGGTCGGCGCGATCGCGGTCGCGCCTTCCGATCCTAACGTTATCTATGTCGGAAGCGGCGAAGGCCTGCACCGGCCCGATCTTTCGGTCGGCGATGGCATTTACAAATCGACCGACGCGGGCAAGACCTGGACGCATCTGGGCCTGCGCGATGGGCAGCAGATACCCGCTCTGGCGGTCGACCCGCGTGATCCCAACAAGGTTTTTGCCGCTGTCCTCGGGCATCCCTACGGCCCGAGTGAAGAGCGCGGCATCTATCGCTCCACCGATGGCGGACAGAACTGGCAGAGAGTCATCTCCAAAGATGAAAACACCGGCGGCTCCGACGTGGAGATCGATCCCTCGAATCCCGACGTGGTTTACGCCTCGATGTGGGAAGCACGCGAAGGCCCGTGGGAGGACGGCAACCTGTACAACGGCTCCGGCGGCGGACTGTTTAAGTCTACGGACGGCGGCAGCACGTGGCATCAGCTGACGAACGGCCTGCCGAACGATCTGGCGCAGATTTACGTCGGCATCGCGCCCAGTGATTCGCGACGCCTGTATGCGACCCTTTCCACCGCTGCGGGGAAGCTGGCCGTCTATCGTTCCGACGACGCCGGCGACAGCTGGTCGAAGATTACCGACGATCCACGGCCTTCGGGGCGCATCGGCGGGGGCGATCTGTCGGTCCCGCGAGTGGACCCGAAGAATCCTGATCTCGTCTACGTGGTCAGCACTGTCACCATGCGCTCGAGCGACGGCGGCAAAAGCTGGATGGGCTTCCGCGGCGCACCCGGCGGCGACGATTACCAGTATCTGTGGATCAATCCCACGAACGGCAACATCATTCTGATCGTCAGCGACCAGGGCGCCATCATCACGGTGAACGGCGGCGAAAGCTGGAGTTCGTGGTACAACCAGCCCACGGCGCAGCTCTATCACGCCATCGCAACCACCAATGTGTTTCCCTACCGCGTCTGCGCCGGGCAGCAGGAGAGCGGCTCGGTCTGCATTTCCACTCGCGGCAACGACGGCGCCATTACTTACCGGGAATGGCATCCGGTGGGCGTGATCGAGTACGGCTACGTCGCTCCTGATCCGCTCGATGCCGACATCATTTATGGCGGCGGCCGAACCGAAGTTTCGAAATTTCACATTTCAACGGGTGAAGTGCAGAACGTCACCCCGATTCCGCTGCGTGATCCGAAATATCGCACTGACCGCACCGAGCCTTTGATGTTTTCTCCGGTCGATCCGCATACGCTTTATTTCGCCAGCAACGTGCTGTTCAAGACCATCGACGGCGGAAATACGTGGCAAGCCATCAGCAACGACCTGACGCGCGAGAATCCAGGCGTGCCGGCTAGCGTGGGCAAGCTCGTGCCCAAAGGAGCGGAGAAACAGCGCGGCGTCATCTATGCGCTGGCGCCGTCGTTCAAGACCACGACCACGCTGTGGGCGGGCACGGACGACGGTCTGATCTGGATTACGCGCGACGGCGGCAAGAACTGGAGCGGCATCACGCCGAAGGAACTGACGGCTTGGAGCAAGGTGACGCAGATTTCCGCTTCGCATTTCGACGAACAGACGGCTTACGCATCCGTCAGCCGTTTCCGGATTGGCGACACGCATCCCTACATTTACCGCACGCATGATGGCGGCAAGACCTGGAAGCTGGTCACCGAAGGCCTGCCGGAATTCGGCCCGGTGGACACCATTCGCGAAGATGCAAAACGCAAGGGCCTGCTCTTTGCCGGGACGGAAAATGCCGTTTGGGTTTCGTTCGACGATGGCGACTACTGGCAATCCCTGCAACTGAATCTGCCGCACACTTCCATGCGCGATCTGTGGATTCATGATGACGATCTGATTGTGGCGACTCATGGCCGCGGCTTCTGGATTCTGGACGACATCGCGCCGCTGCGCGAGGTTTCGGCAACGCTGGCAAACTCTTCGATTTTGGATGACATCGCGCCGCTGGGCGAGGTTTCGGCAACGCTGGCCAACTCTGCGCATCTGTTCAAGCCGGCGCCCGCGTGGCGCGTCGCGCGCGACACCTACACTGATACTCCCCTTCCGCCGGACGAGCCGATGGCGGCCAATCCTCCAGATGGCGCCATAATCGATTACTATCTGCCCGCGGCGGCAAACACGGTCACGCTCGAAGTTGCCGACACACAAGGCAAAGTTGTGCGGCGCTATTCGAACACGGATAAACGCGACATTTCCGAAGAAGACTTGCGGAAGCAGTTGATTCCGCTCTACTGGGTAAAGCCATGGCGTGCGCTCCCAGCCGATGCGGGCATGCACCGCTGGGTGTGGGACTTGCACTACGCGATTCCTGCATCTCCGCGTCACGACTACCCGATCTCCGCGGTTCCGCATGATACGCCGCGGTATCCTCTCGGTCCCAACGCGTTGCCGGGGACGTATACGCTGCGGCTCACTGTGGACGGGAAAACATCCACGGCACCGCTCACGGTGAAGATGGACCCACGCGTCAAGGCAACGACCCTGGCACTACAGAAGAAATTCCAGTTCGAAACGCGCATGGCTTCCGTCATGAATCAGACTTCACAGGCCATTCTGCAGGGCGGTTCCATGCGTGAACAACTCGACAGAGTCAACGCACAAGACAACGGCGCCGCCAAGGATGCCATTGCGTCATTCGGGAAGAAACTCGACGGCATCGTCGGAGCAGCGGCGGGCTTCTTTGCGCCTCCGTCGGCGGAAGTCACTCTACGGCGTGTTAACGGATCAGCCGGCACGCTTTACCAGCAGGTGTGGGGAGCCGATGCCGAGCCGACTGGACCGCAATTGCAGGCTCAAACAAAGACCGAGCGCGAGAGTGGAGAGGTGCTGAAGCGGTGGGCCGAATTCAAGAGCACGGACTTGGCCGCGCTCAACAAAGTTCTGCATGAATCGAAGATTCCAGAGATCAAGGTGGAATCGGAGGTTCATGGCCAAGAACAGGAGACCGACGAGGAGTAGCGGCAGCGCCAATCGAACTAAAGATTTTCGACGGCCGTTTGCAACTCGGCGGCAATTTTCTCCGGATCGGTCTCTGGCTGAAACCGGATCGGCGTGCCGATGCGCACGCGAATCTGCCACGGTGCGGCAAACTTTCTGCCCGCTCGTTTCACTTCAAACAGTCCATCAATCCGCATGGGCAGGACTGAAACGCCGAGATTCTGTCCCAGTAGCCCAATGCCGGCACGAAAAGGGAGAATCTTGCCGTCGGTGGTATGCCGGCCTTCGGGAAAGACGAGCACGTTATAGCCCCGATCGACAGCCTCACCCGCATAAGCGAAACTTCGCCGGAAGCCGGCCGCGCGGGGCAGTGGGAATAGATTCAGCAGCGAGACTCCGAGAAACCATTGCAGGCGATCGTACATTCTTAAGAAGGGATTTCGATCCGGTCGAGGCGTGCGCAGTGCCTCCAGAGCTTCGCCCCCGGTGGCAATGGCGAGCCGATGACGGAAGCGCGCCGGCAGCGCGGTGAGGATGAATCCGGGGTCGACGTCGTCGATGTGGTTCGACACGATTAGCAGCGGTCCCTGTACGCCGCGCAAATGCTCGCGACCTTCGATGCGCGGCCAGCCCAGCAGCACAATCGCCGGACGCATGAGCAAATAGTGCGCGAGAAATCGAGCCCATGTGACCGGCCAACGCAGCGTCCACGAAGGATAGTGATATCCCGCGCCCGCCGCGGCTTCTCCCCGCAACATGCGTTCAAGATCGCCGACGGTCTCAAGCGAACTGAAGCGTGCCTCGCTGAGATCGACCTGGTAGCGATCCTCCACGGCACTGAGCAACTCGACCCGATCGATGGAACTCAGCCCGAGATCGGAATCGAGCCGCGTGTCGGGGCGCAGGCCGGCCGCATGCCCGGAGACGCGCGCGATCAACTCACTTAATGGGCCGTCCTCGACCCGCGTGCCCCACTTCTGGCCGTCTTTGCCAGAAGCGGGCGTTTCCCTTAGAAGCTGTATTTCCGTTATTTCTCGAATCAGATTCCGCCGCGGTTTCTGCGTATTGGTGCGCGGAAAATCGTCCTGCGGCCACACCATCCACATTCTCATCCTCTGATACTCCGCCAGCGACTGATTGGCCCGCTGCACCACTTTTTCCGCCTGCGACGGGTCTTCCGGGCTGGCGTCGCCGCGCAGAATCAGCACAGCGCACGGCTCTGCGTTGCCGCCACGCTCAATGCCAACCACGACGGAGTCTTTCACCTCCGGCTGCAGGCGGAGCGCCGCCTCCAAATCCTCGGGATACACCTTGGTCCCGCCGGGCGTGACGATGACTTCCTTCTTGCGCCCTTTGAAGTAGAGATTGCCGGCCCCGTCGAGAGCGCCGATGTCGCCAGTGCGATACCAACCTTGTTCGTCGGCGATTTTGCTCGTGATGCCATGTGCATCGTGGTCCCAGTAACCGCGCGCCACGCCCCCGCCGCGCACCAGAATCTCCCCGTCTTCGGCCAGGTTTACTTCGCGACCGGCCAGCACCTTGCCGATCGATCCCCTGCCCAGCCGAAAGGGATGGTTCACGCTGATGAGCGAAGTCGTCTCGGTCAGGCCGTAGCCCTGAATTACGGCGTAACCGAGACGGTGCCAGAATTCTTCGGTCTCGCCGTCGAGTGCGGCGCCGCCGGAGATGAACGCCCAAAACTTCCAGCCAAACTGCCGGCGGATGGCACGGAAGGTCCACCAGCGGAGCAGAAAATGTTGCTGCGCGGATGCGGCAAATGCTTTGCGAAACGATTCGATCTGCCCACGGTCTTCCAGATCACGCTCGATCTTCTGCTTCAGCGATTCGAGCACGCGCGGAACGCTGACGACGACGGAGACCCGCTCGCGCCGAATCGTGCCGATGATCTCCGACGGTTTTAGTTCGTTTTGAAAAATGACGGTG
>CAYOUY010000254.1:0-2601 GCA_964407245.1 uncultured Acidobacteriaceae bacterium
TCGCGCTCGAGGGCGCGGACCCCGGCTTCCTTCGTGTAGTGGTGAATGATCGTGCGGATTGCGTTCTCGCTGATCGTGAGCGGCACGTCGTCCAGGCCGCACTCCTTGCGCTGGCGGGGCACGAGGTACTTGACGGCGATATTGAGTTTTTCGAATTCCGTGTATCCGGACAGCTGGATGATCTCCATCCGGTCCTGGAGGGGAATCGGAATACCGCCGAGCGTGTTCGCCGTCGTGATGAACATCACGTCCGACAGGTCGTAGTCGAGATCCAGGTAGTGATCGTTGAAGCTGTGGTTCTGCTCCGGATCCAGCACCTCCAGCAGCGCCGCGGCCGGATCGCCCCGGAAGTCGGTCGACATCTTGTCGACCTCATCGAGCAGCATCACCGGATTCGACGATCCCGCCTTGCGAATCGACTGAATCACCTTGCCCGGCAGCGCGCCGATATAGGTCCGGCGATGGCCGCGGATTTCGGCTTCGTCGCGCACCCCGCCCAGCGACATGCGGACGAACTTGCGCCCGGTAGCCTTGGCGATCGACATGCCGAGAGATGTTTTGCCGACGCCCGGAGGGCCGACGAAACAGAGAATCGAGCCCTTGGGATTCTTCACGAGTTGGCGCACGGCGAGGAATTCAAGGATGCGCTCCTTGATCTTCTCCAGCCCGTAATGATCTTCGTTCAGAACCTTTTCGGCGCGGGAAATGTTGCGGATTTCCTTGGAACGCTTCTTCCAGGGCACAGCTAGGAGCCAGTCTAGATAGTTTCGTGAAACCGTGGACTCGGCCGACATGGGCGGCATGGCTTCCAGCTTTTTCAATTCCTGCACGGCCTTGTCTTTGACTTCCTTCGGCATGCCGGCGGATTCGATTTTCTTCTTCAGTTCGTCGAACTCGCTCTTCTCGCCGCGGCCCAGTTCTTTCTGGATGGCCTTGATCTTTTCGTTGAGGTAATACTCTTTTTGCGCTTTCTCCATCTGGCGCTTGACCCGCGACTGGATGGTGCGATCGACATTCAGCTTTTCGATTTCAATGTCGAGCACGTCGGCGATGCGCGTCAGACGTTCGGCGGGATCGAAAATCTCCAGCAGTTCCTGCTTCTCTTCAATCGAGAGCTGCAGATTGGCGGCGATGACGTCGGTCAGCTTGGCCGGATCTTCCATGCGGACGGCCGAAATCATGGTCTCGTAATTCAGTGCCTGGCACAGCTTGACGTATTGCTCGAACAGCGATGTGACACGCTGCATGCTGGCTTCGATCGCGGGGTTCGCCTCGGTTGAGTAGCGGGCCACACGCACGGTGGCCTGCATGAAGCCTTCGCTATCGGTGACCTGCAGAATCTTGCCGCGCTCAATGCCTTCGACCAGAACTTTAATATTGCCGTCGGGCAGCTTGAGGCTCTGCACGATGTTGACGATCGTGCCCACCTGGTAGATCTCATTGGCCTTGGGTTCGTCGATGGAGGCGTCGTGCTGCGTCGCGAGGAAAATCTTCTTGTCCGCCGCCAGCGCGTCTTCCAGGGCGCGCACACTCGATTCGCGGCCCACCACAAACGGCGTCATCATGAAGGGAAAGATGACCACGTCCCGGATGGGCATCATGGGCAGCTTTCTCGATTCGAACTTTTCCTTGGATGTGGTCACAGAGTCTCCCTGGGATGAAAGAACAGACGCGCCAACTAGAATTCTACCTTGCCAGAACGCCCAACGGCATGGCTCTTAGCGGCCATGTCCAAAGTATTTCCCCACACCGGTAACTGCCCGGTAACCCTACCCGGCCTATCCCGCCTTTTCCATGACCGTGGCAAACGAAGCGCTGCGCTTCTCCACCATCTCGCGCGTGACTTCGAACTCTTTGACTTTCTTCTGGCTAGGCAGGTTGAACATCAGGTCGAGCATGAGCTCTTCCAGAATCATGCGCAGCCCGCGCGCTCCCACTTTGCGCGCCATGGCCTGGCGTGCAATTGCGCGCAGGGCCTCTTCGGCAAACTTCAGCCGCACGTTTTCGAACTCAAACAGCCGCTGATATTGCTTGACGATGGCGTTTTTCGGCCGCGTCAGGATTTCGATCAGCGCGAACTCATCGAGGTCTTCGAGCATTCCCACCACCGGGAGGCGGCCGACGAATTCCGGAATCAGCCCAAACTTGATGAGGTCTTCGGGCTGGATTTCGGCCAGCAGTTCATAGTTGCGCTTGCGCGAAATCGCAGTGTCTTCCTTCTCGGCCTCTTCGCCGGCGCGGAAGCCGAGCGATTTCTTGCCCATTCTACGGGAGATGATCTTGTCGAGGCCGACGAAGGCGCCGCCGCAGATGAACAAAATGTTCGTGGTGTCCACCGGCGTGAATTCCTGGTGCGGGTGCTTGCGCCCGCCTTGGGGTGGCACATTGGCGATGGTGCCTTCCAGAATTTTCAGGAGCGCCTGCTGCACGCCTTCGCCGGAAACGTCGCGCGTGATGGAGGGATTTTCGTCTTTGCGCCCGATCTTGTCGACTTCGTCGATGTAAATGATGCCGGTCTGCGTACGGCTCACGTCTCCGTCGGCGGCCTGCAGCAGCTTCAGAATGATGTTCTCGACGTCTTCGCCGACGTATCCGGCTTCG
>CAYOUY010000255.1:0-2473 GCA_964407245.1 uncultured Acidobacteriaceae bacterium
TTTCTCGGGCACCAACCGGGCGACGTGGTGCGCGACCACTATCGCCGCTGCCGTGCGTTTCTGTTTCCCGGCGAAGAAGACATTGGCCTGACGCCGATCGAAGCGCAGGCAGCGGGAAGGCCAGTGATAGCTCTGGGCAAGGGCGGCGCCAGGGAAACCGTGCTGGGAGCTTATCAGGATGCAAGCGCGGCTCCCGAGCGGGCGACGGGAATCTTTTTTGACGCCCAGACCGTGAACGCACTGGTCGAGACGATGCTTTCGTTTGAGGCCATCGAACATCGTTTTTTGCCGCGATTCATTCGCGCTCACGCAGAGCAGTTCGACAAACGGCATTTTCTGGAAAAAATGTCCGAGTTCCTGGCGGCCAAGCTCGAGGAGCACCGCGCCGGACTGTCGCCGCACTCGCCTTCAGAAAATCGGAATTACCGCGAATCCGCACAACTGCTTTTCCGTTAACCACCGCAAATGAAATCGCGCAGCTTGCCAATCTAAGTGGAGGTGTTTTTACGTATGCAACGCCGAGTATTGATTACCGGAGTCACGGGCCAGGATGGTTCCTATCTCGCTGAGTTTCTGCTGGACAAGGGGTACCAGGTTTTCGGACTGGTGCGCCGCAGCAGCACCATCAACTTCGAAAGAATCGCCCACCTGCAGGACAGGGTCGAATTGATCCCGGGCGACCTTTTAGATCCCAGCTCGCTGATCAGCGCGCTGGAGAAAGCCGAGCCCGAGGAGGTGTACAACCTGGCCTCGCAATCGTTTGTGCCCTCGTCCTGGAGCCAGCCGGTACTGACCGGAGAATTCACGGCTCTGGGCGTAACCCGATTGATCGAGGCGATACGCGTCGTGAATCCGCGGATCCGTTTCTACCAGGCCTCATCCAGCGAGATGTTCGGCAAGGTTGAAGAATCGCGGCAGAACGAGACCACGCGCTTCTATCCGCGCAGTCCTTATGGCGTCGCCAAGCTTTATGGACACTGGATCACGGTGAATGCGCGAGAAAGCTACGATCTCTACGCCTGCTCGGGCATTTTGTTCAACCACGAATCCCCTCGCCGTGGCATTGAGTTTGTCACCCGCAAGGTGAGCTACGGCGTGGCGCGCATCAAGGCGGGTCTGCAGGAAAAGCTGCCTATGGGATACCTCGACGCCGAGCGCGACTGGGGCTACGCCGGGGACTACGTCGCCGCCATGTGGCAGATGCTGCAACAGGATCAGCCCGACGACTATGTCATCGCCACCGGCGTCACCCATTCGGTTCGGAGCCTGGTGGAGCTCGCTTTCGCCCATGCCGGGCTTGACTGGCGCGACCACGTGGAAATCGATCCCGCGCTGATCCGGCCGGCGGAGGTACATCATCTCTGCGGCGACTATTCCAAGGCGCGCCGACGATTTGGCTGGGAGCCGAAAGTCTCCTTCGAAGAGTTAATAGCCGTGATGGTGGATGCCGATATCGCGGCGCTGGGCCGCCAGAGTACCCGCGTTGTCGCCGCCTAGTCCGGTCCGTTCGTCTCGGGTGAAGTAAGACTTTGCGGTGCCTCCGCATCATTGTGCTTCTCAGTTTGCTTGCCTTCGGTCAGGCGGCGCATTTTGACTCCGTGGCCCAAGGCAAGCGGAGCCTGTTCCGGGTTGCAGAGTCCCTCAGCGGAACGCAACCTATGCAACTTTGTGCCGCCCATGGCTACCAATACGTTGATGTCGCCAATACTTGCGGCTGGGGCGGCAAGGACATCGGGGGCTGGATCAATTCCGCCTATGCGGCGATTCCCTCGAACGGCGGAACGATTATCGTCAACACCACCGGTGGCGCCCGTTTTTCAACACCCATCCGCATGAGCACAAACGGCAAGTTCGCCAGGATCGTCTGCACTGACCAGAACTCTGCCCTGAATTACACCCCCACCAGCGGCATAGCCATCACGCTGAACCCGTCCAACGCGATTTATGTCGGCTGGGGCGTGGAAAACTGCAATTTTGTGGGACCTGGACCGGGAACCAACACCACCGGATTATTAGTCGGTGGCAGCAATGGTGCCATAGGAGCCGAGATTTACCACAACCGCATCCTTAACTTCGGCACCGGCATAACCTTCGGCAGTACCGCTTTTCTCGACGACTTTTCTCACGACTTCATCGCTAACAATGGCCGGAACCTCAATATCCCGTCGGGGCTTACGGACACCGGGGAAAGTATCGTGTTCAACGCGACTACTTTCGCGCAGACCGCAAGTTACGTCAGCAATTGCGTGACCGTGGATATCGCAGGAGCGCCCAATATCGTATTCAGCAACGGATCATTTGATAACTGCCAGTACGAGCAAAGTGGCGGCGGCACCTCTGTATCGATGGCCGGAACGCACTTCGAGAATCCGGAGCAGCCGGGGATGGCTCCGTTCCTCAACCTGTCCGGCGGCTCTCTGTCTCTGGTCTCAGCGGATTTTGGAGCCACAAATTCCGGCAATGTCTCCGTTCC
>CAYOUY010000256.1:0-46636 GCA_964407245.1 uncultured Acidobacteriaceae bacterium
GACCGGTTGACAGCTTTTTGTCTGCTCTAGACGAACGCATCGGCTTGCGACTATGCTCTCCGCTCATAGATCGACAAACATGGACTGACGAATCACATTCAGACGAATCAAGGAAAGCGAGGAATCATGGATCGACCAAAAATGGATCGACCAGCTATGGATCGACCAGCTATGGATCGACCAGCTATGGATCGACGAACTTTTCTTCAGGGTGCTCTGGCGGGCACGGCAACGCTGGCTGCCGCGCATGGCTTATACGCAGATACTCTGCCGGCCGGTCGGCTAGCGTTAGATCAAGGAGAACTGAGCCCGATCTTCGCCCAAATCGAAAAGCACCACGACGAGGCTGTCCAACGGCTGCAAGAGTGGATCAAGCAGCCTTCCATCGCGGCTGAGAATCGCGGCGTGAACGAAGGCTGTGAACTCACCATGCGCTTTCTTCGGGAGGCCGGCTTTGGCCAGATCACGAAAATCCCGACGGACGGGCAGCCTGGAATCTTCGCCGTACTGGACGCGGGCGCGCCGAAGACGCTGGGCCTCTATTTCATGTATGACGTGAAGCAGGTGGATCCGGCGGAGTGGTCGTCGCCTCCATGGGCGGCGGCGCTAGTCGACAAGCCCGGGCTCGGAACCGTGGTTATGGGACGAGGTGCGGTGAACCAGAAGGGACCGGAGGCATCGTTTATTGCGGCGCTGCATGCCATTCGTGCTTCAGGGCGCAAGCTGCCGGTGAACTTGGTACTCGTGGCGGAAGGCGAGGAAGAAATCGGCTCGCCGCATTTTCCGCAGATCGTGCACCGTCCGGAGGTGCTGGCTGCGCTCAAGCCCTGCATGGGGATCTTCATGCCGTCCGCCGAACAGGATCTCGATGGCAAAGTCACAATGACGCTTGGGGCGAAAGGCGTCGTTGAACTGGAACTCGTGGCGAGCGGCGAACGTTGGGGGCGCGGTCCGCGCAAAGACATTCATTCCAGCAACAAGGCGCGCCTCGATAGCCCGGCGTGGCATCTGGTTGAAGCTCTAGTGACGCTTGTTTCCCCTGATGGCAATGATCCCGCGATCGAGGGCTTCGCCGACAAGGCACGTCCGGTCTCGGCGGCGGAAAAGGCGATGATTGCCACGGCCGCCCGGCGGCTCGATGAAGCGACCGCCAAGAAGCAAATGGGAGTCGAGCACTGGGTGCACGATGTCAGTTGGGAGCAAGCGCTGGAACTGTTGATGTCGCGCCCGACCGTCAACATTGAGGGTTTAGTCGGCGGCTACACCGGACCGGGTGGCAAGACGATTCTGCCTCATCGTGCTGTCGCGAAAATCGACATGCGGCTGGTGCCCGACATGCAAGCCACCGAAGCCCTGGCCGCCCTCAAGGCGCATCTGGCCAAGCGCGGCTTCGGCGACATTGAAGTGAATATGACCGGCGGTTATAACCCCAACAGCACTCCGGCTGACGCCGCCCTCATCCGTGCGCAAGTCGATGTCTACAAGCAGAAGGGAATCGATCCGATCATCTTGCCGCGCAGTGCGGGCTCGTGGCCCGGCTACGTGTTCACTGATGAACCGCTACATCTCGCGGCCGGACATTTCGGCATGGGACATGGCAGTGGTGCCCACGCTCCCGACGAGTATTACGTGATCGAGTCGAAGAACGAAAGCGTGCAGGGCATCGATGGCGCGGTGCGATCGTTCGTCGAGTATCTATACGCGATCGCCGCAACGAAATGAACTCCCGCGCCACGAGTGCGGCAGATATAATGCTCCCCGCTCATCCCTCTCGCGTCCGGCGCGGAACTTGAACCGTTTTGGCGGCATGAACGACGCGCGCAGCGCGGAGCGGGAGTCGCCAGGCGAAATCCTGACCCGGAGCCTGCTGAAGGGGAAAGATCTCCATGCTGAACGCCGGCACCAAACTCGGCCCCTACGAAGTCATTTCACCGCTAGGCGCCGGTGGCATGGGCGAGGTGTATCGCGCTCGCGACGCCCGTCTCGACCGCGTGGTCGCTGTTAAGGTGCTGCCCGCCTCCTTCGCTTCCGACGCCGACCGCCTGCTGCGTTTCGAGCGTGAGGCTCGTTCTGTGGCCGCTCTCAGCCACCCCAACATTCTGGCCGTTCATGACATCGGAAGCCACGACGGTACTCCCTACATGGTGACCGAACTGCTCGAAGGCGAGACCCTGCGCGAGCGGTTGCAGGGAGGAGTTCTGTCGCCGCGGAAGGCGGTTGAGATCGCGGTCCAGGTTGCTCATGGCTTGGCGGCAGCCTACGACAAAGGGATCATCCACCGCGATCTGAAGCCGGAAAACATCTTTCTCACCAAAGACGGGCGAGTGAAGATTCTGGACTTCGGCCTGGCAAAGATCGCTCCACCCAGGGCGGAAGCAAGCGGCAGCATACAGACCCTCACCTCCGCCGACATTGCTCTCACCGAAGGCGGGCAGGTTCTGGGCACTGCGGGCTACATGTCGCCCGAGCAAGTGCGGGGAATCGCGGTAGATCATCGTTCCGACATTTTTGTCTTCGGAGCGATCCTCTACGAAATGCTGACCGGCCAGCGCGCCTTCCGGCGCGACACTTCGGCCGAGACGATGACCGCCATCCTGAAAGAAGACCCGCCCGAGATCACAGAACTCAATCGCACCATCTCTCCGTCGCTGGATCGCATTGTGCGCCACTGCCTGGAGAAAAATCCCGACCAGCGCTTCCAATCGGCTCGCGATCTAGCTTTCGATCTGGAAGCTCTCTCGGCTGCATCGAACACCTCGCAAGGAAAAGTGGCTCAGCCGACGGCGGTGCAGCGCGTGCGCCGCTTTCAACCGGCCATCGTTGCCTTGCTGCTGGCCGTGGCGGCGGGACTCGGTTACTTCACTGGCCATCGAGGCAAGACATCGTCGGAATTGACCTATCACCAGCTGACCTTCCGCAAAGGCACGGTGCTGAGCGCGCGCTTCGCGCCCGACAATCATACTGTCATCTACAGCGCCGCCTGGGCCGGGCAACCTCCGGAACTTTTCTCCACCCATCTCGACAGCATTGAATCGCGCCCGCTCGGCCTGAATGACGCGAGCCTGCTGGGCATCTCCTCGCAGGGCGAGCTTGCGATTGCCCTTAGACCGGCCACGCAACAAGGACTCATGAGCATTCAGGGCACATTGGGACGGACTACGCTGACCGGAGGCAGTGCGCCCCGCGAAATCCTGGAGAATGTGGAGTGGTCCGACTGGTCGCCCGACGGATCGAATCTGCTCGTCGTGCGGTCGATGGACAACGAGAACCGCATCGAGTATCCCGCCGGCAAAGTAATTTACAAAACCGCCCTTCCGAACTGGGTCAGCCATCCCCGCGTTTCCCGCGATGGCAAGCGCATCGCGTTCTGCCAACACGGGCCGCGAGGCAACGACCGCGGATCGCTCATGATCATGAACGCTGATGGCAGCAATCCCAAATCCTTCGGGGATTTCGACGGAATCTACGGTCTGGCATGGTCACCCAGGGATGACGAAGTATGGTTCACCGCGAATGTGCATGCAGCCACCGTCGAACGCCGCCTGATGGCCATGACCTTGTCCGGCAGATCCCGTCTGCTGGCAGACGCCCCCGGAGAGTTGACGCTGCACGATGTGGCGCCGGACGGCACCGCCATCGTTTCGATTGAGAGTCGCGAGCGGAAGATTTTCTTCTCTGGGCCAGATACCACCCAGGAGAGGGATCTGACCTGGCTGGATCGCGCGGTGCTGGGCCCTCTGTCTCTGGATGGCAAGCAGGTTGTGTTCTGGGAAGGCGGGAAAGGCGGGGGGCCGCTCAGCACCATCTTCCTACGCAAAACGGATGGCAGTCCGGCGGTCCGCCTCGGGGAAGGCTATGGCGTCGCGCTCTCCCCCGACCAGAAATGGGTGCTGGCCCTTACGCCCGAAGATCCGCCTCGCTGGTCGCTCATTCCGACCGGTGCGGGCGAGACCACGCAGCTGAAGCTGACGGGAATCGAACTTACCCAGGTTCTACCAGCATTCACCGCCGACAGCCGTCGGCTCATGCTCAATGGCAATGAACCCGGGCACAAGGTGCGCGCCTATATAGTTGATCCCGCCTCCGGCAAATTCGAGGCGCTTACTCCCGAAGGCGTCCGCGGAATCCCCAGCCCCGACGGAAAGTTCTTGGTCGAGTTGTCTGATAACACCCGGCCACAAATTCTTGCGCTCGGATCCAGTGCGCCCGCTCGAGAGATCAAAGGACGCAACGACAAAGACGTAGGGATCCAGGTTGCGCCTGACGGTAGCGCGGTCTTCGTCGCCGACTACAACGGTGTGACCGCATCCGTTTATCGCATCGAGGTGGCGACAGGGAAGCGCGAACTGATCAAGAAACTGGACATCGGCGATCCCGCCGGCGCTTTCGGCATCACCGCCGTCCGTGTCACGCCTGACGGGAAAAGCTTCGCCTACAACACGCTGCGCCAGCTCTCGGAACTCTACCTGCTGCAGGGACTGCACTGATCATCGCACCGAAGAGCGCGCGCTCTCCGTGCCGATAATTCCTTCGCAGATGAAAACAAGGCCATAGCACTCAAGGCACGACCGCCCGGTGCCATGGTCTTTTGACCAGGTGGAACAAATCTACCGCTTCGGACCGCCACCATGTGGTGCCGGGGCTTGCCGTTGCTGCATCTGTTGCCGCTGCTGCGTGTGCCGCTCCTGCATCTGTTGCGTCTGCTGCTGGTGACGCTGTTCCATCTGCTGCCGTTGTTGCTGGCTGGCTTGCTGGCGTTCCATCTTCTGGTGTTCCTGTTCCTGCTTCTGCTGCAGGTTTTGCCGTTCCTGCTGCTGCTTGGCGAAGAGCTTGTCCTGTTGCTGCTGGTATTTCTGGTCGCGATTGGCGTCGCCGGTATTCGGCTTCTCCATGTGTTCCATCGCTGGCAGGTCGTTGGGATGGGTGAAGCTTCGACCGGGTTCGGCCGGACGCCCGCCGCCTGGCGCGCCTCCGCGATTGGCCGGCGGATGATACTCGCCTCCGGCTTCTCTGGCGGCCATCACCTCGTGCCCGGAGAATTCTCCGGGACGCCCGGTGGCTGCGATGGCAGGCCGGCCATGATTGAACGATGCCCGCAGGTTCTCGTTTCCGCGAGCCGCGGCGATGTGCTGCGTCTGCGCGGCAATCGCGCCGATGTGCCGGTCACGTTCCGCGATCTCGTCCTCTGCACGCGGACGGGCCACAATGCCGCCCTCACCGCCGTTATAGCTCACGTGGTTGACCGTGACGTTAACCGTCTCGTTGTACACGCTGTGAATGTTGACGACATTAATATTGGTGACCGCGCGGTTATAGAAGAAGTGTCCGCCATCCCAGCGTCCGCCGACGTAGCCGTAGCCGAAATAGCCGAAGCCGTAGTTGATTCCTCCGTAGAAGCCAATATGCGGTCCCCAAAAGCCCTCATGGAAGAGAAACACGCCGCCATCCCAGCCCCACCACGGCGGAGTCCATAGGAAGCCGACCTCCGGAGCCAGCACCCAGGTTCCGGGAACCCAATAGTAATCGTCGAAGTCGGGATCCCACGCCCAGTAACCGGGGGTCCAGATGTAGCCGTCGCCGGGGCAGATGGGTTGCTCGTAGACGGGAAGAGCAGGTGGTCCGAATCCCACGGTAATGCGGATTTGAGCAAATGAGGTTGTCGGCGCGCTCAGCACTGCGAGCGCGAGTAGCACAGCACAGCAGAAAACAGCTTTGCGCATAGGAATCTCCTTTGCGATTCTCACTCTAATGAAACACCGCAGCAGCATCAATGTTGCTTCTGAATTTTTGACCGGGGCCTTGGCTTAGAGCTTATCACTGATTCCGGTGCGGCATTGTTGCGGCGCAAGTAGGCCAAACGATCGGGACGGAACCCGGCGACACCGGCTTGATTTTCCCCTGCCACCGGCCTGTTTCTTAGCTGCCTGCAGCTACGGATGAGACTCGAATTGTATTTCCCATGACCGAGCCTGTGATGCGAACTCGCTGTCCAGCGATTTTCTTGAGAAGGTTAAGATCGCCCTCCAGCAGATGCATCTTCTCGCCGTCCACCAGGGCGAACTGCGCACCGGCATGGACGCAGATGCGCGCGCAATCAGCCGCCGTTCGGTTGAGTTCGGCCGAGTGCCGGGCGCCGCAACGCGAGCAGGTCACCATGCCTTCGTAAGTTTGCACGGCGGCGGCCACTGGTTTCGATTGCTGTTGTCCCAGCGCGGTTGCGGCCGTGCCTGCGACGACGCCGAGCGTCGCGATCAGCAAGGCGAGGGCGCAGGCAACGGCTGTGCCCACCATGACGATCTCGATCCAGAAGCGGTGAATGCTCATGACAGTGTCTGCTGCCGAAAAGCAGTACGGACGCTAGGCACGACCGAGTGTTAATGCAAATGGCCTGCCACGCGGTGTATGTCCTTTGGTCATTGAAGTTTTCCTCTCCCTGCCCAGAGCTTCTTCCCCGCGGGAATGAAAGAATTACACGGCGCAAGCTGACCCCGCGAGCAAGTTGCTGAAAAGTCGGGGCTGCCAGTTGGCACGCGTTGTGCAGCTACTATTTCACTCGCCACATCGTGAATAGGGATCGGCTCGCGCAGGGTTGATTTCGACAATGGCTCTTGGGGAACGCTCCGCGGACAAGCACGCCTCGGCACTTTCTTTCGTCACGAGACTGTGACGAAAGAATTGCGGACAAATGAGGAAGTGCCTGGGGGCTTAGTCCCTTCGAGTGATCGGAATTGTAAGCGCTGTTGCCTGATCGAGTTTCTAGAGGTCAGGCCTGGATGTTTGCAGTTCGAGGAATCATCGAATGCGGTTGCTGAGCGCCCGACTCATCGTCTCTCTCGTCTTAGGTGTGACGGTGGTGTCGCTGTGCTCGTCTTATTACCAGGTGCTGATGCTGAAACGCGGCCTGCGGAGAGACCTGCAGCATCGTGCCGAGGTGCTGGCCGAAAGTCTCGGCCGCAATGCGGAACGCGACCTGGAGCGCGACGCCCAACCCGCGCTTGATCGAACCGTTCAACATTTTGCCAACCGCGAACATCTCCTCGGGCTGGCAGTTTACGATCCTCAAGCGAAGCCAATTGCCGTGACGGCGACTCTTGCGGCACTGATGTCCACGGCTCCCGGCGTGGTTGGGCAATCCCTCAGGGGAGGCCAGGGCGCGGATGCGTTCCTCAAGCTTGGAGGCAATCCCGTTCACATTTACGCACTGCCGCTGCATCGCGGAGACGAAGTCATCGGCAGCCTCGCCATTGTTCACGACGCCGGCTACATTCACGCAGAAAGCCTGCGCATCTGGCGGGAAACTTTTCTGAGCGCGCTGGCGCACGTGTTTCTCATCGTGCTGATCACGATGCTCATCGTGCGCTGGAGCATCGCCGGACCGATTGCACGCACGGCTCACTGGATGCAGGCTCTGCGCACCGGCCGGGCGGCTTCGGCCCGCATCAAGCCGCCGGACATGGAGCTGTTTCGGCCGCTGGCGCGTGAATTGGCCACGTTCGCTGAAAGTCTGAACACGGCGCGCACTGCCGCTCAAATCGAAGCCCGCCTGCGGGAAACCTCGGAGTCGATCTGGACTGCCGACCGGCTGGCGGTTCACGTCCGCGACCGGCTCGAGGACGGAAGACTTTTCGTAGTCTCGAACCGCGAGCCCTACAGTCACGTCCGCCGCGGAAAATCCATCGAGGTCAGCGTCCCGCCCAGCGGCCTGGTCACGGCCCTCGAGCCTGTGTTGCGGGCCTGCGATGGTACCTGGGTTGCCCACGGCTCAGGCGACGCCGACCTAGAAACCGTGGATCGGAACGATCGATTGATGGTCCCGCCGGATGATCCACGCTACACTCTCCGACGCGTGTGGCTGAGTAAGGAAGAGGAAGCGGGCTATTACTACGGCTTTGCCAACGAAGGTCTGTGGCCGCTCTGCCACATTGCCCACACGCGTCCCATCTTCCGGGCCGCGGATTGGAAATATTATCGGGAAGCGAATCAGAAATTTGCCGACGCCATGTTGGAAGAGATGGAGAGCATCGCGCGGCCTCTGGTGCTGGTCCAGGATTACCACTTCGCGCTCCTGCCCAGGATGATCAAGCAGAGCCGGCCGGATGCGCGCGTGGCGATTTTCTGGCACATTCCCTGGCCGAATCCAGAGGCTTTCCGGATCTGCCCGTGGCAAGCCGAGCTGGTGGACGGACTTTTAGGCGCCGATCTCATCGGCTTCCACATTCAGGCGCATTGCACGAACT
This sequence comes from uncultured Acidobacteriaceae bacterium, assembly GCA_964407245.1. Taxonomy (GTDB): domain Bacteria; phylum Acidobacteriota; class Terriglobia; order Terriglobales; family Acidobacteriaceae; genus Sulfotelmatobacter. Next base: position 8,238 of record CAYOUY010000256.1, read on the forward strand.
TCCTGCAGACTGTCGACCGCATCGTGGAGTCGCGGATCAACTGGGAGCATTTCTCGGTGCAGCGACTCGATCACCAGACTGCGGTGCGGCCGTTTCCCATCAGCGTGGAATTCACCGACGAGGCCGCCGAGCCTGCACCGCAGTCGGCGTATGAAGAACGAGCGACGTTGCTCAAGGCTCATGGGGTTGAGGCGCTTCATATGGGCGTCGGCGTCGATCGGATTGATTACACCAAGGGAATTCTGGAACGCTTCCTCGCAGTAGAACGCTTTCTGGAGAAGTATCCGCGCTACCAGAAGAATTTCACCTTTGTGCAGATCGGTGCGCCCAGCCGAACGCACATCAAGCGCTATCACGACCTGCAGGCTGAGGTGGAAGAGGAAGCCGACCGCATTAATTGGCGTTTTCAGACCGATAACTGGAAGCCGATCATCCTGCTGAACCGGCAACACAGTCACGAGGAAATTGCACCGTACTATCGCGCCGCGGATCTGTGCCTGGTGACCTCCTTGCACGACGGAATGAACCTGGTGGCGAAGGAATACGTCGCTACCCGACGCGACGAACTCGGTGTGCTGATTCTCAGTTGCTTTACTGGCGCTGCCCGCGAGTTGCAGGACGCGCTGCAGGTCAATCCGTACGACATCGATCAAACCGCGGAGGCGATTCGGGCTGCCATGGAGATGCCGCCGGAGGAAAAGCAGCTGCGCATGCAGAGAATGCGCAAGCTGGTGCGCGAACACAACGTGTATCGCTGGGCCGGAAATCTGATCGCCGAGCTGTGTGCGGTGCGACTTGATGCCGTTTCAAGCGGCGCCGAGAAGTTTCGCGCCGGAGCATCGGTGGGGTGACGAAAGAAGAGTGACGAAAGAAGCGTAACAAACGAAAACGCTGACGCAACAAAGCCGCAACGGAAGCAAGCATGGTCGAAAAAGTCGAGCATTTCCTGAGGGGCGTCGCGCACGCTCAGTTGTCGGCGCTCCTGCTGGATTACGACGGAACCCTGGCGCCATTTTCCGTTGAGCGGAATCAGGCCACGCCTTATGCGGGAGTCACCGATGTTCTCCAGAACATCCTGGAAGCCGGACGAACCCGCCTGGTCATTGTGACCGGCAGGGATGCCCGCGAAGTCGTTCCGCTGCTCGGACTCGAGCCCCCACCCGAAATTTGGGGTGCGCACGGCCTGCAGCGATTGCGGGCGGACGGAACTTGTGAGATGCCAGAAATTCCCATGCCTGTCGCGCGGGCTCTCGACGATGCCCGGCGCTGGCTCAACTATCAGGGCCTGGAGGAATTGGCGGAGCTGAAGCCGGGCAGCATTGCGGTGCATTGGCGGTCTCTCAGCGAGACGGCTGCGTCGGAGTTGCGTTCCAGAATTCTGCTCGGCTGGTTTCGCATGGCGGAGCGGAATTCTCTGAAGTTGCTAGAATTCGACGGTGGCGTGGAGTTGCGCATGCCTGATCTCGATAAAGGCGATGCCGTGCGAACGATTCTGAGCGAAGTTGGACCGCGCGTGCCCGTCGCGTATCTGGGCGACGATGCGACCGATGAGCTCGCGTTCGAGGCTCTTGCGGGCCGTGGGTTGACCGTGTTGGTGCGGCCCACGTGCAGACGGACCTCGGCCCAGGTCTGGTTCAAACCGCCGGAAGACGTTCTGGAATTCCTGTCCCGTTGGGAACAGGCAACGGCGGGATCGCCCAAATCTCAGAGTGCTGGAAGTTCACAATGAACCGAATGCCCGCTGCCGACAAGCCGCCGTGTACGCCCGAGAAGCCGTTCTACTTCAACACGTCGGAGCACCTGCTGCGCATCGGAAGAGAAAAAGCAACTACGCTGCCCGCCATGCTCGATGCTCTGCGGACCTGCCCGGAGGATTCCATCTTTCAGCACACTTTCCGCACTTTGCAGGAACATCACTTCATCCGCCAGGGATTCTCCAACGACTTCGCCCACTGGAGCCTTTCCCACTGCCACGAACCGGTGCTGGCCGAACAATTGGCAGGTGTGGATGTGCGAGAGTTTACGGCAATCCGCGGCCTGCGAGAGAGAGTCATAGAAATCGTGAGCGATTTCCTGGGGAAGCATCCGCATTCCAGTTCGCATCAGGCCAACGAGCCCTTTTACTTTTGCTCGGCCGACATTGTGGTGCTTCCCACTCCTTTCGTTGCCCACTCGGCCGCCGAGTTTCTCGACGGCCTGAAGCAGGTCAGCGTCCATTCCATTCATCATCACTTCATCGAGGCGCGGCTTCGCCTGCATCTTATGTCCAACGATTTCTCGCAGTGGCTGGAAGAGGAAGTTGGTCTTCGCGACATCGCGGACAAGATCGAGCGCATCGACATTTACACCAACACCATGGAGGGCGTGCGCCAGCAGATCGCCCGCCTGGTCGAACAGGGTTTGAACTAGAGCGGCGAGACTCATAATGGCAAAAACAAAGTCGGCCTCGAACTCGGGGACGGAAATCGCCCCGACGGCGACGCTGTCCCCGGGCGGTGACAACTCCAGCCACTCCGGGGATGCGGTTACGCCCGGCGAGCCTCACGTTCCGCCAGTGCGCGGCAAAGACCGGCCACTTCCTGCCAGCTTGCTAACTCCCCCGGCGCCTCCTCCTCCGCCGCACCTCGAGGACTACCAGCTGATCATTGGTCAGGCTCAGGTGGACGCCTTGCGATTTCTGGCGCGTGAGGTCAAGGGCAAGACGGTCAAAATGGTCAACTCGACCTCCGTTGGCGGCGGTGTAGCGGAGATGCTGAATCGCCTCGTGCCATTGCTTTCGGAGCTGGAGGTCCCCACGCACTGGGACGTGATTACCGGCGGCAACGACTTCTTCGAAGTGACCAAGGCGTTTCACAACGCGCTGCACGGCTCGAGCTACACGTTAACCAAGGCCGCGCAGGAAATTTTCCTGATGTACAACGAGCAGAATCGCGAGCGCATGCAATTCGGCGAAGACATGGTCGTCATTCATGATCCGCAGCCGGCCGCGCTCATCCGTTCCCGCGAAAACGGCCACGGACATTGGGTCTGGCGCTGCCACATTGACTTGTCGAACCCTGACGCCCGCGTGTGGGAGTTTCTGCGGCCCTTTGTCGAGCAATACGATGCTGCCATTTTTTCCTCGCAGTCATTCGCGCGGCAGCTGCCTATCCCGCAATATCTTTTCTATCCCTGCATCGACCCACTTTCGGAGAAGAACAAGGAACTGGACGAGTCGCAGGTGCAAACAGTGTGCGATGAGCTGGGCATTGATCGCTCGCGTCCGATCGTGACCCAGGTTTCCCGCTTTGACCGGCTGAAGGACCCGGTGGGCGTGGTGCAGGCCTACAAACTCGCCAGGAAATATGTGGACTGCCAGCTAGTTCTGGCTGGCGGCGGTGCCAAGGACGATCCGGAGGGGGCTGTCGTTTTGCAGGAAGTGAAGGAAGCTGCCGGCAACGATCCCGATATCATTATTCTCGATCTCCCGCCCTGGTGCGCGCGTGAGGTTAATGCCATTCAGCGCGCCTCCACTTTGATTGTGCAGAAATCCATCCGGGAGGGGTTTGGCCTCACTGTCACTGAAGCGCTGTGGAAAGGGAAGCCCACCATCGCCGGTGCCGTCGGAGGCATCCCGAACCAGATTATCCACAGGCTCACGGGTGTTTTGGTGCACTCGGTCGAAGGATGCGCATTTCAGATTCGGTATTTGCTGACGCATCCCGAATTTGCCCGGCGCATCGGGGCAGCCGGCCGCGAGCACGTGAAGGAAAACTTCCTGATAACGACCAACGTGAAACGATGGCTGCTTCTGTTTCGAATTTTGCAGCAGGCAACGACGCGGGGCCAGGCGTAGACACCCTTAGCCTCGATTGCGCCGCGGTAATTCACTTTCCAATATCTTCGTTCCAAAGATCCGCGTGCGTGCGAATGAATTCGCGCATCCGCTCAATACACTCTGGGTCGTCGAGAACTTCGACTTGCACTCCGCGCTGGCGGAACAGTTCTTCGGCGCCCATGAAGTTCCGATTTTCTCCAATGACCACGCGCGGGATGCGATACAGCAGCGCTGTTCCGGTGCACATGATGCAGGGACTGAGCGTGCTGACCAGCGTCAACTCGGGCCAGTCGCGCCTCCGGCCTGCGTTGCGGATGCAAACAACTTCCGCGTGCGCCGTCGGATCGCCCGTCTGCACGCGCAGGTTGTGGCCGCGCGCCACGATCCGCCCGCGGCTGTCGGCCAGCACCGAGCCGATCGGCAAGCCTCCTTCGCGTAATCCAGCGCGCGCTTCTTCGAGGGCTTCGCGCAGCAGAGTGTGGTTGTCCATAGATCCTCAAGCCGCCAGGATGCAGTGTTCGCAGATAAAAATACTCTTCCAGGCGGCCATGAGAACTAATAAAACGACTCAGCCGGGATGAAAATCCTTGCACACCGCGCGAGCAGGCAGAAGCGAATGGGTGTATAGTTTTGCCGTTCGCGACTCGCCGCAACGGTTCTTCCCACCTTTCGGATTTGGCGGCTTCCAGGTCGTGACGAGATGAAGCTTTGCGGCGAGATAGTTCGTCTCGATCGAGGTTGGACTCAAGTCTGACTGGACTCAGGTTCTACTCAACGCAAGGAGGAATTATGAAAACGCATCTGATCGTTCTGACTTTAGCCTTGGCGTTCGTTCCCACCCTTTTTGCCCAGGCCGACAGACAGCCAGATCAAGCCAATGCGGATGGGCGGCATCAACTCCAGCTGAGCACCACCACGTTCACCAACGGCGCAGAATTGCCGCTCATCATGGTTCTGGGCTCGAACAATTGCACTTTCGTATCGGGCGGCGGCGACGAATCGCCCGAGTTGTCGTGGAAGAATGCTCCGCGCGGTACGCGCAGTTTCGTCGTAACCATGTTCGACACCACGGCTTCGTTTACCCACTGGGGCATGTACAACATCTCACCCACCACCACCTCGCTCCCCGAAAATGCGGGCGTCACGGGCAGCATTTACGGCGAGCAAGTCTTCAACGACTTCTACTACGGTGCCGAGTATGACGGCCCGTGTCCGCCCAACACCCTGACGCCTTACGTTCACAATTATGTCGTAACCGTCTTTGCCCTCGACACGACACTGTATCTGACTTCGAATCCTCCCAATTTCCCCGCGAATGCCGAGACTTTGTATCGCGCCGTGTCGGATCACATCCTCCAGCAGGCCAGCATTCACGGATATTTCACGACGAAGGACTAGATCAATGCCGCGCCTCCTCGAGTCTGCGCGACTCCCGGAGGCCGCGGCATGTACACTAGTAAGGATTCCAGCCAAACAGAAAGATGATCAACAACAAGCGCATCGCCGTCGTTATGCCCGCCTACAACGCAGAAAAAACCCTCCGCGTCACGGTAGGAGAGCTGCCTGACTTGGTGGACATCCGCATCCTGGTGGACGATCACAGCCGCGACCAGACCGTGGAACTCGCCCGGCAGCTCGGCCTGCACGTCTTTCAGCACGACCGCAACTACGGCTACGGGCGCAACCAGATGACGTGCTATCGCGAGGCCCTTGCCGCCGGAGCCGACGTCGTCATCATGTTGCATCCTGACTACCAATACACGCCCCTTCTGATTACCGCGATGGCCAGCATGGTGGCCTACGATGTGTATGACGTCGTGCTGGGCTCGCGCATTATCGGCGGGCGGGCGCTGCTAGGCGGCATGCCGGTTTACAAATACATCTCCAACCGCCTGCTCACCGCGTTTGAGAATCTTTTCCTCGGCGTGAAGCTTTCCGAATATCACACCGGCTATCGCGCCTTCAGCCGTAAGGTTCTCACCGATCTGCCGCTGCTGGAAAACTCCGACGACTTCGTTTTCGACAATCAGATGCTCGCGCAGTGCGTTCACTTTGGCTTCCGCATCGGCGAAGTGTCCTGCCCGACGAAATATTTCGCGGAAGCATCGTCGATCAACTTCCGCCGCAGCGTCAAGTACGGCTTCGGCGTGCTGGGAACGACGCTGCAGTTCGCAATGCAACGCTTCGGACTGATCCACCTGCCGCGTTTCAGCCCGCAGGGTCGCAAACTTGAATCCGAGGCCGGTGCCTACTACGTTCGTCATGGTGAGACCGTGGGTTCGGCCTAAGCAGCCGGCACGCGATCCTCGCGAATGGCAGAATCTCTGCAAAATCCGGCTTCAGGTCCCCAGCGCCAGGCCGACTCTCTTACTCTAAATCCCACACTAAGTCTTGCACTCCTGATCGGAATCACCATCCTGGCCTTTTTCGTGATGGGCTACCACCCTGGTCTCGAGGACGACGCGTTTTATCTGGCGGCGATCAAAAAAAATCTGAACCCGGCGCTGTTTCCACATGACTCGGATTTTTTTCGGCTTCAGTTTCAGGCCACCATCTTCGACAAGGTGGTTGCGCTTTCGGCCCGCCTCAGCCATCTTCCGCTCGGCTGGGTTGTGTTGCTGTGGCAGTGGGCCGCGATTTTTTTCGTGCTGCACGGCGTGTGGGGCATCAGCCGCCGATGTTTCGCGAATGCGCCGGCGCAGTGGGCTGCCGTGGCCCTGGTTGCAGCATTGCTGACTTTGCCCGTGTCGGGTACAGCGATTAATCTCGCCGACCAGTACCTTCATCCGCGTACGGTGGCCACGGCTGCGGTTCTTGCAGCCATCGTTGAGTTGCTTGATGCCAGAGGCAACGCTCGCCGCCTCTGGCTGGTCGGAGTGCTGCTGGCGGTTGCGTTTTCGATTCACGCCATCATGGCAAGCTTCGGAATTTCATTCTGTGTCTTTTTGTGGTGGACACAGAGGAAGTGGATTCAGCAAGGACCATCGGGACTCGCCCGACTCTGTTCCCTCGCCATGGTTGTCATGCCGTTCGGCTGGATTTTCGAGCCCGCTTCCGATGCCTGGCGACAGGCGGCCGCAACCCGCGGTTTCTATTTTGTCTCGCGCTGGCAATGGTACGAGTGGCTGGGAGTCTTCGGTCCACTCGTGCTCCTCTGCGCGTTCAGATTTTGGGTGGGCAATAACCCCGCCGAGAAAGGTCGAGCTTTAGCCCCTGAGGGACCACGCGAAACCGCATTTATTCCATTCGTCCTTGCTCTTCTTTACTACGGAATTTTCCAAACCATCGTCGGACTGGCGATCGTGCTGCCGCCGTCGCTCGAGCGCCTGCGACCGCTGGAGCCCATGCGATACCTGCACCTGCTCTACCTGCTTTTCTTCCTGATCGCGGGAGGCTTGCTGGGCCAGTACATCCTCGGCCGCCGCGTCTATCGCTGGCTGGTGCTGTTTCTGCCGCTGGGCGCAGGCATGTTCTATGCCCAGCGCCAGATGTACCCCGCAACGGCACACCTGGAGTTGCCCGAGGGCGCCTTGCCCGGCCTGGCGCTGTCGAATCCGTGGCTCGAGGCCTTTGCCTGGATTAGACAAAACACACCGACCGACAGCCTGTTCGCGCTCGATCCGCATTACGTAACGCTGCCGGGCGAGGACTATCACGGCTTCCGCGCGCTGGCGGAACGCAGCGTTCTCGCCGACTACGACAAAGACGGGGGCATGGCCGCACGCGTTCCGCACCTCGCTCCGCGCTGGCTGAGGGAAGTGACGGCCCAGAGCGGCTGGCGCACCTTTCAGGCGGCAGACTTTCAGCGGCTGAAAAGCGAATTTGGAGTGAATTGGGTGATTCTCTCGCGCAGCGATCGGGCGTTTTCAGACTCTCCGCCGGGCTGGACGTGCCCGTACCGGAACGAATTGGTGGCTGTTTGCCATCTATACTGAACATTCGCCCGCATCATGACGCCAGATTCCACCTCTTCACCCCGGCTGCCGTCATATGTACTGATGGTGCTCGTTGCTCTCGCCGTCCGTCTGGCCGTCATCCCCTTCCTTTACCACGACTGGGCTGATCCTTTCGTCCTAGATCATTGGGCCTTCGGACTCGTCGCTCGCTCCATCGCGACTGGACACGGTTTCGGGAACGTCTTCGCCCAAACCGGCCCCACAGCAGTTCTTGCGCCCATCTACGCGTACTTTCTCGCTGGTATCTTTCGGATTTTCGGACCCGAAACCACCCCCTCGATCATCGCCGCGCTGGTGCTCAACAGCGTTTTTTCCGCGCTCACCTGCATTCCGGTGTTTCTGCTTGCCAGGCAAGCATTCGGCGACCGCGTGGCCAAGTGGGCGGGCTGGGGATGGGCACTCTCTCCCTACGGCGTCTACTATGGATCCGACTGGGCCTGGTCCACGTGTCTGCTCACGCTCGAACTCGCTTGCCTGTTTCTGTACGCGTGGCGGCTGGAGAAATCCTGCCGCCGTGGCGACTGGCTGATCTTCGGCGCGCTCTGTGGCATCGCTGCCTTGACCGAGCCAGTGGCGTTGTCAGTTCTACCGTTGCTTGGGCTGTGGACACTTTATCGCCGCTACCGCCAGAACCAGCCCTGGAAGCTGCAACTGGTCGCTGCCGCTCTCGCCGGAGGCGTTGTTCTGGCGCCCTGGATCACTCGCAACTACATGCTCTTCCACCGCTTCATTCCGGTGCGCAGTGGATTTGGCCTGGAGCTTTACATCGGCAACAACGGATACTCGACTCGCTGGGTCAACAGCGCGTTGCACCCCAACCACAGCGACGCGGAACTCGGCGAATACGAGCGCGTGGGCGAGATGGCGTACATGGACCACAAGCTCCAGCAGGGCAAGGATTACGTGCGCAGCCATCCGGGCTGGTATGCGTGGATGACCTGCCGCCGCATCGTCTACCTGTGGACGGGCTACTGGAGCTTTTCTCGCGAGTATCTAAAAGATGAACCACTGGATCCGCCCAATATTCTCGTGGCTACCACGATGACGGTGCTGGGATTTGTTGGTCTGCGGCGCGTCTTTCAATACGACTCGCGTCGCGACTCGGCGCTCGGAGTGCGGTTTGCTATCGTGCTTTTCTTTTTTCCGCTCACGTACTACTTCACTCATCCTGAGACGTACTACCTTCGGCCAGTTGATCCGCTGATCGTGGTTCTGGCCGCGGTGGCCATCGCTGGCCGGGTCGCTCCCGGTTTACCCGGCGATGCCGGCGAATCCTCCGCGTTGCGGCCCGTCACGAGCGGGGTTTAACATCGAGTCAGTCACTCACGATGGTGAAAACTCCCCCGGTACCGTTTGTAACGCAGCGCCGCCTGATCGGGCTGAACGAAATCCTCAACTTCGCCTACGACGCCTTCTATAGCAACAAGCTGCAATTCATGCTCACGGCGCTGGCCATGGCGGTGGGCACGGCGTCAGTCATTTTGGTCGCAACCATCGGTCTCACCGGCAAGCAGTACATTTTGCGCCAGCTGCAATCGATCGGCACGAATATGATTTATGCCGATTACCAGGGTGGAGCGCAGCGCATCGATTCCACGCCTGACTTCATGACAGTGGACGATGTATGGGCCGTGCGCGACCAGGTGCCCAGCGTCGTCGCCGCTTCGCCCACGATTTCGCTGAACGATCGGATCAGCATCGGGGGAGGGAAGCAGAGCGACATTCTGGTGCTGGGTGCGGACCCGGACTATATGCGCGTGCGCAATCTGATGATCCTGGCCGGCCGTTTCTTCGACGCCGAAGACACCGCCAGCCGCAACAAGGTCGGAATCATCACCGAGAAGCTGGCGGAGAAGCTTTACGGTTCGCCCACCGGCGCCATCGGCCAGATCATCAAGCTGAGCACGGGCCTGCCGTTCACGGTGATTGGGACGTTCAAGGAAAGCGTCGACACATTCGGGCAGTCGGAAATCCAGGACGACACCATGCTGATCCCGTACACTGTGAGCCGGTTTTTTACTCCCGGATCGACGGTGTACGAGATCTATTTTTCGGTTGCGACCCCTCAGGATGTCGTTCCCGCGACCGCCGCGATTAAACGCGTATTGCAGTCGCGTCACCGGCCCGAGTCCGTGTACAACGTGCAGAACCTGACCCAGTTGCTCACGGTCGCGGGCCACATCGCCGATGCCCTCACTCTGATCCTGATGCTCGTCGCCTTTGTGACGCTCTTGGTGAGCGGCATCGGCATCATGAACATCATGCTGGCCACGGTCACGTCGCGCATTCGCGAGATCGGCATCCGCAAGGCTGTCGGCGCCACGAACCGCGAAATTCGCTTTCAGTTTCTGGCAGAAGCGGTTCTGATCGCGCTGGTGGGCGGTGTGGTTGGCATCGTGACGGGTCTTGCCATCCCTTACTCGGCGCGCTTCCTGACGGACTACCGCGTACCCATCTCGGGCCTGTCGGCCATCATCGCGATTATCGTTTCGTCGATTGTGGGGATTCTCTTCGGGACGGTGCCGGCGACGCGGGCCTCGCAGCTGGATCCGGTGGAAAGCCTGCGGTACGAATAAGGATCAGCAGCGCCAACAAACCCGGCGGCAACGTTGGGCGATGGAAGGACCCTAAACGCCACAAAGCCGGGCTGGTTGGCCCGGCTTTTTCCCTCAGTGGAACTGGTTCGGTCAATTCTGTTTCAATCGCCGACCAGCAATGTCATGAACTAAAAAAATCAACCCTCGATCTTGCGACTTCCGACCCAGTACCCGCGTCTTCTCACGCAGAGGCTCAGGTCTGATTCCCGTTTTTGCAACCTACCGGTTCGGCAGCGCGCAGGTTCACCGGCCTGCGCTGCGCCCCGTTACATCACCATCGCAAGATTTTCGAGCTCATGCTGCAGGACGGGTAGGGCGCAACCTGCCATCTCGACCCGGCCAGCCGCATCCAGCGCCGCCTTGGGCGAAACCCCATACCCACGGCCCATCAGGAATACCTGGAGCAACTGCGCCGCCTCGTAGGAGTCCAACATACCCCCCTGAAGCAGATCGCTGCGCAGAGCCGCCAGTTCCGTCATGGTGAATCTGTCTTTATCGGTCACTCTGTCGTTCGTAGCCTTCTCGTAAGTCATGGCCGTCATCACCTCCGACTCCGACCTGAACCCCTTTGTTCCGTTTAGACTCATGAGCCGCTGTGGAAGTTGCATGCAATTCAACTGCCGCAACACCCCACTTTCCACAGTACGTGCCCACAGCCTGCCTGGATTCATTAACCCGTGGATTTATCGGAAGTTGTGGCGCATCCAGTGAGGGATTTGTGGGAATCCGCACTCGTCGGTAACCAGCCAGTAATCGCGAAACTGACACAATGTGTCAATTTCAGACGATTACGCCGATTGTGCGCTTGTCTCGCCGCGGCAGGGTGGACCGCCAGTCCCTTATGAGAAGGATGGCGCTTATGTTGCCGCTAGGCGCTGCGAGCGGCGCCCTGCGCAGCGTCCACGGTATCGTAGAAGCGAAAAAACTGCTCCACGTGAGTGATCTGCATGGTGTTGCGAACGCGGTCGTTGACGCCGACCAGCGCCACGCTGCGGCCGCCTTTTTGATGAGTGACATAGGCGCCGACCACGGCCCCGATGCCCGCCGAGTCGATGTAGGGGACTCCGGTCAGGTCGAGAATGAGCGATGGCGACTGGCTCGCCCGCACAACAGACTGAAACTCGAAAAAGTTGGAGATGAGAATTGGGCCAGTCAGGCGCAAAATGCGCTCGCCCGATGGCCCGGTCAAGTCTGCGATCTGCAAGGGCTCTAGAGGCATTCGCAGATCGTATCATTTCAACGGCGCTCCCGTGTTAGCGAACTTCCCATGTGGTGGCTGAATTTGGCCAGTGCTGGCAATTTTCGAGCATCGGCAACATGCGGACGGCAGGAGGCAGAAACCTAGGGCTCGATCGTCGCCTGGTCCACCAGCATGATCGGGATGTTGTCTTTCACGGCATAAACCCGATGGCACTGAATGCACTTAAGACTCTCGGGACTTTGCCGGTACTCGAGCGGCTGCTTGCAGGCGGGGCATACCAGGATTTCGAGAAGGTCTTTGGCGAGCATGGTTCCGTATTGTACGTCAAGCGTAGGCCCTGCGGAGCCATGCGATAGAATCATCACCGATGCCTGCCGCCATTCTTGACGGTACCAAGATCGCACAGCAGATTCGCGCCGAAGTGGCCGAGGAGGTGAAAATCCTCGCCGCGGCCAACTTGCGTCCGGGACTGGCCGTGGTGCTGGCTGGGCACAATCCGGCGTCCGAAATCTACGTCCGTGGCAAAATCAAGGCCTGCGAAGAACTTGGCATCTACAGCGAAACCCTTACGCCGCCCGAATCGGTCACGACTTCGGAACTGCTCGCCCACGTTCACGAACTGAACCGCCGCGGCGACATTGACGGCATCCTGGTGCAGCTGCCCCTTCCACCACAGGTGGATGCCAAGAAGGTTCTGTTGGCGGTGGACCCTGCCAAGGACGTCGACGGGTTTCATCCCATGAACGTCGGTTTTCTTTCAACACAGCGCCCGGGACTGGTCCCATGCACGCCGGCCGGCGTGATGGAAATTCTACGGCGCAGCAATATCGCTGTGGCTGGGCACGAAGCCGTCGTCGTCGGACGCAGCGACATTGTCGGCAAGCCCGTGGCTATGCTGCTGACCAACGCCAACGCCACGGTCACGATCTGCCACTCGAAAACGCATGACTTGCCCGGAGTCTGCCGGCGGGCGGACATCCTGGTGGCCGCGATCGGCCGCGCGGGGATGATCACCCGCGATTTCGTCAGACCTGGCGCAACGGTCATCGATGTCGGCATCAATACCGTGACCGATCCCGCCGAGTTCCGCAGGTTTTTCGCCGGGAACGCCAAGCGGGAAGAAGCGTTTCGCAAGAAGAGATCAACGCTCGTCGGCGACGTGCATCCCGAAGTGGCCGAAGTTGCAGGGGCACTCACGCCGGTGCCGGGCGGCGTGGGGCCGCTGACCATCGCCATGCTGATGTTTAACACCGTGAAGGCGGCGAAAATGCGGAGAAGCAGTGGTCAGTGGTTAGTGGCTAGTGGCTAGTAAACGCACGATGCAGGCTCGGCCAACCACTAATCACTAATCACTAATCACTGGCTACTCATCACTGGACCTATGCTGAAAGTGGGCCTTACCGGGGGCATTGCCTCGGGCAAGTCGGCGGTAGGAGAGATGCTGGTCGGAATGGGCGCGCATCTGGTCCAGGCCGACCGCATTGCCTACTCGCTGATGCAGCCCGGGGAAGCTGTGTACAACGAAGTGGTGCGCCATTTCGGCGGCGAGATTCTGAATCCGGACATGAGCATCAACCGGGCCAAACTGGCCGAGGCTGCCTTTGGCCCGGCCGGCGACGGCGGCAATCGCGCGTCGCGCATCGAAGAGCTCAATCGCATCGTCCATCCTGCCGTGATTTGCGCCCAGAACGAGTGGATGCAACAGATGGGCGTTCAGGACCGACATGCTGTGGCGATCGTGGAAGCGGCGCTGATTCTCGAAGCCAAAGTGGGAGACGAATTCGACCGGCTGATCGTGGTGACATGCAATGTCGACCAGCGGGCCGCCCGCTTTGCCGCGCGGCAGAAAATTGACCTGGAAACCGCGCGGAAGGAAGTCGCGCGCCGCATGGCCGCTCAACTCCCCGACGAGGAAAAGATCAAAGCTGCCGACTACGTGATCGACAACTCTGGTGCGCTCAGCCACACACGCGAGCAGGCGGAAAAAGTGTGGCGCGAGCTGCGCGCCGCGGCTGAGAAGTAGGTTCCGTCCCGGTCGTTCAGTTTGGATCTTGGGAATTTTTGGATGGCGTCATCTTGAGCGAAGCCGCTCTTCAGGCGGAGCGAAGGATCTCCCCGGAAAGCAGCGCCTCACGGGAGATCCCTCGGCCCGCAAGAGAAATCGCGGGCCTTCGGGATGACCTCCCATGCTGGGAATGAGATTCAAACTGAGCTGACCGCCGAGAATTGCGGCAAATCCTGAGGCCACCCCGGCGGGGTAAAATCTAAATAAGGGAACATTGCCAATCCCCAACCGTACGTTTGGCTTAGGATCCGGCTTGTTTGGATCAGGTGGACTAATCATGAAAGCTTTGCGGCCCTTCATCTTGGCCCTGGCCATTGCCGGTGCCTTCTTTTATTTCACGACCTGGCGCTCGAACTCGCAGAACCCCTTGCATGCCTCGAACTGGCTGAGCCGGCCGGAGCAGGTGGAAATCACGGAAGCTGCGCCGGGAGAAACTCTCGACAGCGAGGAGCAGAACAACATCTCCGTGTACCGCAAGAACATTCCATCGGTGGTGAATATCACGTCGCGGGCCATGACTTTTGACTTCTTCTACGGGCTAGTGCCGCAGGAGGGCCAGGGCTCCGGGTTCGTTATCGATAAGGAAGGCCATATTCTGACCAACTACCACGTCATTGCCGACGCACGGCAGGTGAAGGTCACACTGCACAACCGCAAGAGCTACAGCGCGACGGTTGTTGGTACCGACCCGGCGCACGATCTGGCGGTGATTCAGATCAAGGCGCCGGATCTGGTTTCTGCCGTGCTCGGCGATTCGCGCAACCTGCAGGTGGGGCAGAAGGTGTATGCCATCGGCAACCCGTTCGGCCTGTCGGGGACGATGACGCGCGGTATTGTCAGCTCCATCCGGCCGGTGCGCGAGCCGAACGGCGCCATGATCGACGAAGCCATTCAGACCGACGCTGCGATCAATCCCGGGAACTCGGGCGGGCCGCTCATGAACTGGCACGGCGAAGTCATCGGCATTAACACCATGATCCTTTCCAACGCGAACCAGAGCGCAGGCATTGGCTTCGCCATTCCCATCAATACGGCGAAGGCCGTGCTCGGCGATCTGATGACGCTCGGTCGCGTGCGCCGTCCGGCGCTGGGAGTGCGTACGATTCCGATCGGGCCGGAGTTGGCGGAAGAGCTTAGCTTGCCGGTCGACTACGGATTGCTGATCGTTCAGGTGACGCCCGGTGGTTCGGCGGAGCTGGCCGGATTGCGCGCCGGCACGGAACGGGCTTACCTGGGCAGCACTCCCATCACGCTGGGCGGCGATTTGATCGTGGCGATTGACGATCAGAAAGTCGAGGACGAGCAGGACCTGGCGCAGATGATGAACAACCATCGCGCCGGCGACACGGTGAAAGTCACCATCTACCGCAACAAGAAAAAGGTGGACGTGAGTGTGGCGTTGGGCGAAGCGAGACAGCAGGTGTGAGAGGACAGGCATCAGGCTTCGGCCCTCAGCCTTCAGGAATAGTACGCGCTAGAGTCACTCGCCTTTTTACTCGCTTGGATCTTTCCCGGCTGCCACTTCCAGGCGCCCGAATGCCAGCTGGTAGCTGTAATGCGCCGTTACGACTTGCGCGGCGGCGGTCGCAGCCAGCAACTCGGCGTCGGTTAGCTCGATGATGTTCCCCACACCGGCGGAGTAGCGGCCTTCAGCAAAAGCCAGGTTGTCCTGTGCCTCGTGGTCGGCCTTCGTCGCCAGATCGATTTGCTGTTGCGCGACCGCGGTGTTGGCGTAATCGGTGTAGACTTCGCGATCCACTTGCAGCAATGCGGATTTCAGGTTCGACTCGGCGGCGCTCTTCGCTTGCTGAGTTTCCTCCAGAAACGCGCGGTTGAAGCCACCCGACAGCAGCGGCTGCAAAAGTCCCTCGCCGAATCCCAGGTTCCAGATGAGAGGGAATTTCATGTTCTGAAAATCGGCGAAGCTGGTAAAACTCAAGCGTGGCTTGAAATTAGATTGCGCCGCCACAATGTCTCCCTGCGCGGCCTTCACCACCTCCCGCAGGGCCTGCAGATCGGGGCGGGAGCGCTGGGCCGCGGCCAGATAGCTATCGACGGGGTCGAGCACCTGCGCCGTTCCTAATACGTCGACAAGCACGAATACACTTTTCACGGGCAGACCCATGGATTGCGCCAGCGCGGCCTGGGCGACAGTCAAGTCCGACTGCGCCTGCACCAGGTCCAGCTGCGAATCGGCCAGCTGCACTTCCTGCCGGGTTACGTCGATCTTGGGCACGCGCCCCACCTGGAAGAAAGCGTTGATCTGGTCGAGGTGCTTGCTCTGGTCCTGAACCGTTTTCTGCCGCACCTGCACCAATTCTTGCGCCGCCAGCACGCTGAAGTATGCGTTGCGCACATTGAGCAGCGTCTGTTGCCGGACGCGATCCCGGTTCTGCTGCGCCTGCGCGAGTTCCGCTCTTCCGCGCTGGACCGATCCGCGCGTCAGGCCGAAGTCGTAGATGTTTTGCGTGAAATTGAGTCCCGTGTAGTAGTACGGCGAGTTCGACCAGTGCTCACCGTTGTAGTCGGCGCCCGCCTGTTTAGGAGATGTTCCCAGTGTCGGCACGTAGTTGTAAGTTTCCTGATTATGGTTGGCCCCGAAATTCAAGTGCGGGAGATACGGCGAGCGGCGCTCCTTCAGATGCGCCTCGGCAACGTGCACCTGAGCTTCGGCCGTCGCAAGGTCGGGTTGATTCTGTTCGGCCAGACCGTAGCACTCGGCGAGCGACAGCGGCTTGTCCTGGGCCGAGAGGGAAGCAGTCGCGGTCACAACCATAACCAGCACCGCCAAAACGAACCAGCAATTTTGTATGTTCCTATCCATTTGGAGTGCGAGTTGCGGATCCTAACTTGCCGGGCGCGTTACCGGCTGCACCCTTGCTCCGTCCGGCACGCGGTCGCCCAGATTTCGTGCGACGCGTTCACCTTCCTCCACGCCGGCGAGCAAGCGCGCCGTTTCTCCCGTTTGTTCGGCGACGGCGACCTGCGTGAATTTCACCGTGTTGTCCGCATTGAGAACGGCCACGAAGGTTTGCGTGCCGCGGACGATCAGGGCGTCGGAGGGAATCTCGACATAGCGCGGCGTCTGCACCTTCAACTCGACCTGCACAAAACTCCCCGCGAGGATGCGGTTGTGCGGATTGTCCACGTCAATTTCGACCAGCAACGTGCGGGTCTTGGGATCAATTTCGCCGCTGCTGCGTGTGACTTTGGCCTCGACCTTGAGATCGGGCCGTGCCTGATCGAGAATCGTGACAGGATCTCCGTTTTTCACGAAGGGCGCGTGCGCCTGGTCTACATAGACGTAAGTTCGCAGGCGTCCGGTTTCGGAAACTTCAACCACCGGCAGAGCGCTGGTCTGCGCTGCCGTGGCGTTCTGGATGAGCGCACCGGGATCGGCGTAGCGAGCCGTCACGGTTCCGGAAAAAGGCGCGAGCAACTGCTCGTACGATTTCATGGTCGCGATCTGTTCCAGGTTAGCCTTGGAGACGGCGGCATCGGCTTCGGCCTGGTCGGCATCCTGCTGCGAAATCATTTCTTTCTTGACCAGCGTGGCCGCGCGGTTGGCGATAAGTTCCTTGTTGTGCGCGTCGGCGACCGCGGCTTGATACTGCTTGTCGATTTCCGGCGACTCGATCACCGCCAGCACCTGGCCACCGCGGACGAAATCGCCCTTGTCCACGCTGATGCTGCGCATGTAGCCGCTGACCTTGGCATAGACGATGGCGGACTGAAACGGCCGCGCCTCGCCGATCAGCCGGATCGTGTCGGAGCCGCTGACTTTGTGCGCGATGGCAATTTCTACCGACGGTCCTTTCTGACCTTCTTCGGTAAGGCGCTCAGTTGCCGCCTGGACGCCCGTGCGCTGCCGCGTGAAGAGGAAAAACGCCAATACCGCCGACGCCAGCACTACGACAATACCGGCCAGGTAAAGCCAGATGGAACCGCGGCGTCGGGGAATTGCCTCAGGCATTCGGTATCTCCGGTTCGAACTCTTCGCCGCGCGCTTCGGCAATAAATTTCGCATCAAGCAGATGCCGCGTGGGGAAATCCCTGCGCAGCAGGCTGTAAACCACGGGCACGATGAACAGAGTGACGATCGTCGCTACCAGCAATCCACCGATCACGGCGCGGCCCAGCGGCGCATTCTGCTCGCCAGCTTCACCCAGGGCGAGTGCCATAGGAATCATACCGATGATCATAGCGAGAGCGGTCATCAAAACCGGACGCAAGCGTGTCTTGCCGGCCTCGAGTGCCGCCTCGATAGTCGACAAGCCCCTCTCGACGCGGGCATCGTTGGCGTAACTCACGACCAGGATCGAATTCGAAGTCGCAATGCCAACCGCCATGATCGACCCCATCAGCGATTCCACGTTAATCGTGCTGCCGGTGAGGGCCAGCATCCATAAAATGCCGATCAGGGCTCCCGGCACCGCAATCATGATGATAAAGGGATCGATCCAGGACTGAAACAGCACCACGATCAGCAGGTATACAAGTGCGATGGCCAGGATCAACCCCAGCAGCAGGCTGCGGAACGACTGATTCATCACTTCATACTGACCGTGGATGGTGATCCGCATGCCGACGGGAAGTTTTCCTAGGCCGTCGATTTTCTTCTTGATGCCGCTGACCACCGAGCCCAGATCGCGGCCTTGAATGTTCGCGTTCACGTCGATGACGCGCTGCACGGTGTAGTGGTTCACTTCGGCAGGCACGGTGCCGGGCACGACATGCGAGACATTAGACAGAGTTTCAAATTGCGGCTGCGGAACCGGGCGCGTCTGTATAGAACTGGCGGCCTGCAACGGCGCCGCTGAGCCCGGAAGACTCAGGGGGGTATTCATCAGGGTCTGCACCGAATCGAAACGTTCCGGCGGAATGCGCACGGCAACAACGTAATTCACGTTGTTGGTCGGATTCAGGAAGTAGGACGGGGAAACGAGCGCGCTCGAGGAGAGTGAGATGAGCATGCTCTGGGCAACGCCCTGCTCCGTCAGACCTAGTTCGGCGGCTTTCTCGCGGTCAACATTGATGCGCAAAGCCGGATACCGGATCGCCTGCTTGATATGCACATCGGCTGCCCCGGGGACTGTCCGCATTTCATTCTTCAGTTGCCGTGCAATCTCATAGGATCGCTCGAGGTTGTCGCCTTCGATCTGGACATCCACAGGTGAGGGCACGCCGAAGTTCAACACCTGGCTGACGATGTCGGCTGACTGGAAATAAAAGGTCGATCCCGGGAACTCGCGAGGCAGTTCCTGGCGGATTTTCTCCATGTAACCCGCGGTGGGATGGTGGCGGGGCTTTAGGGCTATGAGAACCTCAGCGTCCATGTCACCCACGTTGTCTATGGGCACGTAGGCGAGATTGTAGCTGGTGGGGATGCCCTCGATGTCGTTGATGGTATCGATTTCGTCAGGCGGAATGATCTCGCGAATCCGGCCTTCCACGCGGGCCAGAAGCTGCTCCGTGTCTTCCAGGCGGGTACCGATCGGGGCGCGGACGTGAAGTTTCATCAGCCCTGCGTCGACGCTGGGGAAGAAATCGCTGCCGATGATGAAGGGCAGAATCCCACTCACCACGAAGAGCGCAACAAACACACAAAGAGCAAAGACGCGATGATGTAGCACCAGGTCCAGCATGTTCCCGTAGACGTTCTGCAGGCCAAGGAAAGCCTGCTCGCGGCGGCGATCGAGCCGGGCGAAAAAACCGGACCGGTGGATCTCATGCGTTGGCCCGCCGTGGCGTCCGGCAAACAGCATCCTGGTGAGCGTGGGCACCAGGGTCCGCGAGAGGATATAGGAAGCCAACATGGCCAGTACAACTGCCAAGGCCATGGGAGTGAAAAGGTACTTGGCCGCACCCGAGAGCAGGACGACCGGGAAGAACACAATGCAGATGGCGAGTGTGGCCACGATTGCGGGAACGGCGATCTGGCTGGCCCCGTCAAGAATGGCAACGGTCACAGGCTTGCCCATCTCGAAGTTGCGGTCGATGTTCTCGATGGCTACGGTGGCGTCGTCAACCAGCATGCCGATGGCGAGGGCCAAGCCACCGAGCGTCATGATGTTGATAGTGTCTCCGCTCAAGTTCAGGCCGATGATGGCGGTGAAGATGGCGAGTGGTATCGACGTGCAGACCACAATCACGCTGCGCCAACTCCCGAGGAAGACCAGAATCATAAGGGAGACAAGAATCGAAGAGAGCAGGGCCTCACGCACCACACCGGCGATGGCTGCGCGCACGAATACGGATTGATCGAAATCAATCTTCAACTCCATGCCTTGGGGCGCCGTGGCCTTGATGAGAGGCAATACGTCGCGCGTCGCCTCCACCACGGCCAGGGTGGAGGCGTCGGAATGCTTCAGAATGGCAAGATACGTTGCACGCTTGCCGTTGACATGCACGATGCAGCGCTGCTCGGCGAAGCTGTCGGAAACGTGGGCCACATCGCCAAGCAAGACGGACGCCGAGCCGACAACTTTGACCGGGATGCGGTTGAACTGCGTAACCGTGTCCGGGCTGGAGTTGACTTGCACGCTGTAGTCGGTGCCGCCGATGCGGGCATCGCCGGCGGGCAAAATGACGTTGGATGTTTGCAAGGCAGCCACGACGTCGCTGGCGGAGAGACCCTGGGCCGCCAGCGCCTGCGGGTTGACATCGACGATGACTTGGCGGTCCTTTCCCCCAAACGGCGCCGGAGTCGAGAGGCCCGGGATCGTGAACAAACGTATGCGAATGAAATTCCTGCCGTAGTCATACAGTTGCTCTTCGCGCAGGGTCTTGCTGGAGACCGTCAGTTGTGCCACGGGAACGTTGGCGGCGTTGAACTGGATGACGTTCGGCGGAGTCATTCCGGGCGGAACAATTCGAAGCAGGGTGGTCGAGACGGAGGAAATCTGAGCGATAGCAGCCCCGATGTCGGTACCCGGCTCAAAATAAACGCGCAGCAGACCGATGCCGGGAATGGATTGCGATTCAATTCTCGAAATGCCGTTGACCGTCGTGGAGTAGGCGCGCTCGCTCAGCAATACGACCCGGCGTTCCATATCCTGCGCCGACAGTCCATCATACGACCATACAACGACGACGACCGGAATGTTAATGATTGGGAAGATGTCCACTGTCATGCGGGTCAGGGACAGAACGCCGAGGATCATGACCAGCAGGCAGGACACGGCGATGGTGTAGGGGCGCCGCAGCGCCAGGCGCACTAACCACATAAGCTGCTCGTTGATTCGGCGGGAATCGCGACAGCACCGGAGCCGCTAACTGACTTAGATTCCGCCGATTTTACAAAGTCGTAACAGGAATACAGATTGCTAAGTATGCTCCCGTTCCGGCTGATGCGTCCAATACATGGAAAAGCGCTAGTAATAACAGTTCGGCATTACAATAGCAGCAATGGAACTTCGCCAGTTGCGTTATTTTGTGGCAGTAGCCGAAGACTTGCACTTCGGGCACGCCGCCCAGCGCCTGCACATTGCCCAGCCCGCCTTGAGCCGCCAGATCCAGGCTTTAGAAAAAGAACTGCTGGTGCAACTGCTGTTCCGCAACTGCCGCCGAGTGCAGATCACGCCGGCCGGGCAGGTTTTTCTCGACCGGGCCCGGCTGATCCTGGCGCGAGCCGAAGAGGCGGTCCTCGCGGCCCAGCGGGCCGGCGGAGGGGTGAGCGGTTTGCTTAATCTGGGCTTCGTGGGGTCGGCGACCTACGATGTGCTGCCAGCGGTACTGCGACTCTTCCGCCAGGTTGCTCCGCACGTCGATCTTAGTCTCTCCGAGATGACAGTTCATGCGCAGATGGAGGCCCTCTCGGAAAAAAGAATTGATGTGGGGTTGCTTCGCCTGCCAACAAAGACGGAAGGTCTGATTTTTCGCACAATCTCGCGCGAGCCGCTGTGTGCGGCCCTGCCCAAGTCGCATCCGTTCGTGCACCTGCCCGCGTTGCGGCTTTCGGCACTGGCGGCCGAACCCTTCGTACTTTATCCGGATTACCCTCGCCCGAGTTGGACCGAATTCGTGATCGGGGTTTGCCAGCAGGCGGGATTTCATCCGATTGTCGTGCAGCGCACAGTGGAAATTCAGACCACGCTCAGCCTGGTCGCCGCCGGCATAGGAGTTTCCATCGTGCCCCGGTGTATTGGCAACGTTGCGCGCAAGGATGTTGTCTTTCGCCGGCTGACTGGAGTCCGTGCTCAGACCGAACTGATGGTTGCTTATCGCGAAGACGATCTCTCGCCGGTCGTGCAGACCTTCCTCAAAGTTCTCCGGCGCCAGGTGCGCGAGCAAAAAGCCGGAGGAACATCCGGCGACGGCAAGGCGCCCGTTGCTGAACCGGGTCTCCACGACCGACCCTTGGCGGCCACAAAATCTGCGCTAAAATAGAGTTCTGCCTATGACTGCCGTCCGCTAGTCCCGCGATCTCAGACGTGGAGCGATGTTGCGCCGTTAAAGTGTGCGCGCGCCGCGCTCCTGCCTACCCTGTGCGTCCCAAACAGAAAGGATCATGACATGCAATTTGTGGATAAGGCATTCGCTCGCCGCCTGGAGTCGGTCGAGGAACTGCCGCAAGCGCTATATGCGCGCTTCTTTCAAAAGATGCGGCCAGAAGTCGGAGCCGCCGAGGAACCGGTCTGTGGCGGTCACATGAGTTTCTGTGGACTCGGATCTCCTGTTGGTCGGGCTGTGGGAGTGGGCCTGGACCGGCCGTTTACCGAATCGGATCTTGACCGTATCGAAGATTTTTACCGCTTGCACGGCGCGCCTGCGCAGGTGGACTTGTGTCCTCTGCATGAGCCCACGGTCTTTGAGATGTTCAAGCACCGTGGGTATGCCATCGCGGAACTGAACAACGTTTTGTATCGCAAGCTGGACAATGCAGAGGACCTTCAGGTTCCCCCAAGGTGCCAGATTCGGCGCAGCGGTGCGGAAGAGGCAGGCGCCGCGGGAGCGATCGTCGAGAGCGCTTTCTTTCCTGACGGCGCACCCCAGGCATTCCGCGGTCTGGTCGCCCCGCTCTATCAAGAAGGTTCTTTGGCATTCGTGGCAATCGTTGACGGCAAGCTGGTTGCTTGTGGCACGGGATTGGTCGTCCCCGAGTACAAGATGTTCGCCCTGTGTGGTGCGGGGACGTTGGTTGGATATCGTGGTCGCGGGCTGCAGACTGCGCTGTTGCGAGCTCGCATCGCAGCAGCTTTCGAAGCCGGATGCGAATACGCGGCCGTCGTCACCCAAGGCGGGACAACTTCACAGCGCAACGCTGAGCGCCTAGGCTTTCGTGTGGCGTACAGCAAAGTCACGGTGATCAAACAAGGGCCGATCCAGGGCGGTTAGAGGTTCAGCTCGGCCCGTTGTGGCTGTGCGAGATCGCCTTGCAGGGTTCGAGGAATGATCTGGGCCAAGCCGCGGTTGATTGCCGCTGATGAATCGGGGGAAGCTGAAAAGCCCACTGCTACGCCAGGCTCTTGGGTTCGAGACCGTAATCGTTCACCCACTGATCGTAGGCTTGCTGGGTCGCCGGCCATTGAAAGCACAGTGCGTATCCGTCGGGGTCTCGCACATATAACTGTTTCATGCCGTAGGGTGCGACCTTGGGCTCTTTCGCGTTGAAGCCATGCGCGCGAAGATGTTGATAGGCGCCGTCGAGGTCCTCGCAACCAAAGTACAGACAGGTGTCGTCATGCGCCGCGATCCGCGCCGGATCGGGCGCGGGCGGCCGCTGGTCGTCGTCGTAAGCCGTATTCAGCATGACTTCCACGCCACGAAAACGAAGCAGGCACCATCCAAAGTTATCGCCGGGCTGCGATTGATTGACCACGTCAAAGCCCAGAACGTCGCGGTAGAAGCGCACCGACGTGGGCATGTCGAAGACGCTCAGCAGCGGAGCCATGCCTCGGATATCCACTGGCATACAATTCTCCTGTTGGCGGAATATATCAGAAGCGACGAATCTGGTTGTCTTAACCCGTGGACGGGTTGATTGCGATATAGGATTGATTGCGCGATCCATGAAGGAAAAGGCCATGAACGTAGACCAAATTCGCGCCTACTGCCTGTCTTTCCCCTCTGCGACCGAGAACTTGCAGTGGGGGGACGACCTGTGCTTCAAGATTGGCAGCAAGATTTTCGCCACGCTTGCGCTTACGGCCATTCCTCAAAAGGTCTGCTTCAAGTGCACAGCAGAGAAATTTGCCGAGTTGACGGAACTTCCCGACATCCGCCCAGCCCCTTACGTCGGCCGTTACAGCTGGGTCATCCTGGACCGGCTGGACGCGCTTCCGCAGCCGGAGTTGGAGGATCTGATCCGGCAGTCGTGTACGAAATGATCTCCGTTAATGCGCCAAAGCCGGGCCGGGCAGGATCAAAGAAGAAGGCAGCCGCGAAGAAGCGACAGCGTCGCAGGCCCGCATAGGACGCTGCTCCCGCCTGCCGAAGGCCCTTCTGATTTGACTCGATTCCGCCCGCTCGGCTAGCCTCAAGAGTCTGACTAGAACCCTCACATCCTTCGATCGCATGGGATTCCACCGCAGATCAATCCTCTTATTACTGCTGATGGCAGCCCGGGCGATGGTTGTGCCGTCGTCGGCCTCGACCAATCCCGTTCACGCCCAGCACGGCATGGTGGTGAGCTGGCACGAGCTGGCGTCGAAAGCTGGCGTGGAGATCATGCAAGCCGGCGGCAATGCCGTGGATGCGGCTGTGGCCACGGGATTCGCGCTGGCGGTGGTGCATCCGGCTGCGGGCAACATTGGCGGCGGCGGATTCATGCTCGTCCGCATGGCCGACGGCACGACGCATTTTCTTGATTACCGCGAAAAAGCCCCGGCTGCCGCCACGCGCGACATGTATCTTGACGCGCAGGGCAAGGTGATCGAGGGAGCTAGTTATTTCGGCTACAAGGCAATCGCCGTGCCCGGCTCGGTGGCAGGCATGGTCCACGCCGAGCGCAAGTGGGGCAAGCTGTCGCTGAAACAAGTGATGGCCCCAGCGATCCGGCTGGCGCGCGAAGGATACGAGCTGACCTGGGTTGAGGCGCACGATCTGCACGACAAGCATCTGGCGGAGTATGCTGAATCGCGCCGGATCTTCCAGCGCAACGGCGATTACTACAAAGCGGGGCAGATTTTTCGCCAGCCAGATCTGGCCCGCACGCTGGAGCGCATCGCCGAGAACCCGGACGATTTCTACCACGGCTCGCTGGCGCGGGAGCTCGCGACCGCCATGCAGAAGGGCGGCGGTCTGATTACCGCCGATGATCTGGCGCATTACGAGGCGAAAGAACGCGAGCCGGTGCGCGGGACCTATCGCGGATATGACGTGATCAGTTCGCCGCCACCATCCTCGGGCGGAACCGTGCTGATCGAATCGCTGAACATCCTTGAAGCCTTCGATCTCGCCAAAATGGGCGAGCGATCGGCGGAGTCGATGCACTTTACCTTAGAGGCGT
Source organism: uncultured Acidobacteriaceae bacterium (assembly GCA_964407245.1). Classification (GTDB taxonomy): domain Bacteria; phylum Acidobacteriota; class Terriglobia; order Terriglobales; family Acidobacteriaceae; genus Sulfotelmatobacter. The sequence continues at coordinate 33,323 of CAYOUY010000256.1, forward strand.
TCCGGCGGGCCTTTTTCGATCGTGCCGAGTTCATGGGTGATCCGGATTTCGCAAAGATTCCGGTCGCGCAGTTGATCGATAAGAAATACGCGGCGGCGTGGAGAGGGACGATTGATCTGCTGCGCGCCACTCCGAGCAACGACTTGAAGCGGCCGGAAGTGTTCAGCCAGCTGGAACAGTATGCCGCCGCGCATCCGCCCGCCGTGGCTCCGCACGAGTCTACGCACACGACGCACTATTCGGTGGTGGATGCCGAGGGCAACGCCGTTGCCGTGACCACCACACTTAACGGATGGTTCGGGTCGCGGGTTACGGCCGACGGACTCGGCTTCCTGCTTAACGACGAGATGGACGACTTCTCGGCGAAAGCCGGCGCGCCCAACGGGGACAATCTGATTCAGGGCACGGCCAATGCGATTGGACCGGGGAAGCGGCCGCTCTCGTCGATGACCCCGACGATCGTGGTGCACGACGGAAAAACGGTACTGGTGCTGGGCTCGCCGGGGAGTTCGAAAATCATCACCACCGTTGCCAATGTGCTGATGGGCGTGGTCGACTACGGGATGAATATTCAGGAGGCGGTGAATGCGCCGCGCTTTCACCATCAATGGATGCCTGACGTGGTCAATGTGGAGCAATGGTTCTCTCCGGACACGATGAGTGCGCTGCAGCGGATGGGATACACGCTGGAAATCGGGCTGCATTACCCGTCTGGCGTCGAACCCTACTGGAGTGACGCGGAGTGCATTGCGATTGACGAGAAGACCGGCGAGCGCCTGGGCGCGAGCGACTTCCGCCACGATGGGAAAGCGGTAGGATACTGATAGAAATTGTGGATTGAAGACTGCAGATTGCAGATTTCTGAAGCTGAATCTGCAATCTGAAATCATCCATCTGAAATCTCTATGCTGAAAGCGGTCTCAACCTATCTGTATGTGAAAGAGCGCCTGCATCCCGGGATTCTGGACGGCCTGGCGCGCAGCGGCGTGCAGGCGATCGAGATTTTTGCCGCCCGCCAGCATCTGGACTACGCTAACCGCAAGGCGCATGTGAAAGAGATTGCCGACTGGTTCCGCGGCAGCGGCATTCCGTTGAATTCGGTACATTCACCGCTTTACGCCGACTACGAATGGGGACGCGCCGGTGCTCCCCCGGTCAACGTGGCTTCCACCGACCGTGCGCACCGGGTCGAAGCGATGGATGAGATCAAGCGGGCGCTCGAAATCGCCGAGCAGATTCCGTTTCGGTTCCTGGTGCAGCATATAGGCACTTCGAACGAAACCTTCAGCGAGAAAAAAATCGAAGCTGCCATGACCTCGATCGAGCATTTGCGGGCGTTCGCCAAGCCTCTGGGAGTGCGCATTCTGCTTGAAAACATTCCCAATGAGCTTTCCACTCCCGACAAACTCGTGGAACTGATTCATGCCGGGCATTTCGACGACGTCGGCGTGTGTTTCGACTTCGGACATGCGCACATCATGAGTTCCGTTCGCGAGGGGTTTGAGATTCTGCGCAAATACATTCGCTCCACGCATGTTCACGACAATGGCAAGGACAAAGATTCGCATCTGTGGCCCGGGCAGGGGACCATCGACTGGAAAGAAGCGATGGAACTGCTGCGCGCAGTTCCAGAGGTTCCGCCGCTGCTGCTAGAACTGGAAGAAGATGAGAAGGTGAATCCGCTGGAGAAGCTGCCGGCCACGTTTGAGAAGCTGGAAAACGCTTAGCAATTGAGACATTGAGTCATTTAGCCATTGAGCCATTGACCTGCGGCCACACGAATCACTCGATGACTCAATAATTGAATGGCTCAATCGCAATCTATGTCATCACTAGTAAGCACGATCGCCGAAATCGGCAAGCATGAGGGTCAGACCGTCACCGTTCGCGGCTGGCTCTATAACTTGCGCGAAAGCGGGAAGCTTTTATTCCCGCAGTTTCGTGACGGATCGGGCATCATTCAGGGCGTTGTGCCGAAGAACGCCGTCACGCCTGAAGTTTTTGAAGCGGTAAAGACGCTCACCCAGGAATCGAGCGTGATCGTTGAGGGTAAAGTGCGTGCCGACAAGCGCGCGCCCGGCGGATACGAGCTCGATGTTGCCAATGTACAAGTCGTACAGCGTGTGCCCGAGTCCGATCCGTATCCCATTACGCCGAAAGAGCACGGCACCGACTTCCTGATGGAGCACCGCCATCTGTGGGTGCGCTCGCAGCGGCAGGCGGCGATTCTTCGTGTGCGCGCAGAAATCATCAAAGCATGCCGCGATTTTTTCGACGAGCGCGGTTTTACGCTGACCGATCCGCCGATCATCACCCCCGCAGCGTGCGAGGGGACCACCACGCTGTTCCCGGTCGATTATTTCGAGGAGCAGGCATTCCTGACGCAGTCGGGGCAGCTTTACGTTGAAGCGACCGCGATGGCGCTGGGCAAGGTGTACTCGTTCGGTCCGACGTTTCGCGCGGAAAAATCAAAGACGCGCCGGCACTTGACCGAGTTCTGGATGGTCGAGCCTGAGGTCGCCTATGCGCAACTCGACGACATCATGGAACTGGCGGAGGGTCTGATTACGTTTATCGTGAAGCGCTGCTTAGAGCGCCGACCATCAGACCTGAAAACCATCGGCCGGGACATTTCCAAGCTGGAAAAAATTGCGGCGCCGTTTCCGCGCATCAGCTACGACGATGCGGTGAAAAATCTGCAGGAAGGCCACGCCAAGGGTGCGCTGGAAACGAAGTTTGAGTGGGGCGGGGACCTGGGCTCGCCCGATGAAACGTATCTTTCAGCGCAGTTCGACAAGCCGGTGATGGTGCATCGTTATCCGGCGAAAGTGAAGGCGTTTTACATGGAGCCCGATCCACAGCGGCCCGAGCTGGCGCTATGCGTCGACGTGCTGGCCCCCGAAGGCTATGGCGAAATCATCGGCGGGTCGCAGCGTATGGCATCGCACGAGTTGCTGCTCAAGCGCATCCACGAGCACGGATTGCCGGAAGAGGCGTTCAAGTGGTACCTGGACCTGCGCAAGTTCGGCAGCGTGCCGCATGGCGGATTCGGCATGGGCATTGAGCGCGCCGTGGCCTGGATCTGTGGCCTGGAGCATGTACGCGAGACGATTCCGTTTCCCAGGATGCTGTATCGGCTGTATCCGTAGTTCTTACCGCCGAGAACGCAGAGACCGCCAAGAGTGGAAGAAAAGGACAGACTCGATTCGATCACCCGCCAAATAATTGGCGCAGCCATCGAGGTTCATCGATGTCTTGGACCCGGACTGCTCGAGTCCGCCTACGAGGCCTGCTTGGCTTATGAACTGCGACAAATCGGTTTGAAGGTTGAGCAGCAAAAACCCCTGCCGATCACCTACAAGGACGTCAAACTTGATTGCGGCTATCGTCTTGACCTGGTAGTTGAGGATTCCGTCGTTGTAGAGGTTAAGGCGGTCGAGCGTCTGGCGCCTATTCATGATGCGCAGTTGCTTTCATATTTGCGCATCGCCGAGAAAAGAGTCGGCTTAATCATTAACTTTCACGTTCGTGTGCTCAAGAACGGCTTGAAGCGCATCGTCAACGACTTCCCTGACTCGGCGCGCTCAGCGATCTCGGCGGTAAATAGGGAAGTGAAGAACTGAGCGGGTCATGACAACTTCCATCAAGAAGATTCGCGTCATCGGCGTGCCGCTTGATCTCGGTCAGTCGAGGCGCGGCGTCGACATGGGACCGTCAGCGGTTCGTGTGGCGGGATTGGAAGCTCGGCTCGAGGCGCTTGGCCACCAGGTGGAAGACGGCGGCAACGTCGCAGTTGCGATTCCCGAGCAGAAAAAAGAAGGTGCGGCCAACGCGAAATATCTGAAGGAAATTACGGCCACGTGCACCAAGCACGCCGAACTGGTCCTGAAGACGCTCGAGGCGGGCAAAGTTCCGCTGGCGCTTGGCGGAGATCATTCCATGGCCGCGGGCACGGTCTCCGGCGTGGCCGAGTTCTATCGGCGGCAGAATCAGCGCATCGGCTTGATCTGGATCGACGCGCATACCGACATTAACACGCCCGATTCGTCGCCCAGCGGCAACGTGCACGGCATGCCACTGGCGGCGCTGATGGGGTTGTGGCCCGGAGAACTGGCGAACATTTACGACTTCACGCCCAAGGTGAAACCGGAAAACTGCGTGCTCGTGGGTGTGCGCGACATCGACGCGGTGGAGAAAGAAAACGTGAGACGTGCCGGCATCGGCGTCTTCACCATGCGCGACATTGACGAGCGTGGCATGCGCACGGTGATGGAAGAAGCCCTGCGCATGGCCGGTCGCGGCACCGCCGGCTATCACATTTCGCTGGACATGGACTGGGTTGATCCCGAAGACGCGCCCGGCGTGGGCACTCCCGTGCGCGGCGGCGCGACTTACCGCGAGGCTCATCTCGCCATGGAGATCATCGCCGACCACGGCCGCATGTTGAGCTTCGAAATTGTCGAAGTGAACCCAGTCATCGACGAGCACAACCAGACGGCCGATCTGGCGGTGGAGTTGGCGCTGTCGGCGTTCGGGAAGAAGATCCTGTAGAGGCATCTTCACCGCCGAGGTCGCAGAGAGCGCCGAGGATATGGAATGCTTTAGATCCTTTGTTTCTTGGCGTACTCGGCGATCTCGGCGGTAACATTTTTTTCGGAACCATTCCTGCGATTGACGGCTGCTTTAGGTCCATTCACACTAAATTGTCATGAAAAAGCTTCGCGTCGGCATTTTGTTTGGCGGGCGCAGCGGAGAGCATGAAGTTTCGTTGCTCTCGGCCGCGTCGGTTCTCAAGGCGATTGACAAGGACAAGTACGAGGTCGTTCCCATCGGCATCACCAAAGATGGCCGCTGGCTCATGTCTGAACACGCCGAGAATCTGCTCGAAGGCAAGCCAATCCACGAACCTCGCCACTTGCGGGCCGGCGATCCGGAAACCACGCCTGCGGCGGCGGTGCTGGCGCAAGGCGAGTCGGTTGTCGTTCCTCCCGAGCCGGTTCACCGCGAAAGCGGCCTCGTGCCGTTTCAAACCGACTCTGGCTTAATGCGCCGCGCCAGCGACCGCGCCATCAATGTCGATGTGATCTTCCCTGTGCTGCACGGCACGTTCGGCGAAGACGGCACAATCCAGGGTCTGCTTGAACTCGCCGACATCCCTTACGTCGGCGCGGGAGTGCTGGGATCGGCTGCGGGCATGGACAAAGACATCATGAAGTCGTTGTTCATCGCCGCCGGGCTGCCGATCGTGAAGCACGTGACCATTCTGCGCGGCGCGTGGGAGAACGACCCGAAGGGAACCCAGAAGCTGATTGAGAAGAAACTCAAGTATCCCGTTTTCGTGAAGCCGGCGAACCTGGGATCGTCAGTCGGTATCAGCAAGGCACACGATCGTAAAGAACTCGGACCGGCGATTGAGGAGGCGGCGAAGTTCGACCGCAAGATCGTTATCGAGCAAGGTGTCGGCGGAAAGAAAGGGAAAGCCCGCGAGATCGAGTGCTCAGTGCTCGGCAACGACGAGCCGAAGGCGTCGGTTCCAGGAGAAATTGTTCCCGGCAAAGAATTCTACGATTACACGGCGAAATATCTCGATGAAGGCTCGCAGCTGATTATCCCGGCAAAGCTGACGAAGGCGGAGACGAAAAAAGTTCAGGAACTCGCCGTGAAGGCGTTCCAGGCGGTCGACTGCTCAGGCCTGGCGCGCGTGGATTTTCTGATGGATCCGAAAACTCGAAAGATCTATTTGAACGAGATCAACACCATGCCAGGATTCACGTCGATCAGCATGTATCCCAAGTTGTGGGCGGCGACCGGCCTGGCGTATTCAGACCTGATCGACCGCCTCATACAGCTGGGCATCGAGCGCCACGAGGACAAGAAGAAAAATCAGTACAGCCGCTGAAAAGAATTGAGTCATTGAGCGATTGAGGCATTGGGCGATTGAGAACAGGTTTGGCAGTCGCCTCTCAGATGTCGAACTTGGATTTTGAGCGCTAAGCCGGATTGCGACAGTTATTTTGGGAGTGGCGCAGTCTGTGTTCCCGTAAATTCCGTAACTTCCTTCCGCCTAGTAAGGTCGAATAATCCTGCTGCAAGTACAGCGAACGAAGACCACCAAAAGAAGTATCCAATTCCAAGGCCCAATTGCCAGCCGTTCCAGTGCGCATTGAAAACAAAAGCAACCGCGGCGGCCCACGCGGACGAGCGTCTGACCAGCCAACTTCCTCGCAATATCACCCACGGCGAGCCAATGACGAACACCAGTGACGTAAGCGCGCTTAGAACTGCGAGCAGAGAGTACTTGGCACCCAAATTACTAAAATTAGCGGGCATGACCGCGCTGAGTGCCATGACGAAGGCTTCAAAACCTCTAAAAGTAGGACCTACGTCGCCACCTCCAAGACCCGTGACGACGGGGAGAAACCAAGCTGATGCGTTAAGGAGCCAAGCAAGAGCGATCAGAAGATTCGGTCTTCTCATCTGTGCCACTCTCCGCGATGCCACATCCGCCTGCACCACGAGTATATGCAAATGGAACGCAGGTGATTGTCGCTAAATCCGGATTACACTCAGCAACCCATCGCTCAATCCCGCCTACTGCGCTCCGTTTTTCTCGATGAACGCCGCCTGGTCGGCTTTCATCTTCTTCAGGCCATCCATCGGCAGGTACACCATGTGCCCGGCATCGTAAGTCGCGTAAGAAATGTTGTCGCGATATTTCGGCGGCAGGTTGAGATGGTCCATGGTGTAGTTCGCCGCGAAGTACGGCGTGGCCAGGTCGTAATAGCCTTCCATCACCAAAATTTTCAAATAAGGGTTCTTCACGATCGCCTGGCGCATCGCGGTGGCGGTATCCGGGAATCCACGACCTCCGGGTCCAAAATCCCAGGTATCGTTCGGGCCGCCGCGCGGAGCGCGAACGTTGTAGGGCATGTCGACTTTGTAGTTGAGCTCGGTGCGCAGGTAATTGTAGAAAACTGACGTGAACGGTGGCTGCGTAGCCGATCCCGTCGGATCGTAAAACGGAGTATCGAGCAGGCCGTTGGGATCGGGGCCGGTGTAGCGTCCGTCGAGGCGGCCGACGCGGACTTTCTGATCGATCAGCAGATAGTGCGTGAATTTCTGCACGTTGATGCGCAGGTTGGCCTCGTCAATCACCTCCTTGCTCAGCCCGGTGAAGCGCGCGAGCTGATCAATTACAGTCTGACGCTCCTGCGGCGTGAGCGCGTCGCCTTTGTCGAGGGCTCGGCGGTAATCGGTGGACGCCCACTCTTCGGCTTCTTTGCGGGCGCGATTCATGTCCTGCGCGAGATCGGGCGCGAGCTTGTGGTGATAGCCGGCGATCGAAGTGAACGAAGGAATCAGAAAAACGTAAGGCTCATCGTTGGTGAAATTGTCTTCGAGAGTCTCGAAATTCAGCACGGTCGAAAGCAGCGTGATGCCGTTGAAGGAAATTCCCTGATCGGCCAGATATCCGGCGATGCCCGCGGCGCGCGTTGTGCCGTAGCTTTCGCCGAGAATGAACAGCGGCGACGACCAGCGTTCATTGCGGCTGATGTAGAGGCGAATGAATTCGCTGAACGCCTCGATGTCGCCCTTCATGCCCCAGAATTTCTTCAGCATCTCAGCGTTTTCGGCGCGGCTGAAACCGGTGTTGATCGCGTCAATGCAGACCAGGTCAGTCCGGTCGAGCGGCGTGTAGGGATTGTCCTGGATACGATAGGGGGCAGGCGGCATGAAGCCATCCTGCTGCAGCACTACCTTGCGCGGTCCGAGAGCGCCCATATGCAGCCAGATAGTGGCTGACCCCGGGCCGCCGTTGAAGGCGAACGTGACCGGGCGCTTGGCGGGATCCTGACCGTCGAGCGTGTAGGCGGCGTAAAACATTTCCGCTTCGATCTTGCCGTCGCCGCGCTTGATGGGCAGGCGTCCGACGGTCGCGGTGTACTTCAGTTGCTTGCCCTCGACCGTGATCTGATGATGGGTCACGACCGGCGGCTGCTCGGTCATGTCGTAGTGTTCTTCCTTGTCGTCTTTCTTGTCGGCGGAGGATTCACGGGCCGGAGGTTTGGGTTCAGCGGCGGCATCGGGTTTGGCGGCCTCGGCGGGCTTTTCCGCAGGCGGCGCCGCCTGCTGTCTTCTGGAAGTTGGTTGCTGGTTGCTAGTTTGTTGCGAAAAGGAGCTAACGCTGATGGAAATAAAAACTAGCAGGACAGCAAAAAACAGCGGGAAAGATTGTTTCTTCATTGTGGTTCGTCCCCGGGAAGGATTTTTGGCGAAGCAAAATTATTTGATTTGCGGGCGGAAGGAATTGTACACGGCGATGGCCAGCTGTGGAGTGTAAAGAAATGTCTAGCTCACCGCTTTCTTGCCAAATTGCCGTAGGCCCACGACGAGAAACAGGCAATCAAACGCCGCCAGAGCCACGAGAATCAGTGGCAGCGAAAGGTGCGGAAACTGCGGCACAAGCGTGGCTCGCAGGCCTTCGCTTGCGTAGGCGAGGGGATTGATGAGAACGATCTTCTGCAGGATCGGGAACTTGCTCAGTGCGCTCCACGGATAATAGGTGCAGCCGAAAAAAATCATGGGCGTCATGACCATGCTGAACATCAGCCCGACGTGCTGCTGATCGACGCTGCAGCCGAGTGCCAGTCCTCCGCAGGCGGAAAAGCCGGCGACCAGCAGCGTAAGGCAGACGAAGAGGACTGGATTGGTCACGTGCAATTCCAGACCGGGCCGCAGAATCAGCCACGCAAGCGGGATCACGGTCAAGCCGCTGACCGTAGCTTGAATCAGGCCGAAGACAACTTTTTCAACCGCGACCCACGAAATATCGATGGGTGCCAGCAGCCGGTCTTCAATTTCGCGCGTGAACTGGAACTCGCCGATAAGCGGCATGGCCACCGCCCACACTCCGGTGAAGACCATGGAGATGGCCATGATGCCGGGAAGCAGAAGACTCTTGTAAGCGGGCGGCATGTAACCGCTGCCGACCATCACGCGCCCGAATACAAAAACGAAGAGGAGCGGCTGCAGGAAAGTCTGCAGCATCAGCGGAACCATGTTCCGCCTGGCCACGCGCGCGTCGCGCGCCAATAGCGCCAGGAAAGTGCTGTTCATTCGCGCAAGCTCCTGCCAGTGTGATGAAGAAAGAGATTTTCCAGGCTTGGTTCGGAGATGTGGACGTCCGAAAGTTCCACGCCCGCCGCAGCGGCGGCACCAACGATTTCCGGAATCAGCGACCCTCCGCGGCCTGCATAGAGATCGACCGCGCCATCCCCCGATGGGCGCACCTCGGTCACGCCCGAAAGCGTGGCCAGGCGTTCGAATAACGGCGCCGAATGACTTCCGAAGCGCACGCGCAGCAGGAACCCGCCCGGAATCGACGCCTTCAGCTCGCGCGGAGTGCCGGATGCAATAATTTTCCCATGATCGATGATTGCCAGATGTTCACACAAGGCATCGGCTTCTTCCATGTTGTGGGTCGTCAGCAGGATCGTGCGGCCGTTCTGGTTGTACTCGCGGATGATCTCCCACAGCAGCAGCCGGGTTTGCGGGTCGAGGCCGGCGCTGGGTTCGTCAAGGAACAAGACCTGAGGATCGTGCATCATGGCGCGCGCAATTGACATGCGCTGCATCATTCCGCCGGAAAATCCGCGCACGAGTTGGTCGGCGCGATCGGTCAGCTTGAAGCGATCGAGCAATGCCTTCGCCCGCTCGTTCCGTTCGTGCGCATTGAGGCCGAAATAGGCTCCATGAAAGAGCAGAATCTCGCGCGCAGTGAGCGAGAAATCGAGATTCTGCCGCTGCGCCACTACTCCGATCAGACGCTTGGCCGCGGTTTGCTCGCGCCACACGTCATGCGCGCCAATCCAGGCCGTGCCGCTAGTGGGGCGAACGCGTGTAGTGAGGATTCCAACGGTTGTGGATTTTCCCGCACCGTTCGGACCGAGCAGGCCGAAGATTTGTCCCGTGGAGACGTCGAGGTCGATTCCATCGAGCGCTACGATCTGCGGCTTGGGTTCTTTGCTGCGCTTGGCTCGGCCAGACGAGGCATCGCCGCGCCCGGCCCCGGCGGGCGGAGCGGAGGTGTAGACCTTGCGCAGTTCTCGAGTGCGGATGGCGGAATCCATGACGTTTTTCTGGTGCGAGCGCCCCACGCGCCCTTTTGAATCGGGAGAAACTTCCTGGCGGCAGTGTACTACAGCACCTGCGCGGCCAGGCGCAGCAGACTGTGCATCGGGCGGTCCACTCCTCGCAAATGAATAACCCCAAATAGGAGAGCGAAGTTACGGCGCTAGAAGGATGTTGCCCAATGGAAACGCCCTGATCGTGACTCTGGTCACGAACACGCGTGGCCGCCGTTACAAGGTTCCTGCTTGACGCCGGGTCGCCCTTTTTGTAGTATCAGCAGAACAAGTTCGCCCGACGGTCATACGGAGGGTGGACCTGAATTTCATGCAGAGTGGCTGAGGGACGAGCCCTGAGACGCCACGGCAACCGCACCGCGATCATATATCGCGATTGGCCGGTGCCAACTCTCTCCTGGAAACAGGGAACATGAGATTCGGCTGCGAGCTGTAGCTGCAACCGATAGCCTCTTTTCCTTTTCCTGGAAAAAGAGGCCATTTGTTTTTATGGCCGCTTTTTCCGGCTCGTCCTCAGCTATTCGCTGGTAAGGAAGCGATCCAAACGCGCGGTTCTGCGTCGCAAGGAACGCGACGCCTGGCGCGGATCGCTCAGTTCCTTCGGACCGCAAAGAACGTGGTCCTCAGGATGACAAACCGATTCCGAGTTTACGGAATAAGAAAGCGAGTAGCGCAATGTCACACTACGAACTGCGGTGCCGGGAATGCGGTCGGACCTGGGGAAACCAGCCCCGCTCAATCTGCGACGAGTGTTTCTCACCTCTGGAAGTCGCTTACGACTACGATTCGCTGCGTGGATCGAATGGCAGCGCACTGAGCCGCGAGCGCATCGCCCAGCGGCCGCCGAACATGTGGCGCTACGCCGAACTATTGCCCCTCCCGCAGGGCTTTACGCCGCGGCTGCCGGTTGGTTTCACTCCGCTGTTTCAGGCTCCGCATCTCGCCGGAAAACTGACGGGCACGACCGCTGCGGCGGCGAATCTCTACATCAATAACGACGCCGTCTGCCTGCCCACGCTGAGCTTCAAGGATCGCGTGGTGGCGGTTGCGCTGGCCAACGCACGCGAATTCGGATTCGACACCGTTTCCTGCTCCTCGACCGGCAACCTGGCCAACGCAGTCGCGGCGCACGCGGCGCGCGAGGGAGTGAAGGCATGGATCTTCATCCCGGCCGATCTCGAGCCGGCGAAGATTCTGGGCACAAACGTTTTCGGCGCAAAGGTCGTGCGCATCGCCGGCAACTACGACCAGGTCAACCGCCTGTGCTCGCAGATTGCCGACGAGCATCGCTGGGGCTTCGTCAATGTGAACCTGCGTCCGTACTACTCGGAAGGATCGAAGACCTTCGGCTTCGAAATCGCCGAGCAGTTGGGCTGGCGCTTGCCCGATAACGTGGTCTGCCCAATGGCTGGTGGATCGTTGATCACAAAGATCAGGAAAGCGTTCGATGAGCTCGTTGAGCTCGGCCTGGTCGAACCGAAGGATGTGAAATTCTTCGGCGCGCAAGCCACGGGATGCTCACCGATCTCCACGGCCATCAAGACCGGCAGTACAGAGATCGAGCCGCAAAAGCCGGCGACGATTGCGCGCTCGCTCGCGATCGGCAATCCCGCCGACGGCCACTACGCCATCAAGACCATCAAGGGCAGCGGCGGCTGGAGCGAAGACGTGAGCGACCCTGAAGTCGTCGATGCGATCCGCCTGCTGGCAGAAACGGAAGGCGTTTTCACCGAGACCGCAGGCGGCGTGACGGTGGGCTGCACGGGCAAGCTGTATCGCCAGGATCGCATTCTGCCCGAGGAAACGACAGTGCTGTGCATCACAGGTAATGGCCTGAAGACGACAGACGTGCTCGCTGGCGTTTATCAGACCGAGCGTCCGATCGCGCCGAAGTTGGCGGAGTTCGAGCAGTATCTGCAACAAACTCTGGACGTAGCAGACGTCCGTGAAATCGTCGCTGCGGCGGAAGAAGCCGCGGGCGTAGGAGCCTGATCTTCAATCTATCAGCCCAAATTTATGAGCCCAAATCTATAAGCCCAGGAGATCTAAGCTATGCCGATCACTGTACAAATTCCCTCCGCATTGCGGCGCTTCACGGCAGGCGCGGGTTCGCTGACCTGCGCCGCGAAAGATCTCGGAGAGTTATTCTCCGTGCTCGACGAGAAATTTCCCGAGCTGAAATCTCACCTGCGCGACGAAAAGGGCCAGATTCGCCGCTTCCTCAACATCTACGTGAACGAAGAGGACATCCGTTTTCTCGGCGGACCAGGCTACGCCTTCCAGGAGGGCGATGAAGTACTGCTCGTGCCCTCGATCGCGGGCGGGAAGAAATAGTTTGCAGCCGGGCGGAACGACTGATGGCTAATCGCTCCTGCGCGCAACATCTCCCCTTCTGTGCTCCCGCCGGATAATCAATCGTCCGAGAATTGTTGCATCCTGCCTCTTGGTGTATAATCTAACTAACTGGTTAATTAACTATGCCGCGTCCCATTCAGCGCGACGAACTTCGCCGGCAAGTTCGCGAACGCCGCCGCCAGTTACGTCAAGAAAGGCACGCACTCCCCCGCATGGGCACCCGCGGCCAGCCGGAGGAAAGCCGCGCGGCTATCCTGCAGGCCGCAGCCCAGGAATTTGCCCGCCACGGCATTGACGGCGCTCGCACCGACGCGATCGCCCGCGAGGCTAGCGTCAACAAAGCCCTCTTGTATTACTACTTCAAGGACAAGGAAACGCTTTACAGTGCGGTGCTCGACTCCGCGTTCGCCGGCCTGAAAGCGACCGTGTTCCGTGTGCTCGCCAGCGACCTGCCGCCCCGCGAAAAAATGCTGGCCTATGTGGGCGCGTATTTCGACTTCATTGCTTCGAACCAAATGTACCCGCGGCTGATGCAGCGCGAGATGATGCGGGCGCGCGAGGGGCAGTCGTCGCACATTGACAAAATAATCAACGCTTACATTCGTCCTATCTTCAGGAAGGTCAGTGAACTGATGCAGCAAGGCATCGCGGCCGGCGAATTTCGTCCCGTGAATCCTGCGCATTTCGTCCCCTCCATGGTGGCCATGATCGTGTTTTATTTCAGCAGCGCCCCCATGATGCAGAAAATTGTCGGCTTTAACCCACTGACCACGGAGCGGATCGCCGAGCGGCGCGCCGCCGTGCTGGATTTCAT